>JBGTMU010000186.1:0-4178 GCA_041743405.1 Longimicrobiales bacterium | reverse complement strand
AGCGGCGCCACCCTCAGCGACGCGAATGAGCGGCTGCACGCGCCGTCCGAGGTCGTGAGCGAGCCGGAGCCTGGTGGGGTACCGAGCTATGCAGAGCGGAGCGCCACCAAGCTGTATCGGACCACGCCGCTGCGGGCCTTGGCGATCCGTGGACCCTACTTCCACAACGGCGTCGCGGCCACCCTGGAAGCGGTCGTGGAACTGTACAATTCGAGAATGGGACTGAACCTCTCCACTTCGCAGAAAAGCGACCTGGTCGAGTACCTCAAGTCGCTCTAGATGGCGTGTCATCGCGAGGCCACGGGGTCGCGATCGCGTGAGCCGAGGGTGGCCCAGGGGGGACAGGACCTGGATCGCGCCGCGCATGCATGTCGCGCCGCGCTACCTGTCCAACAGTCGCTTCCGCAGGGTCACCATGACCTGCGCCCCAACGGGGTCGGGCGGTGCGCAGTCACTCACTCGCACGGGGCCTCCGAGAGGTGAACGCGGTTGATATGCGGCAGCGGTTCCTGCTGAACCACCAGCAGGTGTCCGGATCGTGAGGAAGGCAGGATCGGCCAGCCAATTTCTCCTTGGACCTCGCCCAGCAGGATACCCTGGCGATCAAACACGTGAGCCCTCGGCGCAAGGGAGAGGGTCGCTCCCGAGCCCGTACGCTCGATGAACATCACGAGCACGCGATCCTCGGGCAGGGCCACCATCCCCCAGACCCCCACGTCCGATTCCGCCTCCACCTGTCCGTTTGGAAGCGTGATTCTCCTGGGTGGTCGAGCCGCTGGCGCCACCTCGCTCCCAGCGCGTGCCAGTCCATCCTCAGGGAGGAAGGAATACCAGTATCCCGGCTGTCCCGACGCGATCACCAGAGTACCGTCCCGGAGCAGCGTGATCCCTCCCCCTCCCCAGGCGCGATCTTCGTCCGGAAGCGGCCCCACCTCCAGGAGCATCTCGCCGGTGGAGGAAATCAGAGTTGCGAGATTTGTCGCCGCACCCGCTGAGCTGTTGAAACCAACCCAGAAGCCTTCGCCAGAAGGAAGGGGGATGACCTGGCGCGCCCCGGGAGCGGGGAGACTGAGTTGACCCTCGAACTCACCGGAATCGATATCGACCCAGGCAACCCGGGCCGCCCCGTAGTCCAAGACCCCGATCGTGGGCTCCCGACCTGAGACCAGCTTCAACGGCATCCGAAACTCGCCGGGACCGTCGCCCCTGCTCAGGATCTGAATGGACAGGACGGTACCCTGAGCGTCCGTCGCCACAAGACTCGGTGTGCGGGAATCCAGAATCACCAGCCGGCCATCCTGCAGCTCGAGCATGTCGGCGATATGTGCGATCTCCGGATCGGGATCCCCGACATCCGACTGGATCTCCAGCGGAGCCGAGGCATCCTGCGAAAACTCGAAGCCACACAGGGCATCCCCGGCATCTCTCTCGGTGCAACCGGAGGCGAATGCCGCGCACATGGCCCCCAACACCACCACTCCTGTCTTCGAACTGCGCATCATTCTCCTCCCGATCGGGGGGCGAGGGAGCGAAGGTGAACGCTGGCTCGCCAGGGGCTGTACTCCACTCACCCCGGAACGTGGGGCCGGACGACGGTCACTGCGTGCCTGGCGCTCGAGCGTGCCTCCTCGGCATCGGCTCGCTCGTAGAAGCCGGAGGGTGTGAGATCCTCGGCGCCGTAGAAGGCCAGCTCGCGGTCGCGTCGGAGCCTGCGTGACGCCTGGATCAGCATCGGGAGTTCGGACACGAGTGCGTCCGGAAGCCGGTGGCGCTCCGCCTCCAGCACGTCGGACACGTCATGCACCCGGGGCGGCGCGACCCCGTGGGCCCTGAGCAGTCCCTTGAGGGCGAGCTCCACGATCTCCTGTGACTCCCGGACAATGTCTGCCCAGCTCTCCGCATTGAAGAGGACGTCGAGCGCCACGAGGCGCACCTCGGCTCGCTGAACGCAGTCTTGCGACAGGTCGAGATTCGTCGTTCGAGCCCTCCGGACACGCAGGGTGGCCCCAGAGACGATCATGTGTCGCGCGTCGGACAGCCGACGAGCGAGGTCGAACGTGGGATCGAACAGGATCACCCCGTCGAGCGCGGCTTCAGACCACAGGCTCGTGGGCGGCTCGTCCCGGGTCGGGGGGTGCACGATGTGCACCTCTACCCGCCGGCCTTCCCACAGAAAGGTCTGCTCGTCCCAGGCGTGGTAGAGCTTTCGAACGATGGGCACGGAAGGATCGACTACCACCAGCACGTCAACATCCGAATCCTCTCGCGCTTCCCCACGGGCCCAGGACCCGAACGCCAGGACTCCCAGCAGCTGATCGCCGAACTGCTCCGCGGCTCTCCCAACCACCTGGGATGCCGGACCGACAGCCGGCGGCCCAGGTGCTGCGAGCTTGCGGGCGCAGTACTCGTTGAGGGACATTCCCACATCACTTGCGGCCTGTCGAAGGGCCGCGTGCAAGCCCGGAGAGATCCGGAGGAGGAATCGACCCGAAGCCGCGTCACGCTGGCTGATAGTATCACTCATATATAGAATGATACCATCGCCCTGTCCGCAGAGCAAAGGGTGCGGCCAGTGGGGGCCCTGAGCCTCGTCGGATGCTGCACCCCGGAGCCCTACCGGTCCCAGTCCGTCCCTGAGATCGCGTGCGCCTCGTACTCCCAGGGCAGGTGGTCGTAGGGAAGGAGATGGCCGAGACCCCAGAAGAGGAGTCCGTGCACGGAGAAGTCGGCGTAGCGCACGAGCTCGGGCCCGGCGCCGATCCACTCCATGAACCGTTCCTCCATCGGCTCGCCCCAGAGAATCCAGGCCTGGTCGTACTGGATCATGTGGATGCGCTCGTGGGCTTCGACCTGACGGAGGAACTCGTCCTGCCCGGTAATCGGGTTGAACGAGGAAGCGCCGTCACGGTCACCGCGGAGGATCATGGTTCCGGCCGAGCTGCGTCCGTGCCACCCCCAGTCATGGTTCCAGTCGCGGGCGAGGAGGACCGGCGTGCCCGACCTGAGGGAGCGACCCCATTCGATTTGCACGTCCATCGACGAGAGATGGGCGAGTACGAGGGCCCCTGCCCCCGCCACGTCGAGCGAAAAGTGGGCCTCATTCTCGGCGGGTCTCCAATGGAGCCGGACCGGCCCAAGGGGGAGGAGGAGTCGGGCGAACATCGGATCGCCCTCCGATGCGTTTCGCGTCACCGACGCCCCCACCGCCGAGATCCAGCGGCCGGTCCATCCCGCCGCTGGCACGTCGCTCATAGCCACCGCTTTTCCGACGTAGGTGCCGACGCCTCCGAGGGCACCACGCAGGAATCCGTCCCGAAACGACCCCTCGCCCCGCCACTGCCGAACTCCGGCGGTGAGGCCCGCGACAAGTGCGTTCGCACCCAGGTACTGGAGGTGAACTTCGGCCGTCGCGGGGCCTGGGCGTGCCGGAAGCAGCTCGCAGTAAGGGTGGCAGAGTTTCTGGGCCGAAGCCCGTGATGCGGGGGAGAGGAGCCCGATCAGCCCGGCGAGGAGGGATGCGGTGAGGGCGATTGGGCGCGAAATGGGAGATCCTGGTGCGAGGGGCGGCCGGAGGCGATCGCCTCCTCCTCCGTTGCGAACGAGTACACCGGAGCAGATGTGACGTGACCCCGCCGGGCATCACCTACCGGGACGCCGTCACCGACGAGCATGTCGCGGCCATCGTCACCCTTTCTCCAGCGGCTCGCTGAAGGCGCTGCGAGGGGGTTCGACTTTGCCCCATCCTGACGTGAGGCGTGCCGACCGCGCAGCAGGGCTGGCTGGAACGTGGCCCATCCCGGTCGCGGGTCCGTCTCGGTCGCACGCCCATTCCGCTCGCGTGAACGTTGGCCCATTCTGCTATGGACAGCTTTTTGAGTGGCGGGGTGGGGCGCGTCGGAGAGTGACTCCCCAGAGGTCACTGGACGCCACAGGAGGACCGTGAGGCCTTCGAGGAAGGCCTGGCTCGACTCCGTTGACCTGACGCCCCCTGTTCGCGGCTCCTGCGGCCTCCGGTGAGGCCGCCAACACGCCCCTTATATTTCGTAACGTTTTACGTTACTTCAACTTCGGGGGTGTGGCATGGTCCGGTTCGCGGGGGTCGAGTGCGGGGTCGTGCGGGAGAGGGAGGTGGAGTATGGCGGCCAGGGTTCGGATGGGCGGGAGGAGCGCGGCGGGCG
>JBGTMU010000185.1:0-10089 GCA_041743405.1 Longimicrobiales bacterium | reverse complement strand
ACGGCGGCCCGGGCCACGGCGGCGTGGGCGAGCACCATGTGGCTCGAAGCCTCCCGGAGCCGCGCCTCATAACCTTCCAGATCCGTTGACTCGGGGTCCAGCAACTCCGCCGCCGCACGCATGGCCTCCATGCCCTGCATCATGTGCTGCCGCATCTGCTGCCCGGTCGAATCGTGCATCGCCTCCAGCTGCGCAATCTGGTTTTCGGTCAGCTCCAGCGACACCCGCAGCTGCAGGATCATGCCGGGACCCGCAGCCATCCCCATCATGCCGCCCAACATGGCCGGCTGACCGTGCATCCCCTGCATCATCTGCATCATGCCACCCTGCATCATACCCATGCCCCGGCTGGTGTCCGCCCCGGCGCCGTGGCCCTGATTCCCCTGGGCCATCAGCGGAACGGCTCCGACTGCGGCAAGCAAGCCCGCGGTTGCCAGTGCCTTCGTGATCATCGTCTTCATCGTATTCTCCTGTGTTCCTGGGCTGTTGGCAGTGTGTGACCCGCATCGCTCCGACGATTCGGAGCATACGGGGCGCCCTCGGCACTCATGACGGTAACCGCTCCCGGGTGAAGAGAACGTGAGGGTTGAATGAAGACGTTTTCATCCACATCGAGAGACTGAAGGACCTGCACGCACGCCGGGGACCAGAATGTGCAATAGCCTGCGGACAATCATGAAGAAGCCTTCATGGAAGGATCATCTCCCCTTCATGGACCGAGTGAGACCTTCCAGTGATCAGGCGCTTCCCTGAGTGATTCCGGCACAGGGCGGGAATGGATCCCGGAGAGGCGCGGAGTTGCCGACGTCTCGGAGGTCCCGATGGAAGAATGCAAGCTGGAGCCGCGCCCGGGCCACGGACGGGGTCACCGCCACCCCCGGGCTCCCACCCTCGTGGCGCTGATCCTCCTCGGCCTCGCGGGGGGGGCGTGGGCTTCCACGGTGGCCGCCCAGACCCCCCCGAGGGTCACCCTTCCGGAGCTCCTCGTCCGCCTCGGGGCCGGAAGTCCCGAACTCCGACGGTCCGAGGGGCTCGTGGAGGCCGCGCGGGAGCGGGTGTCCCCAGCGGGTGCCCTTCCGGACCCGATGCTGACCACCGGGTTCATGAACCTGCCCGTCCCGACCTTTGATCTGAAGGGAGAGGGGATGTCCATGGCCGTCGTGGAGCTGGGTCAGCGCTTTCCCGCCCCCGGAGTCCGGGCGGCCCAGACGCGGATCGCCGGCGCAAGGGTCGAGGCACTGACCCATCGACGCGACGAGGTCGCGCTCTCCCTGCGCGTTCGGGTGGCTGAACTCTATGCCGAGATTCTGCTCGTTGACGAGACGCTGGGAGTCCTCGCCGAGATGCAGGGCTTCCTTGAGGAACTGGTGGAGCTGACCCGCGTCCGCCTCTCGGAAGGAGCGTCGACGCAGGCTGACGTGATCCGGACCATGACGGAAGTCACGAGAGTCGATGAGCGGGTGAGCGAACTCCGAGGCCAACGATCGCGCGCCGAGGCAGCTCTCAGTGCACTCTTCGACACTCCGCTTCCGCCGGGGTTCGCGGTGCAGGTCCCCGCGGGCTGGACTCGACTTCGATCGGTGCCCCTCACGTCGCAGGGGTTCACCAGGACCGTTCCCGAGTCCATGAGCGAGACAGGCCTTCCCACCCTTCCCGAACTCCTCGAACGTGCCAGGCGGGAGCACCCCACGCTCGCCGCGGCCGATGCAGCAGTTGCAGTGATGGAGGCCGAGGTGGAACTCGCGGAGCGGGAGCGACGGCCCGACTTCGCGGTCATGCTGGGATATGGGGTCCGCCCCGGGATGGACGACGTGTGGAGCGCCACGGTATCGGTCGGGCTCCCGGTCTTCCGGGGTCGGAAGCAGGATCCCCTCATCCGTGCGGCGTCCCTTGATCTCGCAGCGGAGCGGGAGGCAGTGCGATCTGCCTGGGCCGAACGCGACGCCCTCGTCAACGCGGTCTGGTCGGACCTGGTCCGGGCCCGGGAACGCCTCCACCTGGTCGACCGCCTCGTCGTTCCGCAGGCGATGGCAACGGTGGAATCGGCTCTGGCCGGATTCCGGACTGGATCGGAAGGGACCTCGTTCCTTTCCGTACTCGACGCCCTCATGACCCTCTATACCTCGCAGATGGAGCGGGCCCGAGCCGCCTATGACCTGACCCTCGCCCTCGTCCGGCTCGAGGGTGCCACGGGCTCCGTCCCCCTTCTGGATCTCGAACCATGACTGCCAATCTCATGCCCTCCCGCACCCCGCGGCGAGCCATCCTCGCGCTGGCGCTGGTCGCTCTTCCCGTCGTCCTCTGGGGCTGCGGAGGCGACGCTGCGCCGGATCCCCTTGCCGCGCCCTCCGATGATTCTCACGACGTACATGTGGTTCCCGGCGCCGCCGAGCAGACGGGGATGGATTCCAAGGGGAATCCTTGGGAGGCCGAGGTCAGCCTCGATCCGGACCGGTTGACCGCCCTCGGCATCGTGTCCGTCGCCGCCGTGCGGGGAGCCCTTCCCACCGGGGTTCGGGTCACCGGATCGGTGGAGTGGGATGAGACCCGCCTTTCCACGGTAACCCTGCGATACGGCGGGTACGTGGAGCGACTCCATGTGGCCGCCGAGGGAGAAGCGGTGACTCTTGGCGCGCCCCTTCTCGACATCTACTCCCCCGAGCTCGTGGCCGCACTTGAGGAACTGGTGAGTGCGGTTCGCCTGGACGATCGCCTTGCGGGCGTGGCACGACCCGGCGGCGCGGAGTCGAGCCCCGGGCTCACCGAAGCCGCTCGCCGCCGGCTCGCCGCCTGGGAGATCCCCGAGGATGTAGTCGACGCGGTGCTCCGATCGGGAGAGGTGCCCAGAACGTTCACGGTTCCGGCTCCGGCTGGGGGTGTGGTGCTCGAGCGTCTCGTCCAGGTCGGAGAGAGGGTGTCCGCTGGCATGCCCCTCTACCGCCTCGCGGCTAGAAGCCCGGTCTGGGTCGAGGCCCAGATCCCGGAAGCGTACATGGCCGGAGTCAGGGAAGGAGCCATGGCGACCATCGAGATGCAGTCCCATCCCGGTCGCGAATGGTCGGGGAGGGTGGCCCGTGTCTACCCCGAGGTGGACCCGATTTCGCGCACCGGGCGCATCCGGATCACCCTGCCCAACCCGGGTGGTGAGGTTCGCCCGGGGATGTATGCCACGGTGTCTCTCGAAGGACGTCCCCTGGAGGCCGATGGGGAACTCCTCCTGATCCCCCGAGATGCCGTGATCCGCTCTGGCCTGCGAGACGTGGTGTTCGTCGAGGAACACCCCGGCCACTTCGTGGCGAGGGCGGTGACCCTGGGCGGGACGGCAGGCGACCACGTCCAGGTACTCTCCGGGCTTCTGGAAGGAGAACGGGTCGTGGCCAGGGGGGCCTTCCTCCTCGATGCCGAGTCCCGGATCCGGACGGGCGGGGACGGGGCCGACCATTCCGAGATGGGTCACTGAGGAGAGGCGCATGCTGAAGCGGATCATCACGGGGTCAATCCAGAACCGCACCCTCGTGCTCCTCCTTTCGGGGGTCTTTGTGGCGGCGGGTGTCTGGGCGGTTCGCACCACCAATGTGGACGCGATTCCCGACCTCTCCGACGTGCAGGTCATCGTCCAGACCGAGTGGATGGAGCAGGCGCCGCAGGTGATGGAGGACCAGGTGACCTACCCGCTCACCACCGCGCTCCTCTCCGTGCCGAGGGCCCGCACCGTGCGGGGGATCTCCGCCTTCGGCATCTCCTACGTGTACGTGATCTTCGAGGACGGGACCGACCCATACTGGGCCCGGACCCGGGTGCTCGAGTATCTGGCCCAGGTCCGGGACGAGCTTCCTCCCGGCGTGTCGCCCCAACTCGGTCCCGACGCGACCGGCGTGGGCTGGGTCTACCAGTACACGGTCGAGTCGGACCGTCACGACCTGGCGGAGCTCCGGAGCATCCAGGACTTCTACCTTCGGTACCGGTTGCAGTCCGTACCCGGCGTGGCCGAGGTGGCCGCCCTGGGCGGGTACGTCCGCCAGTACCAGGTGGATCTCGACCCCCAGCGCCTGCAGGGGTTCGGACTGACCCTCGAACAGGTGACGTCCGCAATCCGCGCGGCCAACGCCGACGTCGGCGCCCGGGTCCTGCAGGCCGGGGGCCGGGAGTACATGGTCCGCGGACTTGGCTACTTCGGTTCGATCGAAGACATCGAGTCGGTCGTGGTCGGGACAGGGCCCGGTGGCACCCCGATTTTCGTGTCCGACGTGGCATTCGTCCAACTGGGCCCGGACCTCCGGAGAGGAGTGGCGGACCGGGATGGCGAGCGCGAGGTGGTCTCGGGGATCGTCGTGATGCGTCACGGAGAGAACGCCCTCGAGGTCATCGACGCGGTGAAGCAGAGGCTCGACGAGCTTGCATCCGGCCTGCCCGAAGGCGTGCGGATCGTGGACGCATACGATCGCGCCCCCCTGATCCGGGAGGCCATCTCGAACCTGGGCCGCACCATCTTCCAGGTGCTCCTCATCACGGCGCTCATTTCCGGGCTGTTCCTTCTTCATCTCCGAAGCGCGCTGGTGGTCGTGGTCACCCTCCCTGTGGCCGTGCTCGGAGCGTTCCTCGCCATGCGGCTCCTGGGGGTGCCGGCGAACATCATGTCGCTGGCAGGCATCGCCATAGCCATTGGTGCGATGGTGGATGCAGGGGTGGTGCTCATCGACAACGTGCACAAGCACCTCGAACGAGAGGAAGATCCCATCGACCCAGACCGGCGCTGGGCTATCGTTGCCGACGCCGCATCCGAGGTAGGCCCTGCGGTCTTCTTCTCTCTTCTCGTAGTAACGGTGAGCTTCCTCCCGGTTTTCGCCCTCGAGGCCCAGGAAGGTCGCCTCTTCCACCCCCTGGCCTGGACAAAGACGCTCTCCATGGCGTCTGCGGCGATCCTCTCCATCACACTCGTTCCAGTGACACTGGGGCTCTTCATTCGAGGGCGGATGAGGAGTGAGGCCGAGAACCCGGTGAGCCGGGGGCTTCTCAAGGTCTACCGCCCGCTCCTGCACTCGGCGCTTCGCTTCCGCTGGGTGCTTCTGGGGGGAGCCGTGCTGGCCCTGATCCTCACGGTTCTTCCCGCCCGCAATCTGGGCTCCGAGTTCATGCCCCCCATCGAGGAGGGGACGCTCCTCTTCATGCCCATGACGCTTCCGGGCATCTCCATCGATGAGGCGAGAGATCGGATGATGCAGCAGAACCGCATCATCGCCGGGTTTCACGAAGTGGAAAGCGTCGTGGGGAAGGCGGGTCGGGCGAACACGGCCACGGATCCATCGGGGCTCGAAATGTTCGAAACGGTGGTCAACCTGAAACCCGCCTCCGAGTGGCGAGCCGGCATGACGCTGGACCGCCTCGTGGAGGAGATGGATGTCGCCACCAGGATCCCCGGAATCAGCAACCTCTGGACCCTCCCCATCCAGAACCGCATCGACATGCTGACGACAGGAATGCGGACCCCGGTGGGGGTGCGGATCTTCGGACCCGATCTGGACGAGCTTCAGCGACTCGGGGTGGAAGCCGAATCGATTCTCCGGCAGGTACCGGGGACGCGGAGCGCGGCCGCCGAACGGGGCGTGAGCGGGGCCTACCTGGACGTGGACATCGACCGGGCCGCGGCGGCTCGCCACGGGCTCAACGTAGCCCAGGTCCAGTCGATCCTGATGACCGCCATCGGCGGCACCACGGTGACCCAGACCGTCGAGGGACGGGAGCGCTATGACGTTGCGGTCCGTTATGCCCGTGACTTCCGCGATTCACCCGAGGCAGTAGGAGAAGTTCGCGTACCGCTCCCCGGCGGCGGGGAAACCACCCTCTCCTCGCTGGCCCGGATCGGCTTCTCCGAGGGACCGATGGTGATCCGCACCGAGAACGCCTTCCCGGTGACCTCGGTCTTCCTCGACGTGGAAGGTCGGGATCTGGGAGGGTACGTCGCCGAGGCCGCGGAACGGCTGGCCGCCGAGCTCGAGCTTCCCCCGGGCTACACCCTTTCCTGGGCGGGGCAGTTCGAGGCCATGGAGCGGGTGCGGAACCGGATGGTGCTGATCCTCCCGCTGACCCTCGCACTCGTCTTCATTCTCCTCTTCCTCCACTTCGGAAGCGTGGCGAAGACGCTCATCGTGATGCTCACGCTTCCCTTCGGCCTCGTCGGTGGGATCTGGCTCCTCTGGGCGCTGGGATTCGAGACCAGCGTGGCCGTCTGGGTGGGTTTCATCGCCCTTGCAGGGCTTGCCGTGGAAATGGGTGTCGTCATGCTCATATACCTTGATCAGGCGTATGCCTCGCTCCTGGAGCGCACCGGTGGGCGCCCGGGTCCCGGGGAGGTAGTGACCGCTGTGCAGGAGGGGGCCAGCCAGCGACTTCGCCCGGTGCTCATGACGGTCGTCTCTGACATCGTCGCCCTCCTTCCCCTGCTCTGGCTATCGGGCGTGGGCGGGGCCACCATGCACCGAATCGCCACGCCCCTGATCGGCGGGCTCGTGACGGCCATGATCCTGGCCCTCCTCATGATTCCCGCGGTCTACTCGATATGGCGGGAGTGGGAGCTCGGGAGAGCGGGGCGCTCCGCACCGACGGAGGCACGGCTCGTCTTGCCGTCTGTTACGTAGAGGACGCGGTTTCTGCCTGTGCAAGCAGGCGGGGGTCTGGAGGACGAAGGACGCGCCTTCACCGTATCCGTCCAAAGAAAGGGCTTGCCGGTGTAAGGATCGTCCTTACATCTTTACCACACATCTCTACCCCTGAGAGCCAACTGGAGACCACCCACCGGAGCGAACCGAATGATCCGGAGCAAGCTGACGACAAAGTCGCAGACGACGATCCCTCGGTCGGTCAGGAAGGCGCTGAGGCTGAAGCCGGGTGACGAGGTGGCATATCGGATTGAAGGCAACCGGGTAATCATTTCGAAGGCGGAAGAAGAACCCGTAGACGATCCCTTTGCCACATTCAGCGAGTGGCACAGCGATGCCGACCATGAAGCCTACGCCAAACTTTAGACAGGGGGATGTCGTCAAGGTCCCCTTCCCCTACACGGATAGGGATACCCGGCAACACCGCCCCGCCCTCGTCGTTTCCAGGGACGCGCTCGGCGATGACGGATCGCTCCTGTGGGTCGTCATGGTCACAAGCGCCGTGAACCGGCGGTGGTCAGGCGACATTCCGTTGATCGAGAACCACGAAGAGGTCGGCCTGCCCGTTCCCTCCATCATCCGCCCCACCAAGATCGCCACCATCGAGGCTGGCCAGGCTACTCGACTGGGCACCCTTTCGGCGACCCTCTGGTCCGAGGTGGCCGCGGCGTTGCGAACCAATCTCGGCTTGTCCGGGGACGGTCCGTCGGTGACCTGAGGTCGAGCTGAGAGCGCGCGCCCATGTACGCACTCCCGGGTCTCCTCTCTTGACTCCGCGTCACGGCCCGGACTATGCTCCGCCCATGACCGAGCCCTCCGAAGTTCTTTCGCGACGACACGGCCGTGGGCCCACTCTGTGGGTATTCATGGCGCTGTTCGCGAACTTCTTCGCGACCGGGATTCCGCTCCTGCACGGGCTCGCGCACCAGCAGGAGGAGCCGCATCACGGAGTGCACGAAGTGGGACATGCCGCGCACGGGGAGGAAGGCCATGACCACCAATCGTCCCCTTCAGCTCCTGGTGCGGAGGCCGAGCACACTGACGTCCACCCCGCCTCTCTCCACGAGGCGTACGTCGTGCTGCCCAGCGGAGGGTTTGAACCCGGCAGTCCGGTTTCCCCCCGGGAATGTCCGGTGGCCGCGCCCACCTCTGATACCGAGCCATCGGTCGATTCGACCCCGGCCCCTCAAAGCCGCGCACCGCCCTGCACCTCCCCCGCCCGAGCTCCTCCCCTCGTCTGATCTCTGCCGGACCGACACGTCAGCCTGCGTCGTCATCCGGTCCTTGTCGTTCCCCGCCTGATCCGTTCCCGCTGATCACTTTCGATCCCGAGCCGGGAGGAAACGGGGCGGGTCGCCTGCCGCGCGCGACGCGGTCTGGCATGCCTTCGACGGCGCGCGGCCAGAGCCGCGCAGGGAGATGGACGTGATACCAATCAGAGATAGTTCCTTCGTGGCCCTGATGGTGAGCATCCTGGCGGTCGCTCACCCGGCAGCCGAGGCCGCTGCCCAGTCCGCGTTCACCGCACCGGATACCGCTCGTCGTATCTCGCTGCCCCAGGCAATGCAGCAGCTCGAGTTGCGGAATCTCGAGCTTCGCCTCGCGCAGGATGAGGCGGCCGCCGCCGAGGGGCAGACGGAAGCGACGGGCAGGCTCCCGAACCCCACTCTCGGCGGTACCCGCGAGCAGTTGGCCAGCGGCCCGCAGCGCTACCACGAGACCTCGGTCACTCTTGGTCAGACGTTCGGGATCGGAGGTCAACGAGGACTCCGGCGAGAAGCGGCCGATCACCTGGCGCGAGGCGCCCGCGCGCATGTGGATGCGGTCCGACTCCGCCTGGCCTTCGAGGTTCACCGCGCCTTCCTGCGGGCAGCGGCGGCCGAGGTAGACCTCAACGTGCTCATGGAGACGACCGAGCTCTTCCGAACCGTGGAGGCATCGGGCCGGGAACGCCTCGAAGAGGGTGACATCTCGAGCTTCGAGCTGGGCCGCCTCCAAGTCGAGCGCGTGCGGTACGAAACGCTGCTCGCCCGCGCTCATGCCGCCCTGGGTGCGGCGGCGCTGGAGCTAACCATGCTGATTGCCCCGGAGGCCGTGGGTGACTCCCTGCACTTCCTGCCGGAAGAGGGCCTTGGGGCGCTCACGGTGCCAAGGGAAAGTCCGAGTATCGAACAGGCCCTTCCCGCGGCGGCGTTCCGCGCAGACGTGCTGGCTGCCCAGTCCGACGTCGATGCCGCCACCGCGACCCTTGCCCTCCAGCGCCGACTCCGACTGCCCGACCTGACGCTGAGCGCTGGCTTCAAGCATCAGGCCGACGGGTTCCGAGGCGCGGTGCTAGGCGTTTCGGTCCCTCTCCCCCTGTGGGATCGGAACCGGGGGGGGATCGCGGAGGCCGAAGCAGAGCTCGATGCGGCCCGAGCGCGGCATGACCTCGCGCTCCGGACTGCCGAGGGCGAGATCCGGCGCGCATGGGAGGTCCTCCGCGCGTTGGAGGAGCGTGTCCGGCGGGCCGGAGACGCGTTGCTGCCGGAATCCGCGGCTCTCCTGGGAACCGCCCGGATCGCTTACGCCGAGGGCGAACTCTCCCTGCTTGAGCTGCTCGACGCGGCGGATGCCCATCGCTATGCACGGGAAGCCGAGACTCAGCTCCGAGCCGAGTACCTCGACGCTGCTTACGAACTGGAGCGCGCCACCGGGCGGCTTCTTGAAACGCTCACCGCCCCGGTCGGGGCCGTCCGATAGAGAAACCATGAAGCGACTACTGATTTTCCCCGCGCTCGTTCTGGCGTCCGTCGGTCTCCTGTTCGGATGCAACCAGGAACCGGTTCCTGACGAGGAGCACGAGCACCCGGCCGTCGTGATCACCGAGTGGAACGACTCCACCGAACTATTCCTCGAATACCCCCACCTCCTTGTGGGTGAACCCACTGGCAACTGGGCCATTCACCTCTCGGACATGAAGACTTTCCTGCCGATCACGCAGGGCACGCTGGAAGTTCGCTTCCTGAGGGGCGGCGAGGAGGTCCGCAGCTTCACTCTGGATGCTCCGGCCAGGGACGGGATCTTCCTTCTCGACCCCGTGATCGAGGAAGCGGGGATCTACGAGGTCCACCTCGACCTGGCGACCGAGCAGGTGTTGAGCCGGCACGTGCTTCCCGAAGTGCGAGTGTGGACCAACGCCTCGGAGCTCCCGCACGACGCCGAGGAGGAGGACGGGGGAATCCCCTTCCTCAAGGAGCAGCAGTGGGTGATTCCCTGGGGTATCCAGCGAGTGGGCGAGCAGGCCGTGCAGTCGACGGTCATGGCCCCGGCCGAGATCGTGGCCCGCGATGGCGCACTGGTGCAGGTCAGCGCACCGGCGAGCGGGATCGCGGCGGAGGAACTCAACCGGGGCGCGCCTTCGGTGGGTGAACGCGTTCGTGCAGGGCAGGTC
>JBGTMU010000184.1:0-1701 GCA_041743405.1 Longimicrobiales bacterium | reverse complement strand
CGTGGCCCAGACCCCCGGCGGGAGCGCGGCAGGGGTGGAACGTTCGTCGACGGCTGGCGGGGCGGCGCTCGTCCCGGCGGGCCACTTCCTCCGCGAACGACTGGAGATCCTCACGCTCATGGAGGCGGGGAGGCTTCCCGGGCTGGAAGGCGGGTTCCTGCTCCGCTCGGATCTTCGTTCGGTGGCCCCCCGCTTCCCGGACGACCGGATCGCCGTGGACTCCACAATCCGCTTCACTGCCGAACTGGCTCTGGGGGGGCGCTGGGGGTCGGACCTCCTCGATCCGGGTGACGGGGCCCTGTTCGGGGTCGAATCTTCGCTCGAGCTGGGGGAGCGATGGGCCCTGGTCGCGGACATCGTGGGCGGCGGATACCGGGTGCGGGCCCCCGTACGCGAACTGCGCCTTTCGCACCGCGCCGGCCCGGTGGTCCTGTGGGGAGGACGGACGGCGCTCCGCGTGGGTCCGGGGCTGGATGATCTGATCCTTTCCGGTGCCCATTCGATGGACGGGGTCGGGGTGGGCACGGTGGAATCCTTCCGCTGGCCGGGACCCCTGGCCCGCCTCGGAGAATGGGACGCTTCCCTGAACCTGGTCCGACCGGGTCAGGTAGGCGTGATCGAGGACCCCTGGTACGGCACGATGACCGTCTCGGTAGACCCGACGCCCTGGCTTCACCTGGGGGGAAACCGCACGGCGGCATTCGGGGGGGAGGGGATGCCCGAGGTCACCTTCGAGCGCGTCATCCGACTCCTCTCCGGGCGTCATTCCACCGATACGGGGGAGTTCGAGGATCAGTACGCGCAGCTTTTCGCTCGCGTGAGAGTTCCCCTGGGAGGCCGGCGGGTGGGGCTTTACATGGCGTACGCCTTCAACGATACCGAGGGTGCGATCCGCGATGATCCCGGGCTTCTGGCCGGGATTCTGCTCCCGCTGGCGCCACCGGGCTGGACCGGAGCGCTCAGGTGGGAATACACCGCCTTCGGCGGGCGGGCCCGGCTCTGCCGGAGTTGCGAGGTCAATCGGGAACGGGGGTGGTTCAACCACTACGTCTTCGGTGATCATGCCCGGGATGGGATCCCCTACGGCTCGGAACTCGGGGGGTACGGAGCCCGAAATCTTCTCCGCTGGACGGGGTGGAATCCGGACGGCGAGTGGGCCCTCTCGGTGGAGGCCTTCGCCGAGGTGAGAGAAGGGGTCAATCTCCTCATCGAACGATGGCCCGGGAAGCGCCGCGGGGGACGGATCGAGGTGGAGTACCGTCCCACTCCCACATTCCGGGTGGAGGCCGCCGGAGGATGGGCTGACGGAGCCGAGATCCCGGGCGAAGGCACGCTGGAGGTCCGCCTCTCCCTGCTGGCTCTGCGCTACCCCTGAACCGGCCCGGACGGTCGAGACCATCCGGAGGTCCGCCGCCCACCCGCTGGCTCCTGGCTTTTCTAACACTTCCGGGTCTCTGGCTGTCTCAAGGTGGGAGATCTGAATTGAGACTTGGAGGCAAGGAGATATAGATGCAGCAGGACGGGATTGCGCGGGGTTTCGGCCTCGCGGCGGGCGCGGGTGCACCCCGGCGCCGGAGTTGGATCGGAGGCATGGCCGGAGTTGCGCTTCTCCTGGCCTCCGGGTGCGGTGGATCGGGTGAAGAGGCGGTCGGAGCAGAGGCGGGTCGGCCCGGGGGGGGTCCCCGCGGGGGCGTGATGGGC
>JBGTMU010000183.1:0-3329 GCA_041743405.1 Longimicrobiales bacterium | reverse complement strand
GGGCGTCCAGGACCAGCACGTCCGGGTCGTGGGCACCGACGGCCTCGGCGGCCTCGACGCCGTCGGTGCAGACGGCCACCACGTCCAGATCGGGTTCCAGCGCCAGCAGCGCCCGAAGACCCTCGAGGACCACGGGGTGGTCGTCGGCCAGGACGAGACGGAGGTGACTCACTCGCCGCTCCCGTCGTTCAGCGGGAGGCGCGCCTCGAGTGCGGCACCCGCAGGCGTCGAGCGGATGGAGAGCCGCCCGCCGACCGCGGAGATCCGGTGCTTCAGCGCCACCGGCCCCAGCCGCTCCCTCAGCAGCGTCTCGTGGTCGTAGTCGCCCAGGAAGGAGAACCCGCTCCCGTCGTCCACCACCCGGAGCACCAGCTCCCCCTCCTCCCGCTTCACCGAGATCACGACCATGCCCGCCTTCCCGTGGCGCGACGCGTTCACCGTTGCCTCCTGGCAGATTCGAAGCACCTGCCGTTCGAGCTCCGGCGGCAGACCCTCGGCCCCCTCCACGGCCACCTCCGTCGCCAGGTCCCAACTGTGGCCGACCTGCGTGAGCTGGGTCTCCAGGCGCTCCGCCAGACGCCCTCCCGCGTCAGCGCGGCCCGTACCGTCACGCACCTCATCCACGTACAGCCGGATCTCCCGCTGCTCCGCCACCACGCTGTCCGAGATCCGGTCCAGCATACGTTCCGCCGCCGCCGGGTCCGACCGGACCAGCCGACGCACAGCCGCCAGCTGGAGCCCCACCGCTGTCAGCATCTGGAGCACGCCGTCGTGGAGCTCCATGGCCGTCCGCAGGCGCAGGTTCACCGCGTCGCCCGCCGCCGGGGACTGAGGGGTGCCCGATGACACCGGGCGTTCGAGCGCTGAAACGCGTGGCTCCCGCATAGCGGAGGGCGCTGGATCGGTCATGGATGTGGGGGTCGTGAGGCCGCGGGTCTTCCCGCCACCGATGCTACGAACGTGCATCGCCGTCGTAACGCTACATCGCGCACGTGATCGGTCCCCTGAATCTGTGTCAACGGCGGCTCGGCAGAGCATGAGCACCGTGGACAACGTCCGTGTCGCCGTTCCAGGGGATGTGGTCGTCGTACTGGAGAGTGATATCACCGCTTCCGTGCGACTCTAACCCGGCCGTCATCGCGGGTCAACTTCGAGGGATAAGCTGTACGCTGGGGGGGGTCGCGGCCAACGTCGGCAGGACTAACCGGCCTCCCCCCCGAACCAGCGTCGGATCACCGACTCGACCGGCTTGTGCTGGGGGGTGAAGTGGTCGTTCGGACGCTCACGCCAGGCCTCATCGGCGGGATACCACTTCCAGAGGAAGCCCCCTGCGAACCAGGGTTCGCTCCACACCGCACGGAAAAGGGCCTCGTACGCATTCGTCTGCGCCCTCAGGTTCTCCCGGCCACTCCCCTCCGGACTCCTCGAACGCTCCGGAGGAAGCTCCCACTGCCGCCCTGCAGTCCCGTCAATGCTTCGATACCCGAACTCCGCAAACAAGATCGGTTTCCCGTAGCGAAGGGATTCCCGGCGAAGAGCGGCCACATGCGGGATCCACGCCTGAAGGAGTGACTCCACCGAGGGTGTGTCGGCCGCGCTCAACGGGAAGTATGCGTCGACTCCGATGTAGTCGAGCGCATCCCAGAAGGGAATCGACTCCCACTCGTCCCAGTTCGCCGCATAGGTCAGGGGTCCCGGGTAGATCGCCCGCACCTCGGCGATCAGGCTTCTCCAGAAGCCGGGGCGCGCGATGGCCACACGGTCCGCCTCGGTCCCCACGGCAAGGAGCCCCACCCCGAGCGAATCCGCGAGGTGAGCCATCGTCAGGATGTAGTCGCGGTAGCCGGCCTCGAAGCGGAGCCATCCCTCTTCGGAGGCCGCCTCGTAGTCTCCGATCCACCCTCCACGCCCCCAGACATGGGGCTTGAGGAAGACCCGGAGTCCCGCGGCCTCGGCCAGTCGCGCGGTTTCGCGGATCCCTTCCGGGGTCTCTCCCCACATCTGACGCCCGGCGTCGTAGCGGATCCCGCCATCTTCGGGGAGAAGGAAGGCGTAAGGGAGGATGGCAACCCAGCCGGCCCCCACTCTCTCCATCGATCCGAGGGCCCCGGCATCCAGCGGGGCGCGGGGCGCGACGAGAGAGACGCCGCCCATGCGCTCGGTGTCGGGGGATTCGACGAAGAATGCCGGTCCGTCCGGAGCAGCCGGAGCCTCTTCCCGGGGAGCCGCGGATTCCTCTCCTCCGCCGCCCGGGAGGAGCAGGGCGAACGCCCCGAATGCGGCGAGGGTCAGCAGCCCTCGCCACCGGCGCCCTCCGTCCTTCTGCGGTGTCTTCATCGCCTGTCGCTTGCTCGATTACGGTTGGTCGCCGATCAGCCCCGGGACGATTCTCCGCCCAGCACGTCATCCGGTCGATGTCGGAATGGGTTCATCACCCGGATACCGAGGATCTCCTGCCCGTCCTGGAGATCTTCGCTGAGAAGCCACGCGCACCCCAGGTGATGGGCCGCTCCGACGATGAGTGCGTCCCAGAATGAAATGCCGTAACGATCCTCCACATCCCAGGCTGTTTCCAGCACGGCCGGGGAAATGGGGAGCGGCTTCCAGGCCCCGAGCGTCCCCACATCGTCCCGCGCCTCTTCCCGCGAACGGGGCGGGTCGAGCTTGCGTGTGAGGGTCACATAATACTCCTGGAGGACCTGCAGGCTCAGGCGCCCCGCGCCTCCATCCCAGAGGGCTGCCATCCACTCGGCGGCACGTCGCTGCTTCTCCGGATCCGTCCGGTCCCGGACGTAAACCAGGACGTTCGTATCAACGAAGATGAGCTCGGTCATGGAGTTCGTCGCGAGTGGGGAGGGGCTGATCCGGACGCCGGTGGATTCGGGGTTCCTGAGAGAAGTAGCGCTCTCGAGCGACCGTGTAGGCATCCCGCCCTTCCATCCGCTCCCGGAGAATGTCGCCCAGGAGGCGGGACACGCTCGTATCCTGCCTGGCTGCCTCGATGCGCGCCCAGCGGGCCGTCTCTTCGTCGAGGGTGATCGTGACGTTCCTGCGCGGCGTCTTCATGCACGAATATCGTGGCCCACGAAGTTCGTGTCCAGTGGCCTGTTGAACCGCCTGCGGAGCCACCGGAGCCCGTTCTGGCAAGGACAACTGGCTCCGCGCTGGCGGGATCGAGATGGTCCGGGTGACCTGGACGGATCGCCCGCAGATCGATCTCAACCGCCGTACTGCTGGGTCAGGCGCTCACCCGGGCGCAAGCGAGGGCGGAGTGGCAGCGAGCGCGGCTGGCGCGCCTCCGGATCCGACCGAGCGGGCGCCCAGGCGGG
>JBGTMU010000182.1:0-13726 GCA_041743405.1 Longimicrobiales bacterium | reverse complement strand
AGCGCGGTCGGGCGCCGGCGGCCAGAGGGCGACCCCTCCCCCGGCCCACGCGCGATCCGCCGTCTTGCCCGATTCCAGCCCGAGGAGCTCTCCGTAGAAATCGAGCGCCGCATCGATGGCTCGAACCCGCAGATGGATCGGACCGACGGCAAGGGCTTCCACGGCCAGGGGCACGGAGCTGCCTTCCCGGTCGCTGCGTGGGGACGCGGATGAGGCTGCATCCGGCACATGCGCCGTCGGCTCAGGTCCGTCCATTGGTTCACTGGGTTTCGAGTGTTCGGATCGGCTGGCGTCCCGCGGAAGAAGCCAGCCGAACGGGGGGGGCCGTCGACCGAAGTGCCGAGCCAGCCATGGGATCGCCCATCAAACCCGTCGATCTTGACGCGGTTCCCATGAGCCGATCCGAAGGGATCCGGCTTGAGTGCATGCGTGGCGGGATGTTCGACGTGGCCCGGACTTCCCCGCAGCGATGCCCCCCTCACCCTGCCCCAAGGAGAGTTCGAGGTGCTGGCAGAGGTCTGGTCTGCAGCGCTGGACGGGGTCCGAAGCGTCCCGGTCCGGGTCGAGGTGAGTCTCGCCTCCGGGCTTCCCGCCGTATCCGTCGTGGGCCTGGCCCAGAGCGCGGTACGCGAGGGGAAAGACCGGGTCTGGGCTGCGCTGGCCCACGCGGGTCTCGCTCTGCCTCCCCGGCGTATTACGATCAACCTCGCCCCGGCCGATCTGCGGAAGGAGGGAAGTGGCTTCGATCTTCCCCTTGCAGTGGCTCTTCTCGCAGGTGCGGGGCACCTTGATCCGGGCCGGCTCGAGGGGTGTGCCTTCACCGGAGAGCTTGGCCTGGATGGCACGCTGAGGCCGGTTCGGGGGGTGCTGGCCATGGCCCGGGGGTGCCGGTCGCACGGGATTCACACCCTTTTCGTTCCCGGGACGAACGCAGGCGAGGCGGCTGCCGGAGAAAACCGGATCGACGTCATCGGCGTGAGCTCACTCAGCGAAGCTCTCGAGCACCTTCGTGGCGAGCGCACGCTGCCTCCGACGCGGGTCGACGTGGAAGCGCTTCTCGCGGGCGATCCCCTTCCCGGTGCCGATCTGAGCGAGGTTCGGGGCCATCTCGGGCCCAGACGGGCCCTCGAGGTAGCGGCGGCGGGGGGGCACAACCTCCTCTTCGTTGGAAGCCCGGGTGCAGGAAAGACGCTCCTGGCCCGGAGTCTTCCGGGAATCCTTCCCCCGCTCACCCGGCGGGAGGCGCTGGAAGTGACCACGATCCATTCCGTTCGCGGACTTCTTCCTCCGGGAGAGGCCATAGTCCGGAGGCGTCCTTTCCGATCCCCGCATCACACCGTTTCCGCGGCTGGTCTCGTGGGGGGAGGCGCGCCGCCACGACCGGGGGAAGTGAGCCTCGCACACCACGGAGTGCTCTTCCTGGACGAGCTTCCGGAGTTTCCGCGCCCCGCCCTCGAAGCCCTTCGACAGCCGCTCGAGGATGGCTGGGTGAATCTGGTTCGCGCTCGGGAAAGACAGCGGTTCCCCTCCCGCTTCACCCTCGTCGCCGCCATGAATCCCTGTCCCTGCGGGTACCTCGGTGCCGCTCTGCGGGAGTGTCTGTGCGATCCGTCGCAGGTGGCCCGGTATCGGGCCAGGATCTCGGGTCCCCTGAGAGACCGGATCGATCTCGTGGTGTCCGTGGATTCGGTTCCTTTCCGGGAACTCACCGCCGAGGGGGTGGAGCGGGGCGAGGATTCCGCAACCGTGCGGACGCGGGTGGTCCGTGCCAGGGAGCGGCAGTGGGCACGGGCATTCGCCGGGGCACCGGAGCGCGGAACGTCTCCCTCCCTCGATGCCCCGGGAGAGAGTGGGGGTGGATCGCGAAGCCGACCGCCAGCCTCCACGAACGCGGCGCTCTCCCCTGCGGAGCTGAACCGGTGGGCTCGTCCGGAACCCGCGGGGATGCGGCTCCTGGAAGACGCCGCAGCGCGGCTCGGCCTCTCATCGCGTGCGGTCCATCGGGTGATGCGGGTGGCCCGCACCGTGGCTGACCTGGAGGGGGACGAATCGGTTGGGCGCCACCACATCGGGGAAGCTCTCCAGTATCGGGACTGACGATCCGCCGCTCCCGTTGACACCCGGCCCCGCCCTCTTCTACCTTCCCCTCACAATCTGATTCGCGGGCGATGCAATCCGGAAGCCGGTGTAACTCCGGCACGGCCCCGCCACTGTAAGAGGCCCGACGAGGGATCGTCGGAGAAGCCCCCCTCACGATGCCACTGGAGCCTTCGGGCTCCGGGAAGGCGCGGGGAGAGCCGCCTCAAGTCAGGAGACCTGCTCGCCCTCGCGTATTCCATGCACTCTTCGAGGGCGAGAAGTGCGGATTTTTTCGTTTCTCCGGGAACCGGCACCCAGGTTCCTCCTCTGCGGGACTCTCTGCGGCCTCCCATTCTGGGCGGCACCCCTCCCCCTGTCCGGGCAGTTCCCGGGGGAGTTCGTGGGCCGGGTCGTGGATGCGGTGAGCGGCGCTGGGATCTTCGGTGCCCGCGTTTTCCTGTCGGACGGAGCCATCCGGGGGGCGACCAATCCCGAGGGACAGATCCACCTGCGCGGGCTCGAACCGGGGATCGTCCAGCTCAGCGTCGAAGCGCTCGGATATCGCAGGGCCGAGTTTTCGATCCGCATCCTGAACGGATCGGTCACGCACCTGCAGATGCCCCTCCATCCGGAGGCGCTCACCCTCGAGGGGCTCGAGGCCCGGACCTCTCACCCCGGAGGCCGCGCATTCGACGAGGCCGCGATCCGTGACTCGGGGGCGCGCACTCTTGGCGACTTCCTCTCCGCGGTTCCGGGGGTCGTCGTGCGTCGTCGCGGGCCCGGAGGACCGGAGGAGATCAGCCTGCGGGGAGGCGAAAGCGACCAGGTCCTGATCCTGATCGACGGCGTTCCATTCGCGGATCCCCTCGGGGGAGGGGCCGACCTGAGCTCGGTCTCCCTCTCCGGAGTCGGACGGATCGAGATCCTCCCCGGGGCGCAGACGGCCCGATTCGGGTCCGGGGCCCTCTCCGGCGTGGTCCTCATCTCCACCGCGCGTACCCTCACCTCGCCCTTCGAGGGAAGGATCGAAGCGGGCTCCCTGGGCGAGAAGGGGGTGGCGTTCCACGGGGGGAAGGCATTCTCCCGGTCCGGCATCCCTTCTGCTCTCTTGTCTGCGGGGATATCGGGTGGCACGGCGGAGGGCAGCTTCCCCTTCCGACACGATGCGTTTCTCGGCGGGGGTGAAGCGCGACGAACGAACGCCGACTGGGCGGATCAGAGCGTGTTCGCGACCCTGGCCACCGCGAAACCGGGGCCGCACTCCGGGCATCTCCGGGTGTCGATGGATCGAGGAGAAAGAGGGATACCGGGGAAGAGCTTCGCCCCATCCGACTCCGCGCGTCAGGACCGGAGCAGGGTGAGCCTGGCGGGGGGCTGGGAGTGGGAGATGGAAGGCCAGGTCCTCCTGCTTTCCGTTCACCACCTCCGCCAGGAGGTCCACCTCGCCGACCCGGCGCCCCCTCTGGGGCCTCCCTTCGATACGCGCACCGCTCTGGTCGCGTCGGGGATTGAAGGGGAGTTCGGCCGGGGGGTCTCCCGTGCCGGGTTCGGGCGATGGGCGATCGGCGCATCGCTCCGATCGTGGCAGATCGACTCGGATCAGCTTTCGGGTCCGGGGCAGGTTGATCGCATCGATGGATCGGTTCACTTCAGGTTGGACGGAACCGGTCTCGATCTGCCGGCGGGGGCGACCCCCGCATTCGCCGTGCGGGCTCATCGGGATGGAGCCACGGGCGACTGGCTGGCCGCCCACGATCTCTCCCTGGGGCTCGCGCTCGGCCCGCTCTCCCTTCACACGGCGCACCGGAGCGGGTTCTCGCCGCCTTCTCCCGGAGACCTCTTCTTCCGGGAAGGAGTCGGAATCGCCCCGAACCCGGAGCTGCGAGCCGAGCGGATCCCTTCCGAATTCGAAGCCGGATTCTCCCTGCTCCGCGCTGGGGAGAACCTCGAACTGCAGCTTTCCGGCGAGGCCTTCATCGGGGCCGTGCGCGACATGATCGTGTGGATGCCCGATTTCCGTTTCGTGTGGAGACCCGGGAATGTGGATGTGCACCGCCGAGGGGCGACGCTGCGGGGAGACCTCGCCCTGCGCCCGTGGGGCGTGCGGATGGGAGGGCACTGGACGCACACGCGTGCCACCTACGACCGCGGAGACGCAGGCGGGAGCCAGGTAGCCTACCGACCCCGGCACACTGCGGGGGCCTCCCTCGGGTGGGCGGGAAGAGGGCTCCGGACCGAGCTTCGAGCACGCTATACGGGGCTGCGCTACCCGGTGCCCGCACCCATCAATGCCCTGGATCCCTTCTGGAATGTGGAAGGGACCGTCGGTTTCACCGGGACGCTCGGAGGGTGGGAGTTCTCGCCCCTCCTCCGGGTCGACCGACTCCTCGATGATCGCTCTCCCTTCATCCATGCCTTCCCGGAGCCGGGACGCACCCTGCGCTTCGAACTCCGGGTCCGCCGGGGGTCCGGATGATGCTTCGCTGCAACCCCGCCCGGCCTTTCAATCCGTCCGTCCTGCACCCTCATCCCGAGACTGACCCCATGCCGTCCATGACTTCCGGTCGATCGCTTTTCCGCTTTCCGACGCTCGGCGTCCTTTTCTTCCTTGTCGGGGCCCTTTCGGCCTGCGGGGTCGATTCTCCCACTGATCCGGGGCTGCCCGATCCCACCGAGGTGGGGGTGGTGGTGAACAGCGTCGAGATCTCGCTCTCGGTTTTCCCACTTGATGATCCGGCGGCCGTGCGGACCATCCCCCTCGGGCCCGAGGGCACTCCGGTGGGCGCATCGCTCAGGGGGGAACTCGCGCTGGTCCCGATGGGAATCGTGCCGGTCGCGGTGGTGGTGGACCTGAAGGAGGGTCGCGTGCTCCGGAGCATCGCCCTCCCCGCGGGGTCCCAGGCCACAGGCTCCGCATTCCTGAATGACTCCATCGCTCTCGTGGCCAATCCTGGTCGGAATTCGGTGTCGGTCGTGAATGTCCGGAGCGGCATCGTCGGAGGCGAGATCGCCACCGGCCGGTACCCTCAGGCGATTCTCGTCACCGGTGAGAAGGTGTTCATCGTGAACGGGGAGCTGGAGAATTTCGCACCCGTCGGGAAGGGTACGGTCACGGTTCTCGACGCGAACTCTCTCCAGCGGCGAAGCACCATCCAGCTCAGCGGAGAGAACTCCGGGAGCGTGTCGCTGCTCTCCAGCGGACAGCTCCTCGTCGTCAACTCGGGGAGCTGGGGAGCCGACAACGGCTCGCTCTCCGTGGTGGCTGTGGGCGCGGAAAGCGAAATCGACGTGATCGAAGGGTTTGGAAACTTTCCGGGGACCGTGGCCACCGATTCGCAGAGGAGGGTATTCGTGTCGTCCTGGTCGTTTGGGGTCGTCGTCTGGAACTCGGTTTCCGGAGCGTGGGAGCGTGGGGTAGCGCAAGCGCTCACGCCCGGGGGGGTGGGGAGCGCCGCCGGGGTCGGGGTGGACCGGGAGGGGCGCGTATACGTCCTCTCGCCTGAATGCCAGGGCCCCGGGAGGATCCATCGCTTCACGCCGGCGCTCGTGGAAGATCTCACGGTTCCGGTTGGCATCTGTGCGAGTTCGATCGGCTTCACGTCGATCCCCGGTGACGACGCGGCGGTTTCATCACCCTTCTGAGGGGCAGGACAACCCCCGGCAGGTTGTCGCCCTCCGGATGAACCCGTAGAATACGCTCCCTCCCGGAGGGACGCCCTGTCCCCGCCGAGCCCTGACCCGAATCGCGGAGCGACGCCGTGCATTACATGGACTACGCAGCCACCTCGGCCGTGCGTCCGGAGGCGGTAGCGGCTGCGGTGCATCGTTTTCTGACGGGTGTCGGCGCCTCGCCGGGTCGGGGTGGATACGCCCCGTCGGTGGAATCCGGTCGAATCTGTTTCCGATGTCGGCGCGTGGTGGCCCGGCTCCTCGGTGCCTCCGGCGATCCCGGTCGCGTGACCTTCGGAATGAACGCCACGCTAGCGCTGAATACCGCGCTGAACGGACTCCTGCGTCCGGGTGACGCGGTCGTCCTCACCCCCTTCGACCACAACGCGGTGCTCCGCCCGGCGCACGCGCTCGAGAGAGATCACGGTATTCAGGTGCGGATGGGAGCGGGCGACTCGGGCGGGGCGCTCGACATGGAGGGGATGGGGCGTCTGCTCGAAGGTGCGCGTCTCCTCGTGGTGAATGCCGCGTCCAATGTGCTCGGGACGCGCCTCCCCCTGGCGGAATTGGCCGCATTGGCCCACGAGCGCGGGGCGCTGGTCCTCGTGGATGCGGCCCAGTCACTCGGACATCTCCCGACGCACCCTGTCCAGGAAGGGGCCGATCTGGTTGCCTTCACCGGGCACAAGGGGCTTCTCGGTCCGCAGGGCACGGGTGGCCTCTGGGTGCGCGAGGGCGTCGAGCTCGCACCTTTTCTCCGTGGCGGCACCGGAGGGAACTCGGCTCTGCGGGACATGCCGGAGGCCTACCCGGATCATCTCGAGGCGGGGACCCCCAATGCCCCGGGAATCGCAGGGCTCCTGGCCGGGTGCGAGTTCGTACTGGAACAGGGCGTCGAGGCGCTGCACGCGCACGAGTCCCGGCTGAAGGCCCGCCTCCATGACGGGCTCTCCGGGATCGCGGGCCTTCGGGTGCTTTCACCCCCGGCTCCCGATGGAGTGGGGGTCGTGACCGTTGTGGCGGATGGCATGGCCGCAGCCACGCTCGGAAAGCGGCTCGAGGACGAGTGGGGAGTCCTGGCCCGTCCCGGGCTTCACTGCGCCCCGGAGGCCCATCGGATTCTGGGAACTCTGGAAACGGGTGCCCTGCGCCTTTCCCTCGGGTGGGCCTCGACCGATGCCGATGTGGATCGAGCGGTCTCCGGACTGGACGCGATCCTGGCCGCTCCCCGGGTACCCGTTCGGGCCTGAGCCCGCTCCTCATGCGCCTCTTCGTCGCCCTGAACCTTCCGCCTGAAGACCGCGAGCGACTCTTCAAGGCTTCCGCCCCGCTGAGGGATGCGGGGTTTCCCGTACGCTGGATTGATCCGGAGAACTTCCACCTCACGCTCAAGTTCCTGGGGGAGGTCCGATCGACCGCCATTCCGGTGGTAGAGAAGGTCATCGATCGGATCGCAGCCGGGACGCGGGCTTTCCCCCTGACGTTCGCGGGCTTCGGCGCCTTCCCGACCATCCGCCGCCCCGAGATTCTCTGGGCCGGGGTGGAACCCACACCCGCGCTTCGCTGTCTCAAGCAGGATCTGGAATGGGGGCTCACCCAGCATGGGTTCGAGCGCGAAACGCGGGCATTCCACCCGCATATCACCTTGGGGAGAGCGGATGAAGCGAGAGGAGCCGGAGCGTTCCGGGGGCTGGATGATCTCTCGGCGAGCGTGGCCTACGACGGGAGGGTTTCGATCCAGACCGTGGACCTCGTGCGAAGCCACCTCTCCCGACAGGGGGCCCGATACTCTCTACTCCGCAGGAGCCCGCTCAAGCCGGGTACACCGAAGGGCTGAGGGGCGGGCCTCCGCGATGGGAAGGAACTCATGATCGGCTGCCTCGGGCGAACGATCGGGCGGCTCGTGGGCGTCGTCCTCCTGGCTGCGATCATCTGGGTGGCATGGAACCATGGCCCGGAGCTGTCGCATCGGTTCTTCGGCACGCAGGCTGGAACCGACGAGACGCAGGAGCCTTCGGCCGCCCTCGCGACCGAAGCCGTGGACCGCTATCAGCTCATGGTCGAGGGGGACGCCCCCCCGGACCGGAGCTACTTCACTGGATCCGAGGTAGAGAGCCTCCTCCGCTTCACGGTGCCCGGGTACCTTCCTGCCGGCGTGGCAGATCCGACGGTTCGTTTCAACGACGGCGAGGCGATCGTGGGCGTCAGAGTGTCCCGGGATCTGCTCCCCGACGTTCAGGAACTCGAGAGGGTACTGGAGATCCTTCCCGACACGGTTCCGGTGCAGGTACGGGGGACGCTCGTTCCCGGCCGTGAAGGGGAAACCGCTCTCGTGATTCGTCGGATCGACGTGTCGGGCATTCCGATTCCCCGCCGTTTCTTCGCGCGGATCATCGCGGCGCTGGACCCTCGCGCGACCCCCGGGCTTCCCGCGGAGGCCGTAGCGGTGCCGCTTCCGGAGGGGATGCGGTCGGTTCTCATCGAAGGGGATCGGCTCATGATCACCATGATTCGCTGAACGGATTCCTGCCCGATGGCTCGACTTCTGATCGTGGACGACGAGGGTGCGATTCGTGAGGCCATGCGCCAGCTCTTCGAATATGAGGGGCATGAGGTGGTGCCCGCTGCTTCCGGCCCGGAGGCGCTCCGGCTCTCCGAGGAATCCCACTTCGACGCGGTGTTCCTGGATGTGAAGATGCCGGGGATGGATGGCATCGAGTGCCTTGAAAGGCTGCGCGAACGGGACCCCGGACTCCAGGTGGTCATGATCTCCGGGCACGGTACGATCGAAACGGCGGTCGAAGCCACCCGGCGGGGGGCCTGGGACTTCCTGGAGAAGCCCCTCGACTCGGACCGACTTCTCGTGACGTTGCGCAACGCGCTCGACCTGAAGGGACTCTCGGACTCGGTCGAGGCGCTGCGTTCCGAGATCGAGAGCCGCTACGAGATCGTGGGCCGTGCCTTCGCCATCCGCCAGGTCCTCGAACGGATCGAGCGCGTCGCTCCCACCGATGCCCGGGTCCTGATCACGGGAGAAAACGGCACGGGGAAGGAACTCGTGGCCCGTGCCATCCACCGCCTTTCGGCGAGAGCGAAAGGTGATTTCGTGGAGGTGAACTGTGCCGCGATCCCCTCGGAGCTCATCGAGTCCGAGCTCTTCGGACACATGAAGGGATCCTTCACCGGCGCGGTACAGGATCGCGCCGGCAAGTTCGAGCAGGCCGACGGGGGTACCCTCTTCCTCGATGAGGTTGGCGACATGTCCACGGCCGCCCAGGCGAAGGTGCTTCGGGCGCTCGAAGAGGGGCGGGTGACCCGGGTGGGCGGGCAGAAACCTCACCACGTGGATGTGAGGGTGGTGTCGGCCACCAACAAGGATCTCGAGACCGAGATCCGGGAGGGGGCCTTCCGCGAGGACCTCTTCTACAGGTTGAACGTGGTCCCCATCCACCTCCCCCCACTCCGGGAGCGGAGGGAGGATATCCCCATGCTCATTCAGCACTTCCTGGAACGGATCTCCACCCGTGAGGGGCTCGCGGCCCGTCGGTTTTCGTCGGGGGCGATCGAACGCCTCGCGGCGCTGGAGTGGCCCGGGAATGTCCGTGAACTCAGGAACACCGTCGAGAGACTTCTGATCCTCTCGTCGGGGTCCGGAGTCGAAGTCGAAGACGTGGAGCGCCTGGTCTCCGGGGGCGGCGCCGAAGGCGCGCTGGGGGGAGAACTCCTCCGGGCCGAGACGTTCTCCGAGTTCCGGGATCAGGCGGAGCGGGCCTTCCTTCTCCAGAAGCTGCGTGAGAACGAGTGGAATGTTTCCGAAACGGCACGGACGCTGGACATGCCGCGTTCCAATCTCTACAAGAAGATCGACCGCTACGGACTGCAGCGCGAGGAGTAGCCCTGGCGGGACCAACCTCGCCATCGGGGCCCCGCTGCCGATCGTCGGCGGGGTTCGTCCCGGAAATCGGGATCAACACCGCCGGGGCGAGGCAGTGACACCATCGGCGGCGGGTTTCGTCCCGATTTCCGGGACCAACCCCGCCGCGGCCCCGCGCGATACGGCGGCGGCGTGGTTGATCCCGGCGGATGCGTGCGATGGGAGAAGCGAGTCCGTGAGCGGAGGAGGTTCAGTCGAATCCGGTCACGCTGATGAAAGGCTCGTCGATGGATTTCCACCGGCCCTCGTTCGTCCGACTTCCCAGCCTGGTTGCTGGTCCCAAGCGACGCGGGTCCGAACCGTCTCCTTCTCGGGAAAGGGCACACGGCCCAATGGAAGGTCACACGAGCCAGGGAAAGGTCACACGAGCCAGGGAAGGTTATTCGGCTCAGGGAAAGGTCACACGGGCGCCATTCGGAAGCCCATAGATCGCATTCAGGGTGCGGTAGTCGCGCGTGGAGAGGTGCTCGGCCGAGTTGACCGGGAACATCAGATCCCGCGGCGAATCGCTGTGAGGAAGCCCGAGAGCGTGGCCCATTTCGTGGGCTGCCGCGCGCTGCACGTCGTCCGGGTCGAGAGGGCGGCCGGAGCTCCCGGGCTCCGAGGTGGCAAGCTGGAACGAGAGGACGCGGAAGAAGATGCGCGTCCCGCGGTACCCCCACTCTGTCCTGACCTCTCCGATCTTGCGATCCGCAAGCTGCCCCTCCCATTCGATCGTGATGTCCACAGGGCCCTCGTGCCCAACGTCGCGGGCAACGATCCGCAGAGGGAAGGGCTGTCGGTCCCAAGCCAGAAGACCCCGCACGGCGGCCTGACGGAGCCGCTCGGCCTCATCTCGGTCCGCGAGGTCGGGAAGCGGGACCCGGATCGAGAGGAGTGGAGTCGAGTTGGGCCAGCGGTGGATCTGAAACTCCGCGCCCTCCGCAGCCACGCAGAGGTATCCGGCGTCGGCACAGAGTTCACTCGCGGAGCGGATTTCGAAAAAGGGGGCCTCGCTTATGCCCGGGAGCGCCCCGGCCGAGACGAGTGGGCCGGAGTGGCGCCCATCGGCGGCACCCGCGTTTTCCGAGGTCTCCCCCCAGGGGGCCACCGTGCAGGCCGCCGAAAGCAGCGTCGCCGTCGCGGCCGCGATCCATACCACGGCGATCCGTGCCCACGCGTTCAGTGCCTCTGCGGCAAGGTTTCTCCGTCCAGTCTGGGTTGCGGGCGAGGTGCTTGACTCCAGTAGCCGGTTCCTTCCAGGGGCGTCGAGAAGCCCCCGGCGCTCCCAACGGTGGTCCCTCCAGCAGTTCAACGGGCTGCCGAAGGCCGGGGGTTGTGAACCCCGGGTTCCTCCTGACACTTTCCCGGGGTACGGCTCCACGGGACCTCCTCCCTTCCGATTCCCAACGAGAGACCGATGTCTGAACGATACCAGAACTTCATTGCGGGGGAATGGGTTCCCTCGGAAACCGGCCGCACCTTCGAGAACCGCAACCCGGCTCGCACCTCCGATCTGATCGGGACCTTCCCCCGGTCCTCCGCGGCAGACGTGGAGCGTGCGGTGGAGGCAGCAAGGCGCGGTTTCGAAATATGGCGCCGTACCCCGGCGCCGGCACGGGGCGATATCCTGCGCAGGTGCGGCGACATCCTTTCGGCGCGCAAGGAAGAGATTGCCCGGGCTGCCACGCGGGAGATGGGGAAGGTGCTGGACGAGACCCGCGGCGATGTCCAGGAGGGAATCGATACGGCGTACTATGCCGCGACCGAAGGGCGGCGTCTCTTCGGCCACACGGTACCCTCGGAGCTGCCCAACAAGTGGGCCATGACGTATCGGAGGCCCATCGGCGTGGCCGGGATCATCACGCCCTTCAACTTTCCGCTGGCCATCCCGACCTGGAAGATCTTTCCGGCGCTCCTCTGCGGGAACTCGGTGGTCTTCAAGCCGGCCGAGGATGTCCCTCATACCTCCCACCTCTTCGTTGAGGCGCTCCTCGAAGCCGGGCTCCCGCCGGAGGTCGTGAATCTCGTTCACGGCTTCGGCGAGGAAGTGGGCGGCGCGATCGTGGGTCACCCGGATGTGGCTCTCGTGTCCTTCACCGGCTCGACGGAAACGGGGCGGATCATCGGAGAGGCGTGCGGCAGGTCCCACAAGCGGCTCTCGCTCGAAATGGGGGGGAAGAACGCTCAGATCGTGCTCCCGGACGCGGATATGGAGCTGGCCCTCGACGGCGTGCTCTGGGGTGCCTTCGGAACCACGGGGCAGCGGTGCACGGCGACCTCCAGACTCCTCCTTCACGACTCGATCGCGGGCGAGTTCACCGATGAGCTCGTGCGCCGGGCGGGCGCGCTCAAGCTCGGAGACGGGCTCGTGGAAGGGAACCAGGTAGGACCGCTCATCCATCAGGCTGCGGTCGAGAAGGTCGAACGCTACATCGGGATTGCCGAAGAAGAGGGGGAGATCGTCCTGGGAGGAAGGCGTGCCACCGGCGCTGGGCTCGACGAGGGATTCTTCTTCCAGCCGACGGTGGTTGCCGGCGTCCAGGCGGGCTCGCGAATGGCGACGGAAGAGATCTTCGGTCCAGTGCTTTCGGTGATCACCTTCGGCGATTTCGACGAGGCCGTGCGCATCAACAACGAAGTGCGGTACGGGCTCTCGTCGGCCGTCTACACACGGGATGTCCTGGTCGCTTTCCGGGCGTTCCAGGAGCTCGACAACGGAATCACCTACGTGAACGCTCCCACGATCGGAGCGGAGGCCCACCTTCCCTTCGGGGGAGTGAAGGAGACCGGGAACGGGCACCGCGAGGGCGGGTGGGAAGTTTTCGAGTTCTATTCGGAGACCAAGGTCTGCTATGCGGACTACTCCGGAAAGCTTCAGCGCGCCCAGATCGACAATTACTGATCGGGCGCGCCAGAGCGCCCCGGACTGATCGCCTCCGACCGAGCGCCCCGGATTGATCGCCCCGGCCTGTGAGCCCCTGACTGAAAGCGGCGTCCGAAAGGCATGCCTGATCGGCCAGGGGAGCCTCACGCAGACCAGGGCACGGAACGGGCTGCGGATGTCCGTGTAGATCCGGACGGAGCCCCGCTCTCCTCCTCGAGGGCTGCTTCGACAGCCTTCCGGTGAGTGAAGGTTCACTGCGGCAGGAGTACGCGAAGCCAATGGAAGAGTCCAGGGAAGAGCCGAGGGAAGAGCTCGAGCCTCCGGTCCGCGCTGCGGGCCGGCCATCGCCCCGGCGATGGGTCAGCGCCGCTTTCGAAGCGTTCCGCTCGATTGCCCTCGTTCTGATCCTCTTCCTTGCCGTGCGCGCCTTCGTCGTGGAGGCCTTCAAGATCCCGACATCGTCGATGGAGGGGACCCTTCTCGCTGGCGACTTCCTTCTCGTGAACAAGGCCGTCTATGGCGCGGAGGTCCCGGGAACCGGAATTCTCCTTCCCGCGCTTGCCGAACCGGAACGCGGTGAGGTCATCGTATTCCACCCCCCCCACGATCCCACAAAGCACTACGTGAAGCGGCTGGTGGGGATGCCGGGCGACACCATCGAAATGCGTTCGAAAGAGCTCTACGTGAACGGCGCGAAGGTCGAGGAGCCTTACGCCCGGTATCACGACCGGGCTGGCGATGCGGTTCACCCGGGGATGGCATGGCAGGCCCGGTACCTGATGGAAGGCCCCCGTCCAGGTCGATATCGGCCTTCGCGCGATAGCTGGGGTCCGATCGTGGTCCCCGAAGACCGATTCTTCGTTCTGGGAGACAATCGCGACAACTCGGAGGACTCCCGGTACTGGGGATTCGTGTCGCGTGAGATGATCAAGGGCCGTCCCTGGATCGTCTACTACTCCTCGGGGCCTCACGAGGGCGGTCTGCTCTCCTGGCTGCGGGATGTGCGGTGGGAGCGGATCGGCGGCAGGGTTCACTAATACTACTGTGTCATAAAAGTCTTGCGCCGTGAGCCGCGGAGGTGTAGCGTGGGCGCATGGCAACGGGCACGGTGGACCGGGAGCGGTTCGAGGCTTACGTGGAGCGGCTGACCGAGGCGGTGGGTCACGCGGACCGTCACT
>JBGTMU010000181.1:0-2068 GCA_041743405.1 Longimicrobiales bacterium | reverse complement strand
GCATCCGATCCGGTCGTCCCGTCCCCGAACCCCACCCCCATCGCCCGCTCGGCGAGGAGCCCGATCGCGTCCGCTCGGCGCCGGGCCGCATCCCTCCGATTCTCTTCCTCGCTGCGCAGCTCCTCCGGAATGGCTCCCTTCTCCCGGAACAGCGCATCTCCCGCGGCCTCGAGTGACCGCATCAGGAGCGCTCCCACCTCCGGATCGAGCCGGCCCCGCACCACGTACATCCCCTCGTCGTCCGGGAAGACCGCGAGGGTCCGGGTCTCGTGGAGCAGCCGCTCCCACTCCGCTTCATCCCTTCGGCTCCGCTTCTTCCATCCACGCACCAGTCGTTCGAGCGAGGCGGTGGTGCTCTCCTGCGCGAACGCGAGCAGCTCCGACTCGTTCTCTGCGGTGGCCGCTCGGGTGAGGGCGCGTACCTTCGAAAACGAAAGCTCGCCCCGGGACATGGCGGCGCCGATCTCCGGCAGTCTCGTGAGTGCCCGCGCCGCACGCAGTCGCTCGCGCGCGGCCCCGAGATCGATTCCGGTCCGAAACGACAGCCAGTGCGCGGCCGAGCGGTGACCCCCGAGTTCCCACCCGCGACGCCGATCGAACTCGGCGAGGAGGACGAGGAGGCGGTGTGTCGCCTGGTGGATCCGCGCCGCGATCGTTGCGATCTCGTCACCGAGATCCTCGAGGGCGTCGGGCTCGGAGAATGGGTTCGGCACCGGGAGGGGTCCCGGCTCAGGCTCCCCCCCGGCGCGCACTTCCCGCCCGGCGCGATCCTCTCGCCCGTCCGAAGCCTGGCCCCCATACTCCACCCCCCTCTCCCGCACGACACCGAGCTGGACCTCCGCGAACCGGACCATCGCACACCCCCGAAGTTGAAGTAACGTCGAACGTTACGAAATATAAGGGGCGGTTTGGCGGCCTCACCGGAGGCCGCTGGAGCCGCGAAAAGGGGGTGTCAGATCATCGGGAGTCGAGCGAGGTGTTCCTCGTAGGCATCACGGCCCTCCGGCCATGTCCAGCGCCGCGCAGGAGAGCACTCACGGACGAGCCCCACGGCGCCATTCGAAAAGATGTCCATAGCAGAACGGGCCAACTTTCGGTGCAGGTGGTGTCGAACCTCGTCTCCAACGCCGTGAAGTTCACGGACGAACTTCGTCTCCAACGCCGTGAAGTTCACGGACGAACCTCATCTCCAACGCCGTGAAGTTCACGGAAGGCGGGGAGCAGCAGGCGCTTGCGGCTCGCGCCCTGGGCGCGTAGTACTCCGAGCCTTCCACCCTTTCCCCAGCGTATCATGAACGTTCTGATCTTCGGAGCCACCGGCATGGTGGGCGACGGCGTGCTCCACGAATGCGTGGCGGACCCGCGCGTCCGGTCCGTGCTTGTCGTGACTCGATCTCCGCTGAGCCTCTCGAACGCGAAGATCCGGGAGGTGCGCCGCACCGACTTCACGGCCTTCGACGACTTGTCGTCTGATCTGGAGAAGGTGGATGCGTGCTTCTTCTGCCTGGGGGTCTCGGCTGCCGGCATGGGCGAGTCCAAATACCGGCGGATCACCTTCGATCTGACGCTGGCGCTGGCCCGAGCCCTCTCGGGAGCGCGGCCCGGTGCGGTGTTCTGCTATGTGTCGGGCGAAGGAACCGACCCCTCGGGCCGCGCACGCGCCATGTGGGCGAGGGTGAAAGGCGAGACGGAGAACGCATTGCTCTCGCTTCCCCTGGATGCCTACATGTTCCGGCCCGGGTTCATCCGCCCACGTCCCGGCGCGACTTCGAAGACGCCGCTCTACCGCATGTTCTACGCGGTGCTGGGCCCGCTGTACCCGATTCTCAGGAGGCTTGCACCGACTCACATGACCACGTCGGAAAACCTGGGACGCGCCATGATCCGGGTTGCGGCGGACGGCTACTCCAGCCGGTTCCTGGAGAACGAGGATATCAACGGCCTTGCGTCCGGCGGAGCGATCGCCTGAAGGGTCGCACCCGCCCGCCCAGGCGTTCGCACTCGCCCGCCCACGCGCTCGGACCGGCTCCCCAGGCGTTCGCAGGTGTTCGGCGAAAAGCAGGCGCGT
>JBGTMU010000180.1:0-5603 GCA_041743405.1 Longimicrobiales bacterium | reverse complement strand
CGCCGGGGCCGATCCCGGCGACCCAGGTCGGGGACAGGCTCGGTGCCACGACCGCGATCCCCGTGCCCCCGCCCGCGCGGAGAGCGATCGTCTTCGGCGGTGCTGCGGCCGGTCTCGTTGCCGTCTCTGTTGGCGCCTGGTTCGTCTTTTCGCTCGGGGTGGATCCCGGGGCCGAGACCGACCCGTCATCCACGGGAGACTCGATCGGGTCGGTCGCGTTGGAATCCGGCGGGGACTCCCTGGGCTCCCGGCCCGAATCCGGGGACGACGGCACATCCCCATCCTCCCCACCTGATCCGGCGCGCCGGGGGGGGAACCCGGCCACCGGAGGGGGTAACCCGGCCACCACCGGGACTTCCGGCGCCGAGCAGCCCGTGGCGCCCAGGGGTACCGAGACGGAAGTCGCTCCGCCCCCGGTCGCGGGAGCGCGTCCGGTCGTGCTCCCGGCCGGAGATGGGCGCGATCTCCAGCAGCTCACCTTCGATCAGTTTGTTCTTCAGGCCGAAGCCACGAACGTCACCGACACCCGGGCCGCAAGGGACACCGCCGCCGCGGTCTGGAGGGCACCGGGAGCGACCCCGGCGGACCGCGCGTTCGCCGCGCATGTGCTGGGCCTGACATTGATTTCGCTTGGAGACACGGTGCAGGGAATCGGTTGGCTGGAAGAAGCGGTCCGTCTCGATCCGCTCGACCGATACATCAGGCCGCTCGAGGCGCACAGGAGGCCGGGGGGCTGATGGAACCCAGCAACGATTCCGGGGGAATGGTCGTCTCTCTGGCCGGGCTTACCCACATGGGCCGGGCGCGGAAGGAGAACCAGGACACGTTCCTGGCCATCCGTCTTCCCCCGCCAGCCTCGGGGAGTTCAGGCGACGACGCTGCGCCGTTCCGCATCGGGCCGGAGCAGGAGTCTGGAGGCGCCGCCGGTGTACGATGGAGCCTCGGCGGCGGCGATGGAGCCCTGTTTCTCGTGGCCGACGGGATGGGTGGGGCCGCAGGGGGTGCGACGGCAAGCCGCATGGCCGTGATGTTCGTGACGGAGGAACTCGAGGACCGTTGGAGTTCGGCAGCCTCCCCGCCCTCCTCCTCCGACCTTTCCGCCTCCCTGCGCGACGCGGTGGAGGGTGTGAACCAGGTGATTCACGAACGGGGCCTCGAAGATCAGGCACTTCAGGGAATGGGCACGACCTTCACCGGCGGGCTCCTCGCGGGAGGGTCTCTCATCATCGCGCAGGTCGGAGATTCCAGGGCCTACCGACTGCGCAACGACGAGCTCGAGCAGCTCACCCGGGACCAGTCCGTCGTTCAGGAAATGGTCGAGGCCGGAGCGATGACGCCGGAAGAGGCACGCCGCAGTCCCCAGCGCAACATGATCCTCCAGGCGCTCGGAACCAGCCCGCGGGTGAATGTGGTCATGTCCGAGGTGGAAACGGCTCCGGGGGACCTGTTCCTCCTCTGCTCGGACGGCCTCTGCGGTGTGGTTCCGGAAGAAACGATCGTTGGCACACTCCGGGACTGCCCCGAACTGGGCCTGGCCTGCCGGTCGCTCGTGGAACAGGCGAACGATGCGGGGGGACCGGACAACATCACGGTTCTGCTCGTGCGTGTCGGGGGCGACGATCTTCCGGCTGGAGAGACCATCCGGGAGGCGCGCTCGGAGACACGACCCTTCCGACTCGACGCTCTCGAGCCATGAGGCTGAGGCTCCAGGTCAGGTCGGGAGCTCTCATCGGCCGAACCCTCGAGTTCCAGGGCGGGACGATCCGGGTCGGCCGTCAGCCGGGACTCGACGTCTCGTTCGATCCCGTCGAGGACCTCGCGGTCTCGGCGCTCCACGCCGAATTCGAGGAGTCGCCGGAAGGCTGGGTGCTCCGTGACCTCGAGAGCCGCAACGGAACCTGGGTCGACGGCCGCAGGATCCGAAAGCCCGTCCCCATCCAGAGCGGAGCCCATATCCGATTCGGGACCGGCGGTCCCGAGGTCGAGGTCGTCGTTGGAGAAGGGGGAGGGCCTGGAGCTACCACGAGAGTTCGCATCGCCGTGACCCGGGAGACCCGGAAGCTGCGCGGATGGCTCGCGCTCCTCTCCGTCGCGCTGGTCGCAGTCACGGGGACCCTCCTGATCCGCGGACATCTGAACGAAGCGAGGTGGGAGGAGGAACGCGGCGAGATCCTGGCGGCGGCCGACCGCGCGCTCGGGGCCGGGGGCTTCGATCGCTCGCGGTGGGACACGGCAGACGGGGAGGAAGGCGACGGGTCGGACGACCCCGAACCTCTCCACGCGGAGTTCGAAGCGCTGAACGCTGCGCTGGAGGAAGCTCGGGAGGAAGTCCGGGCTCTCCGCGACGCTCTCCACGACGCGGAGGCATCCCGTTCGGACCCGGGGAGCGAGGAGGAGGCGCTGCGACGGCGACTCCAGGATGCCACCGCCGCCCTCAGCCGTCGTCAGATGGCGGGAAGCCTCGATTTTCCCGGCATCCGGGAAGCGAACGGCCGTGCGGTGGCGCTCGTCCACGTGCAGAGCGCATCCGGAGGAGTGAGCACGGGGACGGCGTTCGCGGTCCGACCGGACGGGTTGCTCGTGACCGTCCGGCACCTGGTTCTCCCTGACCCGGACGGGCCCCGTCCCGCCCGGATCGGAGTCCAGTTTGCCGGTTCTCCGCAGGTCTTCCCGGGGCGCCTCGTGGCGACCTCGAACGAGTTCGATCTGGCCGCGATCCAGATGGAGAACGTGGCGGGGACGGTTCCGGTGGTGCGTGGGTTCAACCTCCGCCCGGACACGCTCGGGACCGGGGCGCCGGTGGCGTCTCTCGGCTTCCCCCTCGGGGGTGAAGTCCGCACCGTGGAGGGGGAAGACCGGCCGATCGCGCGGGCACTGCTGACCGCGGGGGTGCTCAGCCGTCTGAGTCCGGGCACCCTCGAAATTCACGGGTACGGAAACGTCGGCGCGAGCGGGAGCCCGATCTTCGATGCCGCCGGTCAGGTAGTCGGAGTCCTATACGGCGGGCGGCCAGCCGATCCCGAGCAGGTTCTGCTTGCGGTGAATTCCGTTCAGGTGCACCGCTTCCTCGACCAGATTCCCTGAGGTCGCCTCACTCCCCCGAGATCTGGCGCAGCGCCTCCTCAGCCTCGACGAGTTCCGGGAATTCCTGCATGATCCGGCGATAGACTTCCGCGGCCCGGGCCGTGTCACCGAAGTCCTCGTACGTCTGAGCGCGGGAATAGAGAATCACCGCCTCCGCCGGGACCTCCCGTTCCACGCGGGCCTCCCTCACCTCCCTCGCGAGCGGAGGAAGGTCCGCGATCTCGGTGATCTTCTCCGACATTTCGAAGAGCATGTCGAACAGTCGGCTCCGATCAGCCCGGATCTGCTCCGCGCCGAGGACCTCGCTGGTCTCCACATCCACGATACGGGCGTTCAGGTTGAAGTCACCGAAGAGATCGATAAAACCACCGAGGATCACGTAGCGAGCCCCGACGATCCTCCCGATCGCGGCAGCGGTCCCTGGCTCGACCCGGCCCGACGCGCCGAGATCCTGTTCTGCGAGCAGTTCCCGCAGCATCCCCCGCTCCACGATCCGGAGCCCCGAGTTGCGTGCCAGCTCGGTGAGGAGCATCTGCTGGATCCCGACCGTGAGCGCGTCCATTGCTTCCCGTTCGGGGCCGTAGGAGCCGCCGTTCTCGAAGGGGAAGACCGCCACGCCGGGGCGGTCATCGGCGGCGCCGGGCTCCTGCGCCCGGATGCTTTCCGCCGCGGGGATCAGCGCTCCGAGGGACAGCATGGCGATGAGAACGAACTCCGCAGCGCGCGGGCGTCCGGGGCTGAGCGGGCGGCGAAGGGTCATGGGTCAGTCTCTCTCAGGCTGCTGGGGGAAAGGCGCGTGGCGCACCTTCACGGTATCCCGCCGCGAGGCGGAACGAAAGCCCCGCGGCACCACGGAGTGTGTAATGCGTGGTGATTCGTCACCGTGACGATGAATGTGATACTCGCCCGGATGGGGGGCGAGTTCCATCGCGCCCCTCCAGTGGCCAGCCCGCATCATTCCACCCGGCTCGTTCCCTTGCATGGCCTCGCACGTTTGTCGAACATAGAGGCGATCCCCCGAAGGGTCCCTGAACGCCCATCTGATCGACTCCCCGGCCCGATCCTCCACTCCCGAACGTCCCTGGACTGCACCTGATGCCATCCACCGACGCACAGTCTCGCAGTACGCCCTCCAGTGAACCCGCCCCACGCGCCCTCGCGGCGGCCTGCTTCGTGATCCTCTGGTGTTTCGCCGGAAGCCCGCAGCCGGCAGCGTCGCAGGCGGCAGGGAGCCCGGAACTGCCGCAGCGGCTGGCGATCTTCCTCGACTGCGGCTCCTGCGACGAGTCGTTCATCCGGCAGGAGATGACCTGGGTCGACTATGTGCGGGATCGCGAAGTGGCCCATGTGCACATCCTCGTGACGCAGGAAGGCACCGGGGCCGGAGGTCAGGCCCGCACCTTCGATCTCATTGGACGGGGCGTCTTCGAGGGGATGGACTTCTCGGCGGTGTACACCACGAACGTGGGTGCCACGGAGGCCGTGGACCGGGCCGGGGTGCTCAGGACCCTCCAGGCGCTTCTCGTCCCCTACATCATGCAGACCCCGATGGGCGAGCACCTGAGCGTCGTCATGGGCAGCTCCGAAGGGGAAAACGAGGCGGCCGAGCCCCAGGACGATCCATGGAAGTACTGGACTTTCGAGATCTACGCGGACGGCGGCGCGGACTTTGAGTCCCGACAGAAGTCCCTGGACACCCGCTACGGCGTGTATGTGAACCGGGTGACGGAGACCTGGAAGGTCCAGCTTCGGCCCTTCTTCAACTACAACCACGACGAATTCGAGCGCAACGACGAAACCATCACGAGCACGTCCCGCCGCGACGGCTTCACGAGCTACGTGGTCCGGAGCATCTCGCCGCACTGGTCGGTCGGAGCGTTCGGGGACATCTTCACGTCGACGTTCGACAACGTGGACCTGCGGTTCCGGTTCATGCCGGCCCTCGAGTACAGCCTGTACCCGTACCGGGAAGCGAACCGGCGCCAGTTGACGGTTGCCTACCGGGTCGGTGCGTCGCACATCGCCTACCGGGACACGACGATCTACGACGAGATTGAACAACTTCTCCCAGAGCATACACTGGCCGCCGCATATGAGGTTACGCAGCCCTGGGGGCAGGTCGATGTCGGGGTCAACGCCTCACAGTACCTGAACGAGCTCGATCGATACAGCCTCCGCTTCAACGGCAGTTTTGATGTCCGGATCACGCAGGGGCTCTCCTTCTCGCTCGGGGGCAACGTCGCCTTCATCCAGAACCAGCTCAACCTTCCGAAGGGCGACGCCGACCTGGAAGAGGTTCTCCTGAGACGCCGGCAGCTCGAAACGGACTATCAGGCGGGGCTGAACTTCGGGTTCCGGTACCGGTTCGGCTCGATCTACAACAATGTGGTGAACACGCGCTTCGGGGGCGGGGGAGGGCAGGACCGGTTCTAGCAGGCTCTTGAACTGCGGAGGGGGCGCGGCCGACGTGCAGGGCATTGCGGCGGCGGGCCCGGAGGGCGGGCCAGAGCGGCTGGCCA
>JBGTMU010000179.1:0-5911 GCA_041743405.1 Longimicrobiales bacterium | reverse complement strand
GCGCCCCGGCGTGGCGGAACACCCCCATTGCGGACACCCCTCGGGATCCCGCCGCAGGCGCCGCTCCCGCGGGGGCCGCGCCCTCGATGCCCGCCCACATCTCCTCCACCGGGGTGGGGGGCGCCGGGTTGTATCGGCCCCGCACCCACTCCAGGAACTCCGGCTCGGCTGGTGCTTCCGGTTCCTCGTCATTCATATCCATCTCGCTCTCCGGCGGTTCATGCATGCTCCGCTCCATTGGACTTCCACTCCTCCCAGGCGTTCGCCAGCCCGGCCCTCAGTCGTTCCCGTGCACGTGAGAGACGCGCCTTCGATGTCCCCTCCGCCACACCAAGAGACTCGCCGATCTCGGCATGGCTGAACCCCTCCATGTCGTACATCACGAAGACGGTCCGGTAGATCTCCGGTAGTTCATCCACCGCCTCGCGGATGCGTGTGCGGAGTGCGCTATCGCCCCGGCTCATGGCGGAATCCGCGTGGAATTCCGGGTCGATTTCGACCTCCCTCCGCGTTCGGCCATTCCTCTTGCGCACCTCATTCATCACCACGGAGACTGCGATCGTATGCAGCCAGGTTCCGAAGGCCGCATCGCCACGGAACTGATCGAGCCGCTGGAAGGCCCGCACGAAGGCATCCTGGGTTGCATCGCGCGCCTGGTCTTCGTCTCCGGTCATGCGGAAGGCGAGCCGGAAAACCCGGTCCACATGGGTCTCGTAGAGAGCCCTGGCCGCCGCGCGATCGCCGTTTCGCGCCCGCTGGATGATCTGCGCTTCCCCCAAACTCTGTCCCCGTGTGCGGTGGCGGTGCATCTTCTGAACGTTGGACACGGAAGGGTCGGCGGAGGTTGCGCGCGCTGGAAACCTTTCTTCCCGGCTCCCCGTAGAGGGGGACGGAGATAGCCCTCCGGTCGGACCCACCGACTCCCCGCTGTTCGAAGGAAGGACCATGCAAGTGTCCCAGGAATCCCGGCGTATCGCCATCTGCGCGCTCCTCGCGACGCTCGGGATGCCCCTCGGCGGATTCCGCGCTTCCGCTCAACCCGCGACCGACCACGCAATCACGAATGTGAACGTGGTGGACGTCCGGACCGGGACCGTCCTCGAGGGGCGGACCGTTCTCCTTTCCGGTGATCGAATTCTCTCGATCGAGGCGGCCAATGCCGCGGCGCCCCCGGCTGGCGTCCGGGTCACCGATGGTGCGGGGGGCTGGCTCATCCCGGGGCTATGGGACATGCATGGCCACCTGCGGGGGAACGGAACGCCAGACTGGCTGTCGACGGACTGGCTCATGCCTCTCAACCTGGCCCATGGCGTGACCGGGGTTCGCGACATGAACTCCGACTGCGATTCGCCGAACCAGGGTCCGGTCTGCCTCGCGCGTATGCTCGAATGGCAGGCGGAGATCGAGAGTGGGGCACGGACCGGCCCGCGCATCGTGGCACTCAGCAGCTTTCTGATCAGCCCGCCCTGGGACTATGCACTTTCCGAAGAAGAGGCACGGGGCTTCGTCCGGGCCATGCAGGGGATGGGTGTTCCCAACTTGAAGGTCTACGATCGCCTTTCGCCGGATGGGCTCCGATGGATGGCGGACGAGGCAGCCACGCTGGGGCTCGGGGTCTGGGGGCACGTGCCGCTCCGCATGACGGCGAGCGAGGCGTCGACGGCTGGAATGCGCAGCATCGAGCACGCGCGTGACTTCCTTTTCGACTGCTTCCCCGGAAGCGCCGAGTTCCGGGAGTCGGCCACCTCATCGACCGCCTCCGTGCCGTTCATGCGCAGGATGGTGGATGAACACGATGAGGGCGCGTGCGCCGGGGTATTCGAGACGCTCGTCCAGAATGAGACCTGGTACGTCCCGACCCATGTGACCCGCCGACGCGACGCCTTCGCCGGGGATGCGGAGTTCCGCGCCGACCCCCGCACGGACTACGTCTTCCCCGTCATCCAGGAGGACTTCCTCGGACACATGAACCGGATCGTGGCCACGGACTCGGCGGCAAACGGTCGCACCTTCCTCGATTTCTACGCGAAGGGGCTGGAGCTTACCGGTGCCGCACATCAGGCCGGTGTGCGGATCATGGTCGGATCGGACGCGCCGGATCCATATGTCTTCCCCGGTTCGGCGATTCACGATGAAATGGCTGAGCTCGTGAGCGCGGGGTTGACCCCTGCGGACGCTCTTCGCGCGGCGACATGGAATGGGGCCGAATTCCTGGGCCTTGCGGACGACTACGGCAGCGTCGAAGCTGGAAAACGGGCCGATCTCGTGCTCCTCGAGGGGAATCCGCTGGATGACATCGGGAATGTGCGGAGGATCCAGGCGGTGGTGTTCGGAGGTCGCTGGATCGATCGCACGGAGCTCGACTCCATGCTGGCAGGCGCTCTGGAGGCGTCGAGGCGCTCTCTTGCGCCCGGGAACTAGAGGAACGTTCACTCGAAGGAAGGAGCCGTCATGATGCGTCCCAACGCTTTCACCCATTCCCGTGCGACCGTCACCTGTGCATTGATCGCGCTCGCATGGCTCGTTCCGACGCCCGGCGAGGGTCAGGCCACCCCGCCCTCGGAAGGGGCTCGAATCTCGGTCGACAGCCGGGGGCTCGAGTCGCGGAACGGACCGATCCAGGTCGGCGACGGGGTGATCGTGAGCGGCTCGATCTCGGCGCGCAACGGCGCCATTTCGATCGGGGAGCGGAGCGAGGTCGGCACAGTCGACTCTCGAAACGGACGGATCTCCATCGGATCGTACACGACCGTGCTCGGGGGCATCTCGACCCGGAACGGTACCATCGTGCTCGAGCGGGGGGTGACCGTGGGTGGGGATGTCGTGTCGCGGATCGGGCGCATCAACCTTGGGGAAGAGGTGGAGATCGAAGGGTCGGTCGAGAGCCGAAACGGCGCGGTCACCCTGGGTTCGGGTGCCCGCGTCGACCGGAATGTCGAAACGCGAAATGGCACGATCACGATGGGCGCTCGAGCCCGGGTTGACCAGGATGTCGAAACTCGCAATGGCACCGTCACTCTCGAGCCCGGCGCCTGGGTCGGGGGCAGCGCGATCAGCCGGAATGGGAGCATCCGCCTGGACGGCGCCCATGTGGCTGGCGACATCGATGTGAGGAATGGAGACATCCATCTCGCTTCGGGGAGCAGGGTCGACGGAAACGTGATTCTCCTGCTTCCCCGTGAAGGGTGGCTCTCTTCCCTCTTCTCCTTCGATTCCGACCGAGGCTCGCCGGTGATCCGGATCGACGCGGGAACGCAGATCCACGGCCGCCTGATCGTCGATGAGCGGGTCACCCTGGAAATCGCTCCAGGCGCCATCGTGCCGGAACCCGAGGTCTTCTCGGGTCGGGAGGAATGGGAGGGTCGCCGTCGCTGAGCGGGGGGGCCACAATCTGACCCATCCTACCCTTGGAGTGGACCCCCGAGGTCGATAGGTTGTGGGTTCCGAATGTCAGCTATCCCGGGTCCCCGCATTCGACGATGCGCCCCCACCACCGATGACCGCGTTTCATGGCACACGACCCACAGGACCGCTACGCCCCCAGGAAGGTCGAGGCGAAGTGGCAGTACCTCTGGGACGAACGGGGGACCAATCGCTTTACGCCCGAGGCGATCCGCACCCCCGAACGCCCCTTCTACAACCTCATGATGTTCCCCTACCCCTCCGCGGAGGGGCTCCACGTCGGGAACATCTACGCCTTCACGGGCGCGGATGTGCACGGACGCTTCCACCGACTCCAGGGGAAGGACGTCTTCGAGCCGATCGGGTTCGATGCATTCGGAATCCACTCCGAGAACTTCGCGTTGAAGATGGGGATCCATCCCATGGACCTCATCCCACGCAACGTCGCCAACTTCACCCGCCAGCTCCGGCGCATCGGGGGAATGTTCGACTGGGACCACACGGTCGATACCACCCAGCCCGAGTACTACAGGTGGACGCAGTGGCTCTTCCTCCAGCTCTTCAAGGGGAAGCTGGCCGAGCGGAAGGAGGCACCCGTCAACTGGTGCCCCTCCTGCATGACGGTGCTCGCGAACGAGCAGGTGGTGGGCGGTGTCTGCGAGCGGTGTGAAACGGCCGTCGAGCAGCGGCGCATCGCGCAGTGGTTCTTCAAGATCTCGGACTTTGCCCCGCGGCTCCTCGAAAATCTGGACCGCATCGACTGGTCCGAAACGACCAAGAAGGCGCAGGAGAACTGGATCGGGCGAAGTGATGGAGCCGAGATCCACTTTGCCGCGATCGGACACGAGGGGACCCGGGTCGAGGTCTTCACCACCCGCCCCGATACTCTCTGCGGAGCCACCTACATGGTGCTCGCACCCGAGCATCCGCTCGTGGATCGGGTCACCACCGATGAGCACCGGGCCGACGTCGAGGCCTATCGCGCCCGGGCGGGCCGCATGGATCTCGTCACTCGAAAGAAGACGGACAAGACCAAGACCGGCGTGTTCACCGGAGGCTACTGCGAAAACCCGGGCACGGGCGAGGAAGTCCCGATCTGGATTGCCGACTATGTGCTCATGGAGTATGGAACCGGCGCGATCATGGCGGTCCCCGCCCATGACGAACGGGACTTCGAGTTCGCGACCGCCTTCGACCTCCCCATCCGTCGCGTGATCGCCCCCGAGGGGGTGGACCCGGAGGCCCCCCTCGACGAGGCGTATACCGGCGACGGGATCCTCGTGAACTCCGAGGGATTCGACGGACTCACCATGGAGGAGGGCAAGCGGGTCGTCGCCGGATGGCTGGGGAGCGAGGATCTTGGGAAGGTCATGGTCAATTACCGCCTCCACGACTGGTGCATCTCCCGCCAGCGCTACTGGGGGCCGCCGATACCGATCGTCTATTGCGAGGCGTGCGGCCCCGTTCCCGTGCCGGAAGATCAGCTTCCCGTGCTCCTCCCGCGCGTGGAGGACTTCAAGCCCGACGACTCGGGGGTGAGCCCGCTGGCCCGCGTCGAGTCATGGTATCGCACTCCGTGTCCGGACTGCGGCGCACCCGCACGGCGGGAAACCGACGTCTCGGACACCTTTCTGGATTCGGCGTGGTACTTCCTCCGGTATCCTTCCACCGACCACGACACAGTCGCCTTCGATCCGGCCACGACGCGCACGTGGCTTCCGGTCGACACCTACATCGGGGGAAACGAGCACGCCGTTCTCCATCTCCTCTACGCGCGCTTCATCACGATGGCGCTCCACGACCTGGGTCACCTCGACTTCGAGGAGCCCTTCTCGCGGTTCCGTGCGCACGGGCTCATCGTGCGTGAGGGTGCGAAGATGTCCAAGTCGAAGGGGAATGTCGTGGTGCCGGACCCCATCATCGACGAGTACGGGGCAGACACCTTCCGGCTCTACCTGATGTTCCTCGGGCCCTACGAGGAAGGCGGGGACTACCGCGACGCGGGAATCCAGGGCCCCTTCGGCTTCCTCAAACGCCTCTGGGAAACGATCGTTCCGGTGGAATCGCTCCGCGAAGGCGCCCCCGATCCCGAGGTCGAACGGAAGCTCCATCAGACTATCGAACAGGTCACCCGTCAGATGCCGGAACTCGGCTTCAACACCTCGATCGCGGCGATGATGGAGTACCTGAATGCGGTCCGTTCCGGAGGAAGAAGTGCCGCCCGCTCCGAGGTCGAGCCCCTGGTTCCGATGATCGCACCCTTCTGCCCGCACATCGCGGAGGAACTGTGGGAGAGGCTTGGCCACACCGGCGGCATCTTCGAGGGGGCCAACTGGCCCTCGTACGATCCGGCCCTTACCCTCGCCGATACCGTGACCCTCGCCGTGCAGGTAAACGGGAAGGTGCGCGCGACCCTCGAGCTGGCACGCGGGGCGGACGAGGCGACTGCGCTCGACCTGGCCCGGGCCGAAGCGAACGTCGCCCGTCATCTGGAAGGGGCCTCCGTGCG
>JBGTMU010000178.1:0-2892 GCA_041743405.1 Longimicrobiales bacterium | reverse complement strand
CCGAGGTGACCCGGCCGGAGGAACCGGCTCGGTCGCCCGATCGATAGACGCCGGCTCGCTCGGTTTCGTGGGCTCTGCCGCTGGCACTGGCTCGACCCGGGGCGCGGCTGGCGTCTCATCCTGCACGAACACGAACTCCATTCCCTCGCACAGCTCGATCACGTGGAGCCGACCCAGGCGCTTCCTCCCCGTCAACGGCACGCCGTCGAGGAGGATCTTCCCGCCGCTCTCCAGATCTTCGAAGTGGTAGGCCCCGTCCTCGAACGCGATGCGCGCATGGTTCGGAGCAAGCCCCGACGCCTCGAGAACGATATCGTGGAACTTTGCGCTGCCGATCGTGGCGCGTTCTCCAAGTTCGAACGACGTACCGGCATGCGGCCCGCTCTGACTCATGAGGCGGGCCTTCGGCCGACTCCCGGTCACGGAGCCCTCCGTTCGAAGCGCGAGAGATTCGCGCGGTGGTCCTGATCCGGATGGAACAGGTGGCAGGACGCGCACCGCTCGGACGCGCCCCCACCCGTGTGGCAGGTGAGACAGGTCCCGAGCGTGGGAAGGTTCTGGATCTCGGCGCGGTCCATCTCGGCGGGCGGGTCCTCCTCCGTCACGAGGTAGTCGCGCATGGGGATCGCCGAATGGCAGTCCAGGCAGCGGGCATGGATGACGTGGGCGCGATGGTCGAACTCTGCTCGCCCCAGGGTCCGCTGATCGGCCTGCACCCTGCGGATCGTCGCTCGTTCCACGAGATGGCACCCACGGCAGGCGGCCGTGAGCGAGTCGGCCACGGCCAGGTATGCGGCCTCGGCCATTTCACCGGATGCGATCCCGGGCGCGCGGTCGGCGATGCCGACGTCGAACCGCGTGTCGTCGATGATCGTGGCGGGCCGGTCGACGCGGCGCTCCACTTCGGCCAGAAGCTCCTCGAGTGCCTGCAGCTCGTCCTGGACGTCCGGAGACGGATCCCCCTGAAGGGCATGGATCTGTGCCCGCAATGTGGCTGCGGCCTCCCGAGCGAGGTCACGACCCTCGCCGGACGGCACCTCGGCCGACGTTCGCAGCAGATCGGCGAGTTCAGCTCCGGGATAGAGCTCCTGGCGGATGGTTCGAAGGTTGTGCAGGACCCAGGGGTCGGCGTGATACACGGGCCGTTTCCGGATCTCGCCCGACCGCTCCGTGAACTCGGTCGGGTTCCAGAAATTGGCCCAGAGCGCCCCGGGTTCGCCAGCCGCGCGGATCTGTGCCAGGCTTTCAACGCCGGGCCCTCCTCCGGCGGCGCTTCGGAGCGGGAGGAACGGAGTGGCACCTCCCGAAGAGAGATGGCACGCGTCACACTGCCGTTCGAACGAGAGCGGTTGGAATGAGCGCCCGGAAGGCTCCGGCTCGTGGCAGCGAAGGCACGCGCTTTCGACGTCCACCAGGTCATACTCCACCATCATCTCCCGCACGTGGAGCGTATGGGGGAAGTTCAGGTTCGACGCGTCCGGCACGCCTTCGCGGGCAAACGCGAATTCCGGGTGATCCCTCCCCACCTCCGTGACCTCGTGGCAGGAACTGCACTGGGTATTCGCGACCCACTGGAGCGGTGCCTCCCGGCCCTCATGTTCCCGATGACAGGTCGCGCAGGTCAGCTCGGAGGACCCAGGCGCCGACCGATCCAGGTCTCCCGACCGGTAGATGTAATGGCGATCGAAGGTGTAGTGACCCGGGTCACTCCCGAACGTCTGATGGCAGTCCTGGCACTTCGCGTCCGGGACCCCCTCGAAGGGAGAATGGCAGGTTGAGCACTCCGCTCCGAAGAGGGCGTGGCTCTCCGTGAGGGGACCGTGCGTCACGGTCGCGCCACCCCCCACGAACGCGTCAGCCAGGAAGAGGAGGATCACTACCGCCGCTCCCAGGGCACCCAGAACGAAGAGGCGGCCGCGGCCCGGCGGGTCCACGTACTTCTCCGCAACGGGGAAGCGCTCCTCCGAGAAGTAGCCTTTTTCAAAACGTCCGTCGTCGGGGTTCACACCGGCTCCGCTTCGTCAGAAATAGAGAACGAGGAACACGTGGAGCGCTACGAGGCCCAGAAGGAGGATCGACACCGGCAGGTGCAGCCAGAGCCATCCCCGCAGCACGCGCTGAAGCGTAAAATGGACGTCGAGGTCTCGCTTGGCTTCGCGCAAGCCCCGAAGCTCTTCGACTATCGCCGCCCCTTCCCCGGGCAAAGTTCGACTGAGGATCTCGAAGCCCGAGGTCATGCGCCCGGCCGCCCCCCGCTTCCCGAGGAGCTCCCTCCCCACCATCCGCGGCGCGGACATCTCGCGGGCCATCTCCCGCTCATAGAATTCGCGAACGCGCTGGGGTCCCCGCCCGACCGCCCTTTCCGCGCGTCCCCGGAGTTCGTCGACGAGCTCGGGGATCCGCCGCAGATGGACTTCGAACGCCACGGTCGAGTTCAGGACAACCGGAACGGCACGCTGGAGGAAGAGGCCCGCGAGGCCCGACACCACCACCCAGAGGGAGAGCCCCCAGAGCGTTCCCGTGAGAACTCCGCTCGGAGTCCGGAATCCGGCGTGGAGCGCGAGGAAGAGGAGGAAGAGGAGCCCCGTCCATATGTGGATCTGCATGTATGGACGCCGAGGGCCCAGGCCGCGGACCCGGGCGAGGCCACGCCGCACGGAATAGAGCATGGCCGCCGTCAGGAGGAGGGCGGCGGCGATCCCGAAGCCGAGCCCGAGCCCCGATCCGGGGTGGAGGCCGCCCGCAAGCAACGCGTATCCGACGGTGCCCAGCCCGAGCATGGGAAGGGTCATTGTTTACCTGATTTTTCAACCAGATTCTAATGCCTTCTATAGATGAGTACTCTATTATTTCAAAGCGTTGTCCCTTATTCTCCAGGCTGTTGTCTTCCAA
>JBGTMU010000177.1:0-2924 GCA_041743405.1 Longimicrobiales bacterium | reverse complement strand
GGCGCCGGAGATGCTTCCGCCTCGGGGGGTCGCGGCGGATGCGGGCGCGTGGGACCGGGCGGCAGCGCGCCTTGTGGAGCGGATTTACGGCGGAGCGCTCCCTCCCGGGCTTCAGGTAGGGGCACGGTGGAGTGTGCGGGCGATGCTCGAGTATCTGGAGCTGGCGCCTTTCCCTTTGATGGGGGCTCCGACGGAGGGGGGGACGCTGGGGGGTTGATGCGTCCTTCCGCCACGACTCAGCGGTACAGGACATGCTGAGCGCGGGGCCCGATTCAGTCCACGGTAGTCACATAACTCAAGGGAATGGCAATGCGGTCCTGCACCTGTTTCTCGTGTTCGATCCTGATTCTCGGCTTTGTGACCACGCCGAGCTTTGAAGTACACGCCCAGGACGTTTCCATCACGGAGAGGATCGACGCGAGGATCGAGAGACTAATGGGGGAAGGACATTTCCCGGGGGTGGCGGTCGCCGTCATGCGGGAAGGCCAGCCAGTGCATATAGGCACGTATGGCACGGCAGACATCGCCCACGAGGTTCCTGTCACCACGCGAACGGTGTTCGAAATCGCATCCTTGACCAAGCAGATGACCGCACTTGCGGTCATGACGCTGGTTGAGCAGGGGCGCTTGAATCTCGACGACCGGCTGACGGAGTGGGTCGAGAACGCGCCGGCAGCCTGGGACAGCATCACGGTCGATCAGCTCCTGAGTCACACCGCCGGACTCGCTCATCACTTCGAGCGCACGGTGGACGGTGTGCATCTGCTTCAATACTCGCGCGCCGACATGCTCGGGTCATCAATGAGCACCACGATGGTCGCGAGACCCGGCACGGACTGGAATTACTCGGACCAGGGGTACTTCCTGCTCGGCGTAATAATCGAAGGCGTCACGGGACAGACATACGCGGAATTCATGCAGTCGACCTTCTTCCGTCCGCTCGGTATGGATCAGACCCATTTGCTGGACCAGAGACGTATCGTACCGCACCTCGCGCAGGGTTACGCGTGGCAGGATGGTGCCCTGAAGCGGAACCGGCGGGTCTGGGAGTTCCCGCTGACGTCACACTTCGGGGTGATGTCCTCGCTTCACGACATGATGCTATGGGAAGCTGAGCTTTCTGATCCCAGGAGCGTCATGCGGGACGCACTCGAGGCGACGTGGGAAATCCAGCGTACGTTCCAGGCGGGTGACTCGTGCGATACCTGGGGCTATGCGCGCGGGTGGCAGGTGACCGTCGTGGGTGGACGCCGGACACTCAGTCATGGCGGATACTCTGGCACCGCCTACATCCGGGCCGTCGATGATGATCTGGCAGTAATCGTACTGACCAACCGGGAGGATACGTCGGAAGCGCTTTCGCCCTTTGCATTCGGGTGGGAAGCTGCTCATATCGTCGACCCTGCCATGCCAGTCGAAGGTTATAGATGCTGGCAGTAGCCTGCATGTGTGCGGCAGTCTGGCATGACTCTGTCGCCGCGCCTATGTTGCTCGCCCCGACCGCCCTGCTCCGGGCTGCCGCATCCAACCGTAGGGGACCCTGCGGGTTCCACGGCTGCCGCCAGTCCGGCCCCGGGTCCCCGCCACCACGTCTCTCCGGGAGGTGATCATGGTCAAGCTCCGGACGGTGCTCCTGGCCTGTGCCATTGTGATGGTTCCCGCGTGGCTGGGGGCGATGTCCCTGCGGAGTCCTGCCGCCGCGATCCTCCCTGCTGCCTCTCCCGCGGCGACGGGGGCGATGACCCGGGCCGCCGAAGCTTTCCTGTCGGGCTTGACGCCGGACCAGAAAGCTCAGGCGGAGTTCACCTTCGCCGACTCCGAACGGCTCAACTGGCACTTCATCCCCCGGGAACGCCGCGGGCTTTCGCTGGGGGAGATGACCGAACGGCAGCGGGAAGCGGCCCGAACCCTCCTGCGGACCGGGATTAGCCAGCCGGGGATGCAGAAGGTAGACGCCATCATCGAGCTGGAGAACGTGCTACGGGATCTGGGAGGCAACCCCCAAGTGCGGAATCCCGAGCTCTACTTCGTGTCGGTGTTCGGCACTCCTTCAGCGAACGGGCCCTGGGGATGGCGTTTCGAGGGCCATCATCTGTCCCTGAACTTCACGGTGGTGGATGGGCAGCCGGTGGCCACGGCCCCCGCCTTCTTCGGCGCCAATCCGGCCCGGGTGCCCAGCGGAGATCACGTGGGGATGCGGGCCCTGGCCGCCGAAGAGGATCTGGCCCGGGACCTGGTCACCGCCCTCACCCCCGCCCAGCGCTCCACCGCCATCGTCCTGGATGATGCACCGAACGACATCTTCACGTCGAACACCCTGGACATCGATCCCCTGACGCCCGTCGGGATTGCGGTGGGGGACCTGGATGCCAACCAGCGCCGGATGCTGGTGCGGCTAATCGACGAATACCTTGACCGGATGGCTCCGGAGCTGGCGTCGGAGCGCCGGTCGCGGCTCCAGACCTCGGATCTGGACCGGGTGACCTTTGCCTGGGCGGGATCGGTGGAGGAGGGGGAAGCGCACTACTACCGCGTGCAGGGGCCCACCTTCCTCATCGAATACGACAACGTGCAGAACAACGCGAACCACATCCACAGCGTGTGGCGCGATTTCGACGGGGATTTCGGCCGCGATCTCATCGGGGAGCACTACCAGAACGCGCTTGCAGGGCACGGTCACTAGCTCTGCGGCACATCACTAGGGCCTGTTCACACTACGATCATCACACGTTGGTGCCACGCCCTTCGTGCTGTGCCGGATGACCCGCTGGCGCCGGGGAGCAGCGGAATTGAGCGGCTCGTGGGGCACCATGGGACTCGGGGCCCTGTCCGGCGGGATCAACTACGCCACCGCCGCATCGCGCTGGTCCGCGGCGAGGATGGTCCCGGAAATCGGGACGAAACCCGCCGACGATGACGTCACG
>JBGTMU010000176.1:0-3007 GCA_041743405.1 Longimicrobiales bacterium | reverse complement strand
CCGGGCGGCGGATTCCGTGGAGGCGCGGGAGGGCAGGGAGGCGCCGGGCCCGGTGCCCGTGGAGCGGCCGGGCCTCAGGGTGGAGCCAGCGCTCCGGCCACGCAGCGGACCGGGATCGTCTTCGTCCTCGGGGCCGATGGTACGCTCTATCCGCGGCCTGTCCTGATCGGCGTGAACGACTGGACGAATACGGAGATTCTGGTGGGGGTGGAAGAGGGCGAGCAGGTGGCCCTCATCGGCGGCGCGCAGCTTCAGGCCCGTCAGCAGGAGTTCTCCGACCAGATGAGGGCGAGGATGGGCGGCGGCGGCCTCCCCTTCGGCCGATAGGGCGGCGGGGATCATGCTCATCAAGGAGATCTTCGTCGTGGCTCTGGGCGCAATCCGGGCCAACATTCTCCGTTCATTTCTGACGACCCTCGGGATCATCATCGGCGTCGGGGCGGTGATCACGATGGTGGCCCTCGGGGAGGGTGCGCAGCTCCGCGTGGAGGAGCAGATCCAGCGGATGGGCACCGACGTCCTCACCATCCGTCCCGATCAGGCCCGCTTCGGCGGGGTCGCCTCCGGTGACAGCCGGCTCTATACCTCGGATGCCGCAGCCCTGCGCGACGAGGTCGGCTCGATCCTGACCGTGGCTCCCGAGATCGCCCAGCGCATGCAGGTTTCCCATCTGCGCTGGAACACCTCGGTCGAGGTTCTCGGAACCTGGCCCGAATACTTCGACATCTACTCCATGGAGCTCGCCTTCGGGCGCAACTTCACCCGGGGCGAAGACGAGGGCCGGCGGCGCGTGGTCGTCCTCGGCCACCAGATTCCCGACCGCCTGAGCACCCCGGCCCCCCTCCTCGTGGGCCGGACCATCCGGATCCGCGGAGAGCCATTCGAAGTGATCGGGGTGCTTGCGGAAAAAGGGGAGATGGGCTTCCAGCGTCCGGACGAAACCGTCTTCATCCCTGTGAATACGGCTCAGTTCCGCGTCTTCGGAGGTCGGGACCGGCTCCGGTCCATTCTGGCCAAGGTGGACGCCGGCCCTGCCGGAATGGATCTCGCCTACGACGAGATGGATCGGGTGCTGCGCCGCGAACATCGCCTGCAGCCGGGCGCTCCGGCCGATTACCAGATCCGGAATTCGGTCGACCTGCTGGAGTCGTTTCAGGAAACCAACCGGACCTTCACCTTCCTTCTGGCCGGGATCGCCGCAGTTTCGCTCCTCGTGGGCGGAATCGGCATCATGAACATCATGCTGGTCTCGGTTACCGAGCGCACCCGCGAGATCGGAGTGCGGAAAGCGCTGGGCGCCACCCGCGCGAACATCCTCCTGCAGTTCATCGTGGAGTCGCTCGTCCTCTGCACGCTCGGAGGGATGCTCGGGGTCGCTGCCGGATACGGAGGAGCCCATCTCCTATCGACCATGGCGGACTGGGACACGGTGGTGGCGCCCGAGGCCGTTGCGGTTGCGATCGCATTCTCCGCCGGGATCGGACTCTTCTTCGGGATCTGGCCGGCGCAGCGCGCCGCGAGACTGGATCCGATCGTGGCGCTCCGCTACGAGTAGCCGCGTGTCCACCCCGGGGGTGCCGGGGTGATCACCTTTCGAACCGCAGCACGACCCGGTTCCGGTCGCGGATCACCGTGATCGGAACCGGGGGGGTCCGATACCCCTGATCGAGGGCCCGGCGGAAAGCCTCCACCTCCGAGACGCGCTCTCCGTTCACTTCGCGGATCACGTCACCCCCCTGCAGCCCCGCACGTCCTGCCGGAGTGCCCTCGATCACCTGGACCACGAGCAGCCCCTGGTCCGTGCCGAAGTATCGGGCAAGCTCGGGGTTCAGCGGCGTCAGCTCGGCTCCCCCGACGGTCCGGTGACCGCTGAAGATCACCGTCATCGTCCCGCGCTCGGGCGCTCCGGGTGCCTCGCGAATGTGCAGGGTGCCTGCCGGCCCCCTGATCCCGCTGCCATCCGAACGGAGCCTCACGGCGTCCGGGAATCCAGGGGAGACAGCCGGTAGCCGGTGCTCCTCGAGGACAACGACTCGGGGTCCCGCAGGATTGTCCGCACTCTGGAGCCGGAGGAACTCGCTCCGGATCGAGTCGAGGTTCAGGATCAACCGCTGGCGCAGACTGTCGAAGCTCATGGCGACGGCCTCCCCCTGGAAGAGGAGGGGTCGCACGCTCGGGGTGATGGTGACCGATTCGGAGTCGCCCGGGTTGCCCCGCTCGACCCGCACCCGAACCGGATCCCCCGGACGTACGGCCTCCAGCCGCCCCGTGAGCACCTGCCATGTGGCGGGCTGCCCCTCCACGGAGACGATCCAGTCACCGGGTCGGAGCCCCGCCCGGGCCGCGGGACCGCCGGGCATCACATTCCGCACCAGAATGCCGAGCCGCCCTTCGGTCCGGTTTCCTCCGACCCGGACCGAGATTTCCTGCAGCGCGAACTCCACCCCGATCCAACCCCGAACAGGGGAGGCTCCTGCACGAGCCTGGGGCGCGGGCTGCTGACCCTCGAGAGGCACTCCCGCGAAGGAGGCGGCGAGCAGCAGACTGACGAAAAACGTGTTCAGGGAGCGTTGCATGGTTCAGTACCAGTTCTGGCCGGCGGTCGAGGCCTGGAGGCCACGGAGGGTGGCCTCGCGCTCGGCTCGCATGTTCACGAGCAGACCGTTCAGGAAGGGATCGGTCGGGGATTCCCGGACCGCTGCCTGCCCGGCTGCCATCAGCGCCTCGATGGCCGCAAAGCGGGTCAGGGAGTCGAGCCCGCCTCCCGGGGCACCCGTTCCTTCCGCGGCTCTTTCCCGGTAACGGATCAGCGCTGCGGTGTACCACCCTTCGGTGATCCGCACGAGCTCCGCCGCTTCCTCCAGTGAGAGGTCGCCGGCCGGCGCGTCCAGATCGAGAGAGGCGAGCAGCGCCGGGGAGAGCGTGGCCGCACCGGCAGAGGTCGAGGGGGTGTCCGACGCGCCGGCCGATGGCCCGAGCTGTGCGATGCCGATCCCCATCCCGGCAC
>JBGTMU010000175.1:0-37413 GCA_041743405.1 Longimicrobiales bacterium | reverse complement strand
ACCCCAAGGCTGATGAAGTCCGTAACCCGCGTTCCCCCCGGAACCTCCGCTACCGTCCGTGCCATGGTCACCTCCCCTGGAGAAGCGATCTCGTTCCAGGAAACATGGCACGGTGATTTCCTTAAAGCAACGGTATTGCCTCTAGCCCTCCCGGAACCGGAGAAAGAGGTCGAACCGGAGGCCGTCCACCGAGGGCGCCCCCCCCTGCCTCGATCGATCGAGCGCGGCAAGGACCTGGTCGAGTCGCTGTTCAAGTTCACTCTGGACGGCTGGATCGAGCGATCCCGCCTCGAGAACCGGATCCAGCGCAACGGATCCGGATGCGGGCGTGTAGAGGATCCTTTCCTGGTTCTCCACGAGGAACGCATGGAGCGCGAGCGCATTCGCCGCTGCGAGCTCCAGATAGTAGAACCGCTCTCTGCGTGCCGGGAGGAGGGCAGCATAGCGCTCGGTGAAGTACCCCTCGATCGCGGCGCGAGAATCGGCTTCTTCCAGTTCCCCGGCTCGGGCTCGAACTGTGGCCGCGTAGATCGGTCGGTCGTTGGCGCGCATCTGCTCGACCAGCTCACCGTACCCTCTCCAGAACGCGGGAACTTCGGGAAAGTCCGACGCGTTCCCGAGGTACTGCCCACTCAGCCAGATCCCGGGAGGGGTGTTCGCCAGACCGAGGTCGGCCCTGAGCGAATCGACTACCTGTCCGAAGCGGGTGGCGATCGCCTGGAGCATGCGTTCGGCCTCCCCTTCCAGCCCGACGGGAAGCTGCGGAATGGCGGCCACGTCATCGAGTTCGGAGGCGACCACGGAGGTTCCGATCTGGAACGGTGCCGCCTCGGAGGCCATGAACCCTGAAACGCTGTCCCAGCCCTCGCCCATGAAGAACCAGGCGGCCATCGCAACGCTGGCGCCGAGCAGCCAGAGGAGCCGGAATGCCCGGGCGTTGGGACGGGTATCCTTTCTGAGGATGCGTGTCCCCGCGGTCGTCCCTGCGGACTTCGACCTGAGCGATGACCTGGGCGTGACGGTGGGGACCTCAGCCAGGTCCCACGCATCCGGGTCTATCCCTGCGGGATCCTTCGGGTCCGGCTCCCGTGTCGGGGGAGACTCTCGATCACGGGAAGGCGATGGATCGTCCCCCTCTCGCGGCGTTCTGTCCCGCGGCTTCCAGGCTGCCGGCTCGTCATCTCGCGGCTGTTCTTGTGGCGCTTGCCCTCCCTCCCGCGCCCAGGAAGACGAGAGCTCGAACTCGGACTCGAGGCTCGGTTCCGGGGTGGCTTCCCGCGGCGACGGTCCGGTTTCCGGCGCTGCCGCGGCCTCCCGTTCGGGCTCGCGGGCTTCATCCTCGGACGAGACCACCCAGTCGCCGAGGACGAACTCCAGATCTTCACCCGGGTCTTCCTCGGACGCGGGTGAAGGCGGCTCGGGACGGTCCGGATGAGGCTGCACCGGCGCGAGCGTGAGTTCAAAATCGAGACCATCGCTCGAAGGAGGCTCCGGAGCCCACCCTTCGGCCTCGAGCTCCTCGACGATGAACCGGAATACAGCCGTTTCGCCAGCCGGTGACCACGCACCGGTGGATGCATCGAAGAGCGGAGTATCGGCCTCCACTTCCCCCCGCGACACGCGACGAGAGAGCGATTCGACGGAAGACACCGGGATTTCAGAGCCGTCTTCGGTCTGGAAGAGGAACCTGGGGGCTTCGGAAGAACTCATGGTTGCGCCTTCATGGCACGCTGGGACCGAAGTCATGGACCTGCGGCCGGTCCGTGAACGGGCCTGAACCGTATGGAGCCACCGATCAGGAAGAGGTCCTTCCCTACGCAGCCACCGAGCCCCCATGTTCAGGGGACGGGCGGATCGGCTCGGCCGAATCGTCTGACGGACGACCTGGCCCGGGATCGAATCCCGCAACAGCATACTTTCGAACATCCCTTTCCGACAAGAGGAACGAATCGTGAGCGGCTGCCGACATCCCGGAACCCTCCCCCCATCGCCCGCTCGAAGGGCTCGCCTTTCGCTGGCCCTCCTGCTCGCTTCCGGAGTCATCGGGTGCGCCTCCCCGGAGCCGGAGGGAGCGGAACGGGTGGTGCACGAGGCCATCGTCGCACATGGAGGCGAACGCTTCGAAAGCTCGGAAGTCAGCTTCGACTTCCGGGGCACCGCATTTCGGGTGGAACGGGACGGCGGCCGCTTCCTCTACGAGCGGAGCTACCGGGACGATGGGGGCCGCCGGTTCCGGGAGTGGATGACGAACGACGGCACCTTCATGGAGGTGGACGGATCGGAGGTCGTCGTTTCACCGGAAGAACGAACCCGGATAGAAACCGCGGTCAACTCGGTGGTCTACTTCGGGTTTCTTCCCTTCCGACTGGACGACGCGGCGGTGCAGCTTCAGGATCTGGGAACCGTGACGGTGGCTGGCGAGCCCTATCGGAAGATCGAGGTCACCTTCGCGGAAGAGGGGGGCGGAGACGACTGGGAGGATCGCTTCATCTACTGGTTTCACGGGGAAGCGCACACCCTCGACTTCCTGGCCTACCGATACTTCCGTGACGGGGGTGGAACGCGCTTCCGGAGAGCCGTGAACCGCCGCGAGATCGGAGGAATCCTGTTTCAGGACTATGAGAACATGACCGGAGCCGTCCCCGTGCTCGACATCGCCGAGTTCGATCGGATGTGGGAAGAAGAGAGGGTCATTCCGATCTCGATGGTGGAGCTCGAGAATGTGCGGGTAGCCCCGTGACCGGCGCCTTGCGATGACCAGGCAAGAGTACGTCGCCGCCGACGCGACCGAACTCGCTCGGAAGATCCGGGAAGGAGAGTGTTCGGCAGGAGAGGTGCTCGACGCCGCACTCGACCGCCTCCATGAGGTGAACCCGTCTCTCAACGCCGTGATCAGCACGCGCATCGAGGCCGCCCGGAAGGAGGCGTCCGGGATTGGCGCCGCCCTTGCCCAGCCGTTCGCGGGGGTCCCGTTTCTCATCAAGGATCTCACCTCGACCCTCGCGGGCCACCCCAGCACCGCTGGCAGCCGACTCCTCCGGGGATGGACGCCAGCAGAGGACTCGGAACTCGTGGCCCGGTGGAGGGCTGCAGGTCTTGTCATCCTCGGGAGCACCAACTCACCCGAGTTCGGCCTCCTTCCGATCACGGAGCCGGTGGCTTACGGTCCGACCCGGAATCCGTGGAACCTGGATCACACTCCGGGGGGATCCTCGGGGGGGTCAGGTGCCGCAGTCGCAGCGGGAATCGTTCCGATGGCCGGCGCCGGAGACGGGGGTGGCTCGATCCGGATTCCAGCTTCGTGCTGCGGCCTCTTCGGCCTGAAACCCACCCGTCAGCGCACGCCCGTGGGCCCGGGCGGGAGCGCCCCCTGGCGCGGTGCAGTCGTCGAACATGTGCTCACCCGGAGTGTGCGCGATTCGGCCGCACTGCTCGATGCGGTCGCCGCTCCCGAGGCCGGAGCGCTCACCCGACCCCCGCTTCCAGGGGGAAGCTTCCTCTCTGCGGCCGGGAGGGAGCCGGAGCCGCTCCGGATCGGGTGGACCACCACACCCATGCTCCACCGGGAGGTGGATCCGGAGTGCGTGGAGGGGGTCCACGCCACCGTCTCAATTCTCGAGGAGCTCGGTCACCACTGCGAGGAAGTCGAGATCCCCTTCGAGGGCGAGACATTCGCTCGCAACTTCCTGCTCATGCTCACGGCGGAGCTCGCCGCCGAGGTCGCCGAGATCGAGCGGACCACCGGCAGGAAGGCGGGGCCCGGAAGCGTCGAGACCGAGAGCTGGGCTCTGACGCTGGCCGGGCGCTCGCTTCCGGCCTCCCGCGCTGCGCTCGCGCTCCGGGACCTCGAGAGGGAGGCGAGCGGGGTCATGACATGGCTGGATCCCTGGGATCTCCTGCTTACGCCCACGCTCTCCCGCCCACCGGTGCGCATCGGGGAGATCAGGAGCACGCCCTTCGAGAGCTTTGCGTTGAAGCTCCTCGGGCGGATCGGCTCCGGACGGCTGATCCGGATGGCGGGGCTGATCGAGGAGGCGGCGGCGGATGCCTTCCTCTTCACCCCCTGGACGCCCGTGTTCAATATCACGGGGCAGCCTGCGATGTCGGTGCCCCTGCACGAGAGCCGGTCCGGGCTTCCGATAGGCATGCACTTCGTGGGCCGTTTCGGGGACGAGGAGACGCTGTTCTCGCTCGCCGGGCAGCTCGAGCGCCGGGATCCCTGGAAGACCCTGCAACCGGGGCAGCCGCCGGGGATCACACCTTCCCGTGGCGTCCCGCAAGGTGAATCGTGAGGGCCGCGAGCGCCGTCATCCAGAAGAGCGCCGGAAGCACGTCCGACGGACCGCCGGAGAACATGATCGAGAAGAGGCGGAATGGAGACCAGGTCCATTCCACGGCCGAGCGGGCAATCGCCTCGATCCACTCTTCCTTCCCCGCCAGCAGAAGAGAGGCGGGGACGAGGTACACGCCCGTCCCGATCACCAGCAGGGGCACGAACACCTTCCCGAAGCGGAGCGCCAGGCTCGAAGAGAGCAGGTAGGCTGTCAAAAGCACCAGCACCGCGGTCGGTGCGCTCCATCCAGCAAGGTCCGGGTAGGCCGAGGTCATTCCGGGCATCACGTCTCCCCAGCCTCGGACCCTCAGAATCGTTGCCGACCCGAGATACGCGGTGGTCAGTGCCAGGGGGAGGAATCCCCCGGCCACCACGCGCGCCATCCGGTGATTCCTGCGGGTGACGGGAAAGCTGTCGAGCACCGCCCTTTCACCCGGCCCGAGACCTTTCCAGACCGCTTCGGGCCAGAGGAAGGCCAGTCCCACGGTGAGCATGACCATCATGCTCATGAGCATTTGTAGTCTCATCGGGCCGGAGATCGCGGAGGCAACGTCCGCGGGTTCCGAGGGAAACGGAGTGAGCAGGGCGGCCAGAGGGAGAGCTACACACGCCACGGCCAGGACGGCGGTTCCGGCCTGCGCGTCCTTCACGAGCAGCCGCGCGTGAATGCCGACGAGTCCCCGGAAACCGGGAGCCGGAGGCGGGAGATGCCGGGAGACGGTCTGGTCAGACATGGTGAGACTCCGAAGCGGAGGAAACGTTTGACCCGACGGCTTCGAGCTCCGACGGTGGAGCGGAGGAAGCCAGGTACGCGAGCGCCGTATCGCCGAGGGAAACGGGTGTGATCTCGATGATCGAGACCTCGGCCGCGATCGCCCACTCCTGGATCTCGCTCGCGCCCGCGCGGACGACCCAGCGCCGTTCCGAAGCTCCACCCGATTCCTCGCGAAGGAGGAAGGGCGCGGGCGGGGGTGCGCCGTCTCGAACCGAGAACCGGACCCGATGGTGGGTGCGCCGCAGGAGCTCGACGTCTTCGTCCAGCCGCACCCGGCCCTTCCCAAGGACGATGAGCCGGTCGGCGAGACCCTGGGCCTCGTGCAGCACGTGGGTGCAGTAGATCGTGGTGGCTCCGGTCTCGGCCAGGTGTTCGGCCAGGAGGCCCAGTACTCTTTCCCTCCCGATCGGATCGAGCCCGTCCGTCGGTTCATCGAGGAGGAGGAGTGAGGGCCGGTGCGCGAGCGCACAGGCGAGCTGAACCCGCCGCGATTCTCCCTTCGAAAGGGTGGCCCACCGTCGATCGTGCCTCAGTTCGAGGGTATCGGCGAGCGCCTTCGCATAGGCCGCATCCCACCCCGGGCGGTACCGTGAGTGGAGCGACAGGACTTCGTGCACGCGCAGGCGCCCGAAGGGGAACTGGATCTCTTCGGGGAGAAAGCCCGCCGCCGCGCGGATGCGCGCGCCGTCGCGGGCCGGATCGAGTCCCAGCACCGCCACCGAGCCCGCCTCATAGGGGAGAATGTCCATGAGCACCTTGAGGAGGCTGGTCTTGCCCGCCCCGTTGGGCCCGACGAGGAGAGCGACCCCTCCGTGCGGGAGGGTGAAGTCGACGCCGGAGAGCGCCTCCACCCGCCCGTACCGTTTCCGGAGACCGCAGACGGTGATTCCAGGTTCCTGGGTCATGACTCGTTTCCTCCAGACTTGGTTGGTGATGGATCAGATACGGCTTCGAAGCTGCGGAGGCCTTCAATGAGCTCCTCGACGGTGAGTCCCGCGCGGGTCGCCTCGCGAATGCACTGCTCGGTGACCTCGCGGAGCACGATGGCCCGCACGGGACCGGGCGCTGCCGTCGCAGCGACGAAGGTGCCCTGTCCGCGCTTCACGTAGACGAGCCCTTCGCGCTCCAGCTCGCGATACGCCTGCTGGACCGTGTTGGGGTTCAGTCGGAGGTCCCGGGAAAGCTCACGGACGGAGGGGAGTGCGTCTTCCGGCCGGAGTGAGCGTCTGAGGATCCCTCGCCGCACTTCGTCCGCGATCTGGACGTAGAGGGGACGGGGGTCGTTCGGATCGACGGGGAACATCCACCCTCCGCGCTATAGTGTGCTGGTTGACCGTTACACCGACACTATAGGACGGGCGGGAGAGTGTCGCAAGGGCACGATCATGCCTTCGAAGCTCAACCAGCCGAAGAACTCCGGAACGAATCCCACCGGAATGGACGGATGGGAGGGCATTCACCCGGTGGAGTGTGGCGAATGAGGCTGCCCGGCCCATGGCAGCATGGAGAAGAACGGAAGGTGCCTGGATCTCTTTCGGCACGACCTCCCTCGCCGTGTCCACGGTCCCCGGTGTGGCGCAGCGGGTGTGAGGAAACGTCGATCGTTCCGGGCTCGCACCTCCAACAGGCTTCTCGAGGGCCTCGCCCGCCTTGCCCGGCCACCAGGGCCTGCATCCTTTCTGCCGGGAGCAACCCCGCCGCCGCTGCCTTGCGGCCATCCGCGGCGACGATGAGCCCGGAAATCGGGACCAATCTCGCCGCCGATCGCGCATCGGGCTAGCCACCCGAAACGCCGAGGAGCCGGTAAACCGCCTGGTTCTGCACGTGGCGGACAGACGCAGCCTCACATGGATCGCGTCCAGGTACACGATCGGTACACCGCTTTCAGCGGCCGCGCCTGGCACGCCCGGACGTCCTCCATCACGGCGTCCGTCACCGCCGAGATGAACGCGGGCGACACCTCGACCCCGTACAGCTCCTACAGGTGGCCTTGGATCTCCCGCGTCGTCATGCCCCGCGCGGACAGGGCGATCACCTTCTCATCGAAGCCAGGTAGCCGCCGCTGTCCCTTCGCCACCATCACCGGGTCGAACGCTCCGTCGCGGTCCCTCGGAACTTCGAGATCGATCTTCGCCGTGTCCGTTCTCAAACGCCGCTTCGTGCGACCGTTGCGCGAGCTGCCGCCGTGACGTCCCGTCTGCGCGCTTCTCGTACCCCAGGTGCGCCGTCATCTCACCGTCCAGTACGCGATCCACCACACGCCGCGTCAGATCACCCACCAGACCCGATTGGCCCAGGATCCCTCCAGGCGCCTTTCCCCGGATCATCCGGTCCAGAATCGCGTTCAGTTCCCGCTCGTCCAGCTCCTGCTCGTCCGCCATGGGGTCCTCGCCCTCGCCATGGGGAATCCTGCACCATGGCCATTTACACCGTCTTCTGCACACTCCCCCCTGGAGCGGCTCCACGCCCCCGCCGGTATCGAGGCGCTCTCCTCCCCGGACGCTCGTTTGGTGTATCGCCTCACCGAGCCCGATACGCGCGGCCGTGAAGTGCTTCGCCTCGAGCTCCTCGACCGCCCGGCCCGGCTCGCTCCACCCCCTCGCATCCATCGCCATCGCTACCACGGAGTTCTGGCGCCCAACGCACACCTGAGGTCCACCGTGGTCTCGATAGGTTGGCCCGAACCCGACGAGATTCCGGCCGGCGTGGAGTCTCGCTCCTCACCCGGTCTCGCGTCCCACCCCGTGGCTCCGCCGGACCGCTCTAGTCTAATGAGCCGAGTTCGACCGGCGCCCCGCCGCGATCACGACCCTGCCGCATGCTGTGGGCGCAGCTCCTGGCCCGGATCTACGAGGGCCTCCCTCTCCGACCCTGTCCCGGAGTTCGAGTTCGATCAGTCCCCGCCTCACGACTGGGAGGCATGAGGCGGGGAAGCGTCCTCACCCGCCCGCGAAGGCCCAGAATCCGCGAATCATCGCTGCTCGCCGCTCGATTCTCGCGAGGGTCGCGACCTGTTGCGCCGGGACGGGGATATGAGCGCTGATCCGATCTGCGCAAGCGCTCTGAAATTGAATGGCCGATCGCTCAACGTTGACTGTGACACGCCCGCCTTCCCGCCGAATCGCGCGTTCGACTTCGAACCAACGCTGCGCCGACACAGCAGCGATCAGTTCGTAGACCTGCTCCTCCTCCTCTTCGAAACAGTCACAGCACGGATGCTTGCATTCCTCGCCAGTTTGGACCAGGTAGCAGCAGGGCTGAGCCACACAGTCGCCGTGCAGTCCACCGTCGATCTCGTCCTTCGTGCCCGACATCGCCGCGTGACCGTCGCCGCACATGGTGTTCGGCATGCACTCCGCGTCGCAACCAGACGCTGCGTGGGCGGACATGCTGACCGGGGACGAGGGCCAAGCGAATGCTCCCCCCCAACAATAATATCACCGTGAGCAACCCTGTGGATCTCAGCATGGTTCTTACCTCCATCGGCAAGGGGTCATGGGCTCAAAAAGAGCCGTCATCGGTCGGTTCGCGACCGCCTACTCCCTACCCTCCGCTTTGGAGGTAGGGCCGTACGATGAGGTACCTCGGAAAGCCGCCCTGGTCCTCCTCGTAGATGTACAGAATTCCGGGGGCAACGAAGCCGGTAGCTCGCAACGGAATCCGGTCGCTGGCCAGCACTTCGGCCGACGAACCGGTCACCCGCCATAGTTCGACGACGGAGTCGTAGAGCTTGTGATACGTCATATCGCTCAAGGATTCCATGCCGCCCTCAAGGATCCGATCCGGACGGGTGGGAGCCCAGTCGAGCGCAGGCACATGGGCGAGTATCCAAACGAGTCCGTCGCCGACATGGGAAACCCCCTGAATCATCGGGGGTGGGGGACGCGTGTGAGCACCGCCTCCGGGGAGAAACACCCAAGGCTCGAACCAGTCCACGGCACGCTCATACGCCCCCAGAAGCGAGCCGTCGGTACTCCAGTGTTCGAGAAGAAAGCGATTCCGGCGGGCCGCCCAGAATGTGGCGGAGTCCGCTGCGGCCACGACCCGGTCGAGAGCGAAGTGATCTCGCCTGGTCACCACTTGGCCAGGCGAGCCGCCAAAGGAGGCGAGAACCTGGCCGCCCGCACAATCGAATATGTGAAGAGGGAGCCCGATACGTTCTCGCGACCAGGCCGGTGCAGCAAGGAGAATCTGATTCTCACCCACCCGGGCCGCAGTCGAGGGCCGAAATGGAAGCCGTCGCACACTCTCGACACGTCGGCTGCGATCGAGGCGGGTGCAAGTAGCTCCATAGTCATCGACCAGGAGCAGCGCGGTTCCGTCCGGAAGTACCATGGGTGCACCCACATATTCTCCTGGCCCCTGGCCCGGTCGGCCAAATCTCTCGAGGAAATCCCCATCCCGATTGAAGACACGCACCACGCCCGGTTCGACGAGGCTGGTCAGGAAGTACTCTCCGTCGGGTCCGGCGGCGATTCGGCTCTGCTGAAAGACGATGCCGGGTCCGTCACGATCACCCAGTCTGGCGATAGTGTCCCACGCCAGACAGGAGGGAGAGCAGGGGGGATCAGGCAGGAACTGCGCAGACGGCTGCGCGTTCAGGACACAGGGGACCAAGGCGACCGACGTCAGGCCGAGCATCACCCATGTCACGCCGTTCAGAGTGGCCGAGCTCGATGTTCGGCTACTGCGTGGATGGTGCTCCCGAGGCCAGGCCATGCCGCCCTCCTTTTGCAAGCGATGCACCGCGAATATAGTCGGGCCCCCGAGGGGATCACCTCTCCTGGGTGCGGCTCGTTCGCCCGTACTCAAGGTATGGGATGAGTCCATTGGAAGGGGTCACGCCTCCTCCGGGCGATCGATCACGATGCGGGGTCGGGTTGCCTCCATCCCGCCATCACCGCTCGATCCCAATTCGGATCTGAGACGGTGCCTTCCCCTCCGATACCGGGACTTGACCATTTCGGAGCCACTCGCCAAGAGCTCCCCCACTTCGCGAACGCTCCAACCGTACCGGCCACAAAGGTTGACGACCATGCGGGTCGGTTCCGGAAGCGCATCGAGCCCGCGAAGAACCTGGCGCCGGTCTCGGTCGAGCTCGGTTTCGATGTCGGGTGTCCCTGATGGCCTGGATGTCCGGACGTTCCCGACCTCTGCGAGGAGTCGCTTCCGCCGTTGGCGCTTCCTGATCCGATCCCTGGCTGCGGTGCGCCCCGCCTGCACGAACCACCCGGGTTCCAGGATCCGCCGTTTGAGAACCTGCCGCCGGCTCCACAGGTTCAGGATCACCTCTTGGACCACGTCCTCCGCGCGATCTCGATCGAGCCCGGCGCTCACAGCTCCCCTCAATATGGTTCCCCGATTTCTCGCAACGAGCCTGGCGAATTGATGCTCATCGCCATTCGCGTCTGATTTCGAGGCTCCCACGGGGAACTCCCTTGGGTCGCGAGTAGACAATCTCTCGACCCCGGGCTCCGTATCCTGGCCGGTGATGTTCGTGTGTATTGGCCGGTGTCCGATCAGGGGTCCCGGCAGATCTCCCATGACCTCCCGAGCCTGAGGATCGAGGAGAGGCCGAATGAGGTGAACGGCCAGCTCCGTAGCCGTATCTCGCCTGCTACCAAGGATCAGCACGCTGCCCCTGACCTCACGAACCACGTTCAGGAGCGTAGGGTGCGATGACGGGGCGACCAGAAGCAGGCTCACGCCAGACGCGCGCGCCCAGAATGCTCCGAGCATCGCCTCTTCTATCGGGAGCGTCCTTCCGCGCCGCCACGCGACCACGAGTAAGTCGCTCAGGATGAGGGTTCCCCTCAGAGCCATCTGGACGACCGACCGCCCCCTCCCCGGATCCACAGGAACAACCGTCCAACCCTGCCCGTAGCATTGTCGTACGCGCACAACAGCTCCCGCAACCTGCGCCTGGAAGTCCAGATCGAACGACTCCACAATGAGGTGAGGCACCGGGTACCACTGAAGTCTGGGTGGACAAGCGAGCTCAAGGTTGGCTCCAGGCATCAAGATAGGTCGATGACGCTCGTTTCAGCAAGAACTATTGAGAAGGAATAGGCATGAGAGGATCGGGAGGCGCCTGGGTCGAAGCGGCGTCGCGGCGGTTCCGTCCCAACAGGAGATCGCCGATGGACAGGTACACCGAGCTGGATGCGCACACGCCAAGCTGTACCCATCGTCTCGGTCGGGATCCTGAGGGCCTGGGATGCATGGCCCCGCTGGTCCAGCCGACCTCGGTGGGGACTCCCGGTCACCCTTCGGCTCGGGGCCCCGTGGATCCACGGGGCCCCACTGGGACCGCGTCTCAGGAAGCGGCGGCCCATGCTGCTCGCACGCCGATGGCCATCTCCTGGCCGGAAATCGCGAACTCCCCCGCCTCGTTCGAGCGGAACGCCCCCTTCCGGCCATCCGCGGCGAGGACAATCCCGGAAATCGGGACCAACCCCGCCGCCGATCGCGGCTCGGGCTCACCCCGGCGAGGTTGGTCCCGGATTCCTGGACGAGCTGAGCCACCGGACCCGGGCGAGACGCCGACGGCGAGGTTGGTCCCGCTCGGGCTCGCCTTCGTCGAGCTGCCGGGGCGCGACCTCCGTGAGGGTACCTCGGCCGTGCACCCGATCAGGCTACCCACTCGGAACGGCGACGAGCCGGAGAGTTTGACACGACTACCTGAAGCGTTTCATGATGCCGTCATGCGTCGATCGATGGATCAGAATCGTGCGGAACCGAGGGATGCCATGCGCCCTTCTCGAGGACTCGGACTCAGACCGGGCGGTGCCCTCCTCTGGATCCCGACCCTTTTCGGTATCGCATGCAACCCCGTCGCCTCGCCGCCGGACCCGGTCGAGCGGCGGGCGACGGTTGAGGTGACCGAGGCAAGACTCTTCCATGACGGATGGGTGAAGGTAGGGACGATCATCCCCGACCAGCGGGGGGATGGTGTGATCATCGCACCGGCCGGGACGGACTTCGCGCCCAACGGTGACCTTCTCGTCACCGACCGCTCCGAGCACAACCTCAAACTGTTTGACCGGAGCGGCGCACTGAAAGCTGTGATAGGCGAAGCAGGGTTGGCGGACGGACAGCTCACCGGGCCGATGCGAGCGCGCTTCGACCCCGATGGCAATATTTCCGTCTACAGCCGCGGGTCCAGGATGATCACGGTATTTTCGCCTGACGGCGAACCGTTGCTCTCGGTCTCACTCCCTCCCGATCTTCCTGACCCGCGCGACATGATGCCCCTTGGTGCCGAGGGGTTCCTCTTCGCGGCCACCGTCGCAGGCGACCCTCTCGGGATCGAGCTGTATTGCGTCGGAAGGGACGGGGAACTTGCATTCAGGTCGGAGGTCGTGCCGGTAGATGCGGCCCCGCTCTTCTGGAAACACCCTCCATACTCCCCTCCCCTGGCCCGGCAGTTCTTCGTCACGTGGTTCGCGGGGTCCGGGGATGGCTGGACTCTGGGCCACTCCCTGAATGCCACGGCGATGCGAGGATCCGGCTGTGACCGGCCGCGAGAGGTTCGGACCGCAGCGTCCCCCAACTACCTCCGTCTGGGGGAGGAACTCGACGTGTCATGGTGGATCGAAGATGGCCCCTCCAGCCGGGAGGAGCACCTCGCAAAGGTATTCGAACGACACTTCGTGGGACCCCCTGTCCTGATGGGCGACATCGTGCTTCTCCCGCTCTCCCACGGCCAGGTCGGAATGGCACCAACAGTGGACGTACTGCAGTTCGCGGTTCCAGACGGCGCGGACTCGGCGGTGCATTGGTTCCAGGCTCCGCCGATAGTCGGCGCTGTTGGAGATACGTTGATCACCCTGGATGTTCCGTTCCCCTATTTACCGGAGCTCGTGTTCGGGAAATGGGTTCGGGCTGGACTGTGACGGTGCTGGAGCTGCGTGCCATCCTGCGGGGTGGGTTCATCCCGCTCGTTGCGCTGAGTTCCGCGTGTGGCGGAGACTCGAGCGACAAGTTCCGGTTCGAGGGCAGCTCCTCTCGCGACAGCGCCGGGATTCGGATCGTGGAAAGCGTCACTCCGTCGTGGGGCGATGAGGTACCGTGGACGATCGACCCCACGCCAGTCGTCGTCATCGGAGCTGTGGAGAACGACCCCGCCCAGGAGTTCACCCACATCTCGTCCTCCATACGCCTTCCGAACGGCGGCTTCGCCGCGGTCGATCTCGGGGCGGGTGGACCCTACCTGCGGATCTTCGACGAGCAGGGCTCGCAGGTGAACACAGCTGGAGGGCGAGGCCCCGGACCTGGCCAATTTCTGTCCGAGCCCGGGCTGAGGGCAGGACCCGGTGATACGATCGTCGCGGCGGATCGCAGGGGCTACCGGTACACGTGGTTCACGCTCGACGGCCGGGTCGTCCGAACCGTGCCCATTTCTCAGGCGGCGAGCCATCACTTTCAGGGAGTCTCGTCGATGCTCGATCTCGCACTCTTCCCTGACGGTGATTTATTGTTCGCCGGTGAGGTGCCGCCCGCCGCCCAGTACCGTCGTGATTCGCCCGTCGGTGCCATCCTTCTGGAGGACGCGTGGGCCGATTTTGAAGTGCGTCTCAACCTGATTCTGCGGGGAGGCACCGAAGGGGTCCTGATCGGCCAGTTCCCGAGGGTAGAGCGTGCCTACCTCCGCGGACAAACGGACGCCGGACCGACGACCCTCTTCCTCGTGAACCCCTTCCACGCCCCGGCCCCGCACGCGGCGGGAGTGCGTCAGAGGCAGGTCCACGTCGTCACTCCGTCACTCCGCGAAATCCGCAGCTTTGGCGTCGACGGCCGGCTCCATCGCATCGTCCGACTGGCGCGGCCGCTGATACCGGTGAGGGGCGCCGAGATCGACCACTTCCGCAACATGGTGAGAGACTCCGCCCGGGCCCGGGGCGTGTCGATCGCAGCGGCCCTTTCCCTGGCCGGTCGGATCGAGCTTCCCGACAGTCTCCCGCCCTACATTGGACTCCATGCGGATCTGGAGGGGAATCTGTGGGCCGAGGAGAACCGGTACCCTCCCTCAGAGACGCATCGGCACTTCCACGTCATCGACTCCGAAGGTGCCTGGCTCGGGACGATCGACCTGCCCGTCCACGTTGGTGAGATCCAGGAAATCGGATCGGACTACCTTCTCACGGCCTGGACTGACTCGCTCGACGTTCCCTATCTCCGGATGTACCGCTTGGACCGATGAGGGGCGGACTCAGACCCTGACTTCACGCTTCCGCTTCCTCCCGGAAGAACGGCTCCCACGCCGTGGAAGGCGGCGCCGGAGTGGAAAGGCTCACGACCACAAGCGCCACCACCGAAGCCAGGACAGCCGGATACGTGACTTCCTGCAGCATGGGATGCCAATCGGCAAACCCGTCCACGCGGGGCATCACGAAGGTCCATACGAGTGTGACTCCCGCACCAAGCACGATCGAAGCCATCGCGCCGGCGGCCGTGGCGCGCTTCCAGAGGAAAGCCGCGAGAAGGGCCGGGGTGATCCCCGCCCCGTAAATGAGATACGCCGTATAGGCCGCGGCGAGGATCGTAGGGAACTGGTCCACGAGCATGTACGCGACCACGCCCAGGATGAGGACCATCCCCCGTCCGATCATCACGACGCGTCGCTCCGAGGCGTCAGGGGAGATGAACCGCTGATAGACGTCGCGGGTGAGATTCGTGGCCGGAACCAGGAGGAACGAGTCGGCGGTGGACACCACGATCGCCATCATGGTGGCCACGAGGAGCATCCCGAGTGCGGTGGGTAGAAGCTCCACCGCCAGCGTCGGGATCACATTCTCCGAGAGATTCGCCGCGGTGTCGGCGGCCCCTCCCGTGAAGAGCTGGGTGATGAGCCCCCGGTCGGCCGCGATGCTTCCGGTAAGCCCCAGGAAGTAGATCGAGATCTCGAGGAAGGCGACCCCGAACACCCAGAAGAAAATCGCCTTCCGGGCCGTGCCCCCGTCGCGCGCGGAGAAGATGCGCTGGTACATGTTCGCGTCCCCCATGAGGAGGAGGAGCGTCGGCACGAGGAAGGAGATCGCGATGATCGGCGCCGAGTCCACGGTGGTGCGCTCCATCGCCCAGTTCCCGAAGAGGCTCCACTTCCCCGCCTCCTGCGCGGCCGTCACGATCTCGCCCATTCCACCCAGCGTGACCACCATGAAGATCACCGCGAAGAGGATCCCGAAGATCATGATGATCCCGTTCACGACGTCGGTATAGACTACCGAGATCATCCCCGCGAGCACCGTGTAGGTGACTGCGAAGAGCGCCGTGATCACGATCCCGGCCTCGACCGTGATCACCCCGTCGCTCACGATCGAAAGGACCCTGCCCCCGCCGCGGAACTGGTACGAAACGATCGTGAGGTAGGCGATGACCGTGATGACGGTCGCGAGGACCGCCGGGGCGGTGCCATACCGAGCCTGGAAGATGTCCGGAACGGTCACCTTGCCGAAGTTGCGGATCCGCTTCGCAATGAAGTAGACGAGCACGATCCCCGCCCAGGCGCCGGCGCTGGACCACATTCCGGCGAGCCCGTTTCGGTAGCCGAGGCCGGCCCCCCCGAAGAGGGAGCCGTTTCCGATCCAGGTGGCAAGGAGCGTCCCGACGAGGACGAACCAGTGGAGGTTCCGCCCGGCAACCATGAAATCGGCCGAGACTTTCACCGATCGAGCCTTCCACACGCCCACTCCGACCAGGATCAGGAGGTAGACGAGGATGGCGGAGATGTAGGGATTCGCGAAGAGGCTCACGGCATCTGAACTCCGGGTGGAAGCCGTCCTGCAAGGCCGGTCGGAGCGAGGGGGGAGCCTGGTCGGGTCCCCTGTCGGCGCATCGAGGATGGGGACGACGGCTCCCTGAGACAAGTCCGGGGGTGGCGCCGGGGGCGCGGAAGGGGGAGGCCCGTTTGCCACTCCGTTCGCCCGCTCCTACGTTGTCCTCACCCCCGGTTTCGTGGACACCTGACGGCGAGAATGACCATGCCCAGCTCCCCGCGCTGCTTCCGTTCCGTTCTTTCTTTCGTCGCATTCTTCCTGCTCTGCCTCCCTTTCGAGGCAGAGGGAAGGCAGCATGCGGTCTCCACCCCCGGCCCCCTGTCGGACGTGACGCTCAGCCTGGATCACTATCTGAGCTGGGAAGGGGTCGCGGATCCTCAACTGGCCCCCGGCGGGGAGCGGATCATCTATACCCGACGGTTCATGGATCCCGTGAACGACCGCTGGGCTTCGTCGATCTGGATCATGAACCCGGACGGAACGAGAAACCGCTTCCTCACGGACGGCTCATCTCCGGAATGGTCCCCGGACGGCACGCGCATCGCCTTCACCCGGGAGGGAGAGCCGGGCGGTTCCCAGATCTTCATCCGCTGGATGGACGCCGAGGGAGCCGAGTCGCAGATCACCCGTCTCCAGAACTCGCCCTCCGGGATCGAGTGGTCTCCTGACGGGGAGAGGCTCCTCTACGCGGCGCTGGTTCCAGGATCGCTCGATCCGAGCTGGAACATCAACCTCCCCCGGGCGCCCCAGGGTGCGCGGTGGACGGCGGCTCCGGTGATCGAGGACCGGATCTCGTTCCGGAGAGACGGCCAGGGATGGCTTCCCCGAGGGAATCAGCACCTCTTCGTGGTGAGTGCGGAGGGAGGGCAGCCCACTCAGATCACGAGCGGCGACTGGAACCATGGCTCCGGAACCTGGACACCCGACGGACGGGCGGTGCTCTTTTCCACCCTCCGGGTGCCGGACGCGGATCGGCGCTGGCGGGAGTCGCACATCTACCGTGTGGATGTTGCCAGCCGGGAAATCACGCAGCTCACGTCGACCCGCGGACCCAAGGGGAACCCGATCCCTTCCCCGGATGGACGCCTGATTGCCTTCACCGGGAATGACTGGGTGGAAGACACCTATATCGAGTCGAAGCTCTATGTGATGGACGCGACCGGCGGGAATGTGAGGGAGATCGCGGCCGACTACGACCGCTCGCCCTCGGGACTCGTGTGGGCCGCGGACGGGAGCGGGCTCTACTTCGAGACGAGCGACAGCGGGACCAGCAACCTGCATTTCGCCCCGTTGAACGGGGATTCGCGCCGGATCACGGAAGGAAACCATGTACTCTCCGTGGGGACCCTTCTTCCGGACGGGACCGCAGTCGGAACGGTGACCTCGTACCACGATCCGGGCTCCATCGTGCGTTTCAACGTGCGGAACCCCACGCTCCAGACGCTTCATCAGACGAACGAGGCCACGCTCGCCACCCTCCGTCTGGGCGACGTGGAGGAAATCTGGTACAAGTCCGTGGACGACTGGGACATCCAGGGGTGGATCATCAAGCCCCCGAACTTCGATCCGAACCGGCGGTATCCGCTGATCCTCGTGATCCATGGGGGGCCGCATGCGATGTACAACGTCGGATTCAACTTCGCCTGGCAGAACCACGCGGCGAACGACTACGTGGTCCTCTACACGAACCCGCGCGGAAGCTCGGGCTACGGCAGTGAATTCGGGAATGCCATCATGCGGGCCTACCCGAGCAAGGACTATGACGACCTGATGGCGGGGGTGGATTCGGTCATCGCACGGGGGTACATCGATGACCGCAACCTCTTTGTCTACGGCGGGAGTGGCGGAGGCGTTCTCACCGCCTGGATCGTGGGCCATACCGACCGGTTCACGGCGGCCGTGTCCAAGGCTCCGGTCATCAACTGGATGAGCTTCGTCGGGACCACGGACGGGAGCGGGTGGTACCGGAACTTCGACCACCTCCCCTGGGAGGATCCGAGCGAGCACCTCCAGCGCTCCCCGCTCATGTACGTGGGGAATGTGACCACTCCGACCATGCTCATGACCGGACAGCGAGACATGCGCACCCCCATCTCGCAGACCGAGGAGTACTACATGGCGCTGCAGATGGAGGGTGTGCCCACGGCGATGGTGCGCCTGACGGATGGGTGGCACAGCCGGAGCAGCCCCCCCTCCAACTTCATGCGCGTGCAGCTCTATCTCAGGAACTGGTTCGAGCGCTTCATGGTGCGGGACGCGGCAGTCGACGGAAGCTGACCCCGTGACGGCTTCGCTCCGGGCCTTCGTACGGCTCGGCCTTGCGGCCCTCCTCGCTCTGGCTCCCCTCCCGCTGGAGGGGGTCCAGGGCGAGGTCGTACTGATCACCGGCTCGACCGACGGACTGGGGCGTGAGCTCGCTCTTCGTATGGGGGCCACCGGGGCACACGTGATCGTGCATGGCCGGGATGAGGCCCGCGCGCGGGAGGTGGTGGCGGAGATCGAGCGGCAGGGGGTGGGAAGTGCCCGCTACTTCCTGGCGGACTTCGCCTCCCTGGACGAGGTCCGCGCCTTCGCGGCGCAGATCCTCGAGGAGTATCCCCGCCTGGACCTCCTCGTGAACAACGCCGGGGTGGGGCCGGGGGCACCCGGGCATGAACGGGTGCTCACTCCGGACGGGCAGGAACTCCGGTTTCAGGTGAACTACCTCGCGGGGTTTCTTCTGACCCGTTCGCTCCTCCCCCTGCTCGAATCCAGCGCCCCCAGCCGGATCGTGAGCGTGACTTCACGACAGCAGCTCGAGATCGACTTCGACGACCTCCGCTTCGACGAAGGGTACACGGGAGGGCGGGCCTACGGCCGAAGCAAGCTCGCTCAGATTCTCTTCACCTTCGACCTGGCCGAGGAGCTGAAAGGAACCGGAGTGGCGGCGTACGCCGTGCATCCAGCGCCCGCCATGGCCACCGCTCTCGTGAGGGAAACGGGAGGCACCCCGCAGACGACGGTGGATCAGGGGGCCGAAGCCGTGATGCGAGTGATTCTCGGGGAAGACCTCCCCGCGTGGGTGTACTTCCACGAAGGGGAGCCAGCGCGCGCGCATGAGCAGGCGTACGACGAGGAGGCTCGCCGCAGGCTGAGGGCGATCAGCGCTTCCATCACGGGGATTCCCCAGTAGCCCCTCGTGGGAAGGGGGTTCAGCGCCCTCGCAGTTCGCGCGTAAGCACCCGGTCCAGCGCCGAGGCGAACTCCCGCTTCTCCCTGGCTCCATAGGCCGACGGACCCCCGGTCTGCACGCCACTTCCGCGCAGATCATCCATGAAGTTCCGGATTGAAAGCCGTTCACCCACAGTTTCCGGAGTGAGCTCCTCGCCTCGGTGGTCGATCACCAGCACCCCCTTCTCCACGAGCGCTGCGCTGAGCGGGATGTCGGCTGTGATCGCGAGATCGCCCGCTTCGCTCTGATCCACGATGTACTGATCCGCGACATCCGGCCCCCCTTCGACCCGGACCGCCGTGACGGAAGGGATCCCGGGCGGGGTGTAAATCCGCTGATTGGCGACCAGCACCGCTTCGAGATCCAGTCTCTTTGCGGCCCGGAACACGACCTCCTTCACGTCGCGGGGGGCTGCATCCGCATCGATCCACAGCTTCATCCAGTGCCCCTGACTCGGGACATCAGCGCCACCCGAAGAGCGGGGGGAATGCGAGGACCACGATGGCCGCCCAGAGCGCAAAAAGTGGAAGATACGCTGTCTGCCAGCGTTCGATGGCCAGGAACGTCCCTCGGCCCCTGACGAAACGAAGGTAGAGCCACGCAGACCAGGCAAGATTGATGAGGAGGAGCGTGTTCTCACCGAGGGCCGCGACACGGTTGGGGGTGAATCCGAAGTCCGAGATGCGCGCCGCAATGGCTGCGAGGGCCACGATGTCCACGAGCAGCGCGCTCACGACGAGCGTCAGGAGAAGAATGTCGAAGAACCCGGCGGGCGCCTCGGGATCCCGTGCCGAAATCGAGTAGAGCAGAAGCCCGAGGACCACCGCCAGGAGCAGGTCGAAGGCGATGAGCACATCTCTCTCGACGTCGATCCCCTGGCCGGTCCAGACCATGGTCGCCAGGAAACCCAGGAGGATCAGCGTGAACAGGGGCGTGAAGATCCGGGCCAGAACCGGTGCCATGTTCTCGACTACGCTCTGCTTGGCCTCGACGAGCCATGCGGAGACGAGCACCGCCCCGGCCGCACCACACGGGATGATCCACCCCTGAGCCAGCCATTCGGCATTCACCCCGATCGACTCGAACACGCCCAGCGTGAAGGCCGTGAGAACCCCGCCCCCCAGCGCAATCAGCACGTAGTAGATGAAGAACTCCCCGGAGAAGCGGACAAAGTCCATTCTCCGCGCACTCAACCGCCACTCCTCGCCGGTATAGGCGATTCCGATGGCGAGCCATAGAGCGATGGGGAGATGCAGAAAGGTGAGCGTCTCGGTTGAGCCATCAGGCGAGTACGGGTAGAGATTCACCACGAGCATCGCCCCGATGAAGGCCGCCGCGAGGGGGAGCCAGCGGACGACTTCGGTGCCCCGCTTCCAGAGGAAGTAGGCGGTCAGGAAGGGGAGGACGAGGAGCGGGGCATTTCGTGCGTAGAACCGATCCACCCCTTCCGCCGGGAGGAACCCCAGGAGGTCCGGGAGCTTGATGGTTACCCCGGCTGCAACGGCCAGCCCGAGCGCGATCCAGCCCTCGCGCCCGAGCCCGGAGGTACTCGGATCGGCTCCGGTGGTCGGCACCACGAGCTGCTTCCACAGGCGCTCCGAATGCTCCCGGGCGAACTCCTGCGAGAGCGTATCCAGGGCTCCCATGCGCTTCACCGCGATCAGGAATGCCTCATCGGGATCGAGCCCCGACTCCACGAGCGCCGAAATCCGCTCGCGCAGGTGGTCTTCGAGTTCCTCGATGTCGGACCCATGGATGGCGCGACGGCTGCGGAGGTACGCCTTCCACTGATCGATCTGCTCCTCGAGTGGAGACTGCACCGCGGGGTCGTTCATGGGAAAGCCTCTCTGGGGGTGAAGGGAGCGACTGCGTGGGCAAACGGTGCGATGGCGAGCTTGAAGGGGGCCACGGCGAGGGCGTTCCAGACGCTTCGGAGGGTCTCGTCAACGGCCTCCCACTGGGCACGCTGTTCGGCGAGATGGGCTCTTCCGAGGGCCGTGATCCGGTAGGATTTCCGCCGTCGACCCGCCTCGGAGCGCCCCCATGTGCCTTCGATGAATCCCTGCTTCTCGAGCCGATGGAGCACCGGATAGAGCATTCCGTCGGTCCACTGGAGGGCCCCGCCGGAGAGTTCGCTCACTCGACCCAGTATGGCGTAACCGTGAAACTCCTCCTCCGCCAGTATGGCAAGCACGAGAGGGGTCGCCGAGGCGGCCACGAGATCTTTTCCGATGTTCATCTCTCTCCGGTGTGGAAGGAGGCAGAAGCGTGAGGGGTCGGGTCGACTACATAGAGGCATTATACATTGTGCTTCTATGTATGACAAGGGGGGTGCGTTTTCGCCCCGGAAAAAAGCGGCTGCCGCCCCTCGGGGACGGCAGCCGCTTCTCTGCGGAGAGGTCGGTGAAACCCGATCGCGGCTACCTCGAAGCGTTCGCCAGATCGCGGACGGCTGCAGCCATGGCCCGCACCCGCTCCGGGTCACCGGACCCGGCGGCTTCCCCCTCGAGTTCCCCGGCCAGTCGTCTCAGCATCCCACCCCGCGCCTCACCGGACTCGGACTCGGCCGCGGCGAGCGTCTCGGAGATCGTGGAGGTCCGCGCGGCGGCGAGGCCCCCATTCCGGATGAGCTGATCGAGGTAGGAACGAACCACCGGGAACGCGGGGGGCCAGAAGAGCTCCGGCTGGCTCTGCGGGTTGTATTCCTCCATCCGCACGAGCTTCGCCGCATCCAGTTCATTCTGCGTGAGGAACTCGCTCGGCTCGAGCTCGAGGATGTCGAGGCCCCGGGAGAGCTCGGAGGAGTAGATGTAGCCGTTGTACCAGTAGGCACCCCACGAGCCGCCCACCACGAGAGATGAGTCGCTCACCGGTCCGCGGTCAAACCAGGCGATCTCGACCGGGTTGTCGGGGTCGGTGAATTCGAAGACGTTCACACCTCCCTGATACCATCCCTGGACCATGATGTCCCGCCCGGGCACCGGAATGAGCCCGCCGTTGTGGGAGACGCAGTTCTCCGTCTCGGTCTGGGCAGCGGGCATCTTGAAGTAGGCGTGCTGGGTGAAGCGCCCTTCCTCGGAAATCCGGAGCATCGTGTTCGCTCCGAGGTGGAGGGGGTCGGTCGCCCGGCAGCGCGGCGAGGTTCCCCCACCCCACTCGTCCGTGAACACGACGGTCTTCGCGTCATTGCTGAAGATCGCGGTGTGCCAGAGCGAGAAGTTCTCGTCCGAGAGGGCATCCAGGCGCACCGGGTTCTCCGGATCGGAGGCGTCGACCAGAATCCCGTAGCTCCCGCACGCCCCCGCTACATAGTTGTAGGCCGGGTAGGATGTCAGGTCGTGACACCCGGAGGGCCCCCCGCGCGACCCCATCGGGGCGAGTCCCTCGAACATGCGCGTGTAGCCGACCACCTCGGCCTGCTCGGGGTTCGCGAGCGGTACCCGGATGATATCCACGCGGAACTGGGCCGTGTTCGGGTTCTCCGCGACCGGGCCGGCCGAACAGTCCGCCTTCTCCGAGGCGTCGCGTACCCCGGACGACCCCCCCACGTAGATGTAGATCACCCCCGAGTCGGTTGGATGAGGGACGATCGTGTGCGTGTGGGAGCCCCTGCAGGTCTGGACATTCTTCACGAGCCTGGGGTTCCTCGGGTCGCTCACGTCGAAGATCCGGACGCCTCGCATGCGGTCGGCGCCGTCTTCCACCCCATCCATCCCGCAGTCATTGCGGGACCGAGGGCTCTCGGCCGAGATGAAGAGAAGGTTCCCGTAGATCGATGGGTCTCCCTGGTCGGTCGCGCAGACCACGGAGCTCAGCAGCGTCGGGGTGGAAGGGTTGCTCACCTCCCAGATCGTGAACCCGCTGAAGTTCCCCTGGTACACGATGTTTCCGCGGAAGGCCAGGTCCGAATTGATGAAGGCGAGCCCCCTCGCGAAGTCCAGCTCCGGGGGCTTCGGGGTCAGGGACACGAGCCGCATGTTGAGAAGCGCCTCGCCTGCCGTGCCGCCCACTCCGGCCGCGAGGCCGACGCGCGGATCATCCATGGTCGACGTGGCATCCTGAGCCGCGACTGCGCCCGGGGCTCCCAAGAGGAGCGCCAGGAGGAAGAGGGCGATCCAGGTCGGGAGGTGGCGCAACGCCCGGGTGCAGGAAGAATCGAATGAGGCTGGGGTCATCGGGGTTCACTCCGTGAAAGGGGGGAAATGCGGTCGAGTATCCGTTCCATGACCGAGATTTCGTCGAGCTGATCGGCTGCCACATCCGTGGCGAACCGGAAGATGTCCGAGTCCTGCCCTGCCCCCGGACTCGAGAAGAGGGCGTCCACCATGTCGATGGCGCCCAGATGGTGGTGGATCATGAGGTCGAGGAAGAGCCGATCGAATTCGGGGCCGCGAAGCGCCCCCAGCCGGGCGAACTGCTCGGGCGAGACCATCCCCGGCATCTCCATCGCATGCATCTCGTGCTCGGAGGGGACCGGCTGCCCACGATCCCGGAGCCAGTTCTCCATCATGAGGATCTCGTCCCGCTGCGAAATGTCGATCCGATGCGCGAGGGCCGTGACCTCGGGTCCCGCTCCGTGCGTCGGAGCCATGGCCGCCATCCGGGTGGCCTGATCATGGTGGCCCATCATCATCTGCATGAACTGGACGTCGGCTGCGGTGAATCCCGGCCCCGCCGATGCCGTGAGCCCGTGGGCATGCTCTGCCATCTCTGCCGCCGCAGCCGGCGCTGCCTGGACGGCGCCTCCACCCGTCCCCCCGCACGCCGAGGCGAGTGGGAGGGCGAGGATCAGAATCGTGAACGGAAGGCGCCTCATCTCGATCTCTCTGTCCCGCAGCCGCAAGGGAGGGCCACGGCCCTCCGGGAAATGTGTGGTGAAGACATCGAAGCTAGGGAGTCAGGTATGGGGGCGCCACCTTCTACCCCGGATGTCTGCTCCTGCGCGTCCGCTCGCCCCGCTCAGGGGACCGCCCAGACCTCGGCCCGGAGGGGACGGCCGAGATGCGTCTGGAAGAACTCATCGAGGGCGTCGGCCAGCGCTCCGGCAAACACCGCCCGGGTCTCGTGGCTCTCCCGGACTCCGGCGAAGGGCATCTGCACGAAAACGGCGTTGACCCGGCCGCCCGCGTTGGACCCGTAGACGGCGGTGCTGAGACCCCCTGCGCGGTACCCCGTTCCGTTCGGGGTGGGTCGGCTGGGACTCGGGGCCGCGTCGAATCCTCGGGCCTGGAGGAGCCCTCCGAGGCTTTGATCACCTCGAATCGCGGCGGCGAGCGAGTTGCTGCTCTCGTTCACGAGCGCCCGGATCGAGGTGCGCTGGATGTACGGTGACCCGTTCAGCTCCACGTCGGCCCGATTCAGGTCTTCGGCGGAGAGGAGATACCCGAACTGGACCATGCTCTGCTCAGGCTCTGCACCCTGGAGATCGAGGAGCATCCCGGTCCCGAACCGCTCCCCTGCGTCGGCCCGCGCGGCGGCGAGAAACCCGTGAAACTCGCGCCACGCCCTGTCGTTCGGCGTGTGAGGAGCGGCCCCTGCCGGTTGTGTCACATCGGGATCGACCTTCCGGAGGCTCAGGTTCGAGATTACGAGGGTCGGCGTGCCCCACCCTCGCTCTTCGAGCACGCGTACCACCTCGAAGGCCATCTCCCGGGTGAAGCGATGTGACTCCGTTTCAACCCCTTCCCTGTCCGAAAACGAAGCGGGTTCCAGCTCCCCACCCCGCGGCACGCTCAGGATGAGGGGAAGGGTACCCACATGGAGTTCGACGAAGCCCTCCGCCCCGAGGTGCTGGCTGCCCGGAGCGAGCGGCTCGACGTCGGCCCGGAACCCGGCCCCGGCGTAGGGGGAGCTCGCCATCACCGTGTGCAGCCCCGTCGCGCTGGGACCCATGTACCACCAGGTGCTCGCCCGTCCGTGTTCATCCGTCAGCACCTGATTGCGGTTCGTGATCCACCCTCCCCCACTCGAGGCCCAGAAAGTGACCGGAACCCCTTCGACCCCTCTCCCATTCCCGGCGCTCACCTGAACGATCAGCTCCTGCGGCGCCATGGTGCCAACGGCCACTCGCTGCTGATCGCCCTGAACCCGCTCCATGGAGGTGGGTGTCAGCGATCCTGGATCCCGAGGGTTGGTGGGAGTCGGAGCGGAATCGGAGCAGGCGGTGAGGACAGTCACGACGCACAACACGGAAGGATGACGAAGCCGCATGTGGCCCTCGGTGCGTTGAGGTCGGTGAAATTTCCCCGGAGCCGCGGGGCTTCGGAAAGTTAGCGCTTCCTCAAGTGCCCCGAACAGCCCGGTTTCTGACCGCGACGCCAGATCCGGAACCTCCGGCCGGGAGCCGAAGTGGCTGGCTCAGCTCAGTTCCTGCCTTTAGATTTCGATTCTGCCACAGGGTTGACTGTCAATCGAGCCTCGGTGAAAACGTTGTGACACGGGTCGCCGACGCTTCCGACTCTCGGAACCTCAATATGCCGCACCCCCTCCCCGGGCACCTCCATCGCGTGGATCGGATCCTTCTCGTGGTGGACCTGGCGCGTTACGTGGCGCTGTGCCGCAGCGTGCCGGACGACCCCGTCGCACGCTTCATTGATGGGTATTACCTGACCCTCCACGAGGCCGTCACCGAAGCGGGAGGCCGGGTCGTCAAATTCCTCGGCGATGCCTGCCTCGCGACCTTCTCCTTCGATCAGGCCGAGAGAGCGGTCGAGCTTGTGCTCGCGCTCGCACCCGTCGTGAATGCGGCGGCCCGCGCGGCGGATCACGATGTTGAGTTCGGCGCGAACCTGCACGCGGGATCCGTGGTCGAGGGCCCGTTCGGATCCCCGGCTGTACATCTCGTCGACGTGATCGGAAGGAGCGCGAATGAAGCATTCATGCTTGGAAAGGGTCCGGGCATCCGAATGAGCGAGGCCATGTATCGTTGCCTGTCCCCGCGGAGCGCGGCCGGGTGGTTTCGGGTTCCGGGCGAAGCCTTCTTCGAGCCCGGGGCGCGAACCCCTGGGCGGCAGGAAGGTCGGTGAGGCTCACGGCAGACCCCGCTTCGCCTCCCATTCCGGCTTCCGGAGTTCGCGCTCATCGTCGCCGAATCCGACCGACCCCTTCCAACCGGAAGCCCATGCAGGAATACGACTACATCATCGTCGGCGCGGGCTCGGCGGGGTGCGTACTCGCGAACCGACTGAGCGCGGACCCCCGGAATCGGGTGCTCCTGCTCGAGGCGGGCGGTTCGGACCGGTCGCTCCGTGTCCGGACCCCGGGGCTGGTCGGTCTCCTTTCGCGATCGCGTTTCGACTGGGCGTACCAGACGTCGCCGCAAGAGGAGCTTGGGGGAAGGGAGATGCACTGGCCGCGGGGTCGCGGGCTCGGAGGCTCCAGCTCGATCAACTACATGATCTACATGCGTGGACATCGGGATAACTACGACGCGTGGAGCCGAGCCGGAAACGAGGGATGGGACTTCGATAGCGTTCTTCCCCTTTTCAGGCGCTCCGAGAACAATGCGCGGGGCGCCGATGAGTTCCACGGCGCGGGGGGCGAGCTCGACGTGACCGATCTCGAAGTGAACCCCATGACCTCCCTCCTCGTGGAAGCCGCAGCGGACACGCTCGCGGTTCCGCGGAACCGCGACTTCAACGGAGCTGAGCAGGAAGGCGCGGGCGTCCACCAGGTCACCATCCGCAACGGCCGCAGGTGCAGTTCGTCGGTCGCATTCCTCGATCCGGCGCGGAAGCGCTCGAACCTCACCGTGGAGACCGGCGCGCTCGTCACCGGACTCGAGATCGAGCGGGGGCGGGCGGTGGCGGTACACTTTCGGCAGAGCCGCTCCGGGCGACGGGTCGAGGCCACCCGCGAAATCATCCTCGCTGCGGGCGCGATCGGCTCTCCCCAGATTCTCATGCTCTCCGGCGTGGGGCCAGTCGACCCGCTCCGCGCCCTCGGGATCCCGGTGGTGCAGGAACTCCCGGGGGTCGGACAGAACCTCCAGGACCACGTCATGGTTCCGGTGGTGATGGAAGATCGAGCAGGGATCACGGAGAACGTCCATCCGCTGAACCTGATCCGCTGGATCGCACAGCATGCGATCTCGGCCTCGGGCCCGATGGCCTCCAATGCAGCCGAAGGGGGTGCCTTCGTGCGAACTTCATCGGCGGGTTCACGGCCCGATCTGCAGTTCCACTTCCTCCCGGTCGGTTCACCCCAGGTCTCGTACGACCGGGAGGTCTTCATGCCGAAGGGACATGCGTTCGCGCTCCTTCCCACCCTTCTCTATCCGAAGAGCCGGGGAGAAATCCGACTGGCGAGCGCGGACCCGGCGGCCCCCCCTGTGATCGATCCCCGGTACTTCTCCGAGCCCGCGGACTTCGACGTGCTGGTCGAAGGGGTGCGGATGGCGCAGGAAATCCTCGGCTCCAGACGGCTCGACGCGTGTCGGGGGAAGGGGCACTCGCCCCTGTGCGACTCGTCCGACGAAGCCGTGCTCCGAACCGAGATCCTCCGCCGGAGCAACACCCTCTTCCACCCCGTGGGCACCTGCAGGATGGGGAGCGGTACAGACGCGGTCGTGGACTCGAGGCTCAGCGTGCGCGGGATCGAAGGGCTCCGCGTCGCGGACGCCTCGATCATGCCGGGCATCGTCGGGGGGAACACCAATGCGCCGGTCATGATGATCGCGGAGAAGGCGTCTGACCTCATTCTGGAAGACCATTGAAGCGGGAGATCCCCATGACATCGAATGCCCACCACGCTCGGGGCGGCCGCACCCCGGTTGCACTCCTCTTCGCGCTGCTCCTGACAGGATGCGGGGGCGACGGTTCTCCGGATCGCTCCGGTGACTCCGACTCCGATGTGGTGCGCACGGCGGATCCCTTCGCCCGGGGGATGAGCCAGGCCGATTTCCCCCGAGTGCAGGAGATCGCCCCGGGGGTTTACACCTACGAGCAGCTCCGCTCGGCCGGGGATGAACTCTTCACCACCGTCAGCCTCTTCATGGTATCGGAGGAGGGCGTGCTCGTGGCCGACGGGCAGGGGAGCAGGGAGGAGACGGAACGGCTACTCGAACACGTGGCCAGGGTCACGGAGCAGCCCGTGACGCACCTGGTGATCGGGTCCGATCATGGAGACCATACGGCCGGGAACTCGGCCTTCCCCGCAGGGATCCGGATCTTTGCCCATCCAACCTCCGCCGCGGCGCTCGAACGATCGGCGTCCGGTGCGTCGGGCCAGGTCGACACGTACCATCCGGTGACCGACCGGGTGGAAGGACAGATCGCCTTCATGCTCGGGGGGCGAGAGGTCGAGATCTACTTCCTCGGCCGAGCTCATACGGGGGGCGACCTCGTCGTCTACCTCCCAACCGAGAGGGTCCTCTTCATGAGCGAGACCTACCTCCACCGGGTGTTCCCCGCGATGCGCAGCGCCTTTCCCAGCGAATGGGACTCGATGCTGGCGCGAGCAGAGGCCATGGATGTCGAGTGGTTCGTGCCCGGCCACGGGTTCGTGGATTCCCCCGCCGTTCTCCGGGAAGAGCTTGCCGAATTTCGAAGAGCGTTGCAGGCCGTGATCCGTGAGGGGACCCGCCTCCATGCGGACGGCGTGCCGCTCGAAGAGGCGATGGAGCGGGCCGACTTTGGGGAACTCGAGTCGTGGAGCCTCCGGGAAAGCCAGGGGCCAATCGCGATCCGGCAGGTCTATCGGGAGCTGAACGGGGAGCTACCCTGATCCGGGGAGCCCTTCGAGAAGCTTCCCCTTCCCCCCCACAATCCCTCCCGCGATGGCTCCGTCCGAAGCTCCGAAGATGAGGGCAGCGAGCAGCGAATCCTCGTCCCATCCGGCGAGCGAGGGGTGACCGAGATCCACCACGGCGAAATCGGCCGCGAGTCCCGGTGCGATCGCCCCCGCATCCAGTCCGAGAGATCGTGCCCCCCGCGCGGTGGCACAGTCGAGAAGGACCGGCGCCACCGCTCCGGCTGCGTTCCGGGCGATGCCACGGGCCGCGCTCCGCAGGCGTTGCCCATACTCGAGGAGACGCATTTCCTCGAGCATGCTGATCCGTGCATTGGAATCGGTGCCTAGCGAAACTCCCTCCCCTTTCTCAAGGAGGAGCGGAAGATCGGCCAGTCCATCCCCCAGGTTGGCCTCCGTGAGTGGGCAGAGGCAGACATTCCCTCCCGCGGCGAGGAAGCGGGCGAGCTCGAGCGGTTCCGAGTGGGTGCAGTGCACGAGCGTCGTGCGGGCATCCACTTCCAGTCGGTCGTTCAGGAGGGAGAGGGGCGTCGCTCCATAGTGGGCGAGGCACGCTTCGATCTCGGCCCGCTGTTCCTCGAGATGCATGTGAAAGACGAGACCCCTCCGGACCGATTCCTCATGGAGGGCCGCAATCTCGTCGAGTGCGACGGCCCGGATCGAATGTGCGGCCACGCCGAGCGTCTGGCATGAGGGATCGAGGAGCCGCTGAAGCGCGTCGATCTGGCCCCAGAATTCGCTCGCGTCACCGGTGCAGAAGCGGAGTTGCCCCCCCTGGAGCGGCTCCCCGAACCCGCCGCTGTGATACGCCGTGAACAGGAGAACGAGGCGGATTCCGGCATCTGCCGCGGCCCGGATCACGGCTTCGTCCATGGCGTACCCCCTGCCACTTCGGTCGTGGTGGAGATAGTGGAACTCTCCCACCGAGGTGATTCCGGCGCCCCGCATCTCCCCGAACGCCTGGCGGGACAAATCGTAGGCGGCGTCCGGGTCCAGCCGTTCCACGAGGGAGTACATGGCCTCGCGCCAGCTCCAGAAGCTCCCCGCTCCCTCGGGGAAGCTCTCCCCGCGCCCCCGGAGCCCGCGCTGGAAGGCGTGAGAGTGCGCGTTCACGAATCCGGGGATCAGGGCCTTCCCCGCGAGGCGTACGGGGGGCGACGCCGTCCCGGCGGGCGATGCCGCCCCCCTGTCCACCGATCGAATCGTGCCATCGGGGTGCACTGCGACTCGAACTCCCCGCTCCCAGCCCGAGGGGGTGAGGGTGAGATCGGCTTCCAGCACTTTCGGGCGGTTCATGGATCAGCCCTGCCTTTCCCGAGATCCGCGATCACCGCATCGAGAACGCGTCCGGCCCTCTCCATTTCGCTGCGGAGGAGGTATTCGTCGGCCCGGTGCGCCACCCCGATGTCGCCCGGGCCGAAGAGCACGCAGTCGTAGCCTGCCGCCGCGAGCACCCCTCCGTCGCTCGCGAAGGAAACCCCGGAGTCACCCGATTCCCCGGTGAGTCGCTGGAGGGTGGTGAGGAGAGGCGCATCGGGTCTCGTGAGAAGGGGAGGAGAGTCGTTCACGACCTGCAGCTCAGGGGAAGGGGCGCCGTCCGTCCGGATGGCGTCTCGAACCTCCTGGACTGCAGCCGCCGAGTCCATGCCGGGCATCAGCCGGATTCCCACATCTATCTCGCATCGATCCGGCACCACGTTCACCGCCTCTCCGCCCCGGATCCGGGCGGCCGCGAGCACGGCGAAGGGGACTTCCCCGAAGGCTGCGGCGTGGGGCGAGTGCGCCTGCTCCCACTGTCGACGCAGGCGAGCGAGCCCCGCGAGAACGGGTATGGCGCCCTCGACCGCGTTGATTCCGAGGTGCGGCGAACCGGTGTGGGCCGCCTTTCCCCGAACCACGACCTTGAGCCGCATGTGCCCCTTGTGCATGCGAACGACCCGAAGGCGAGTGGGCTCGCCCACCCAGACGCTCGTGGGAAGGGACGATCCCGACCCCGTGAAGTGCGCCGCCCCGAGACACCCGATCTCCTCGTCGAAGGTCAGGAGAAGGGCGAGCGGGCGGAGGAGCCGGGTCGGATCCACGGTCGCCATCCGGTTCACCGCGAGGGCGACGAATCCCTTCATGTCGCAGCTACCGCGGGCCACGAGCCGATCGCCCCGCTCCTCGAGGGTGAAGGGATCACTCGTCCAGTCGGACTCGTCTGCAGGGACGGTGTCGAGATGGGCGGAGAGGGTCAGTCCGGGGCGGATGCGGCGGGCGGGCATACCCCCTTCCTGAGGAAGCGCGGTGCCATCGTTCTCCGGCCACTCGTCACCCTCCGGTCCGGCCCTGACGATCAGGTTGACCTTCCCGGGCTCTTCCCCGGGCTGCCGCTCGATTCGCACTCCGGGGCGATCGAGGTAGTCGGCGATCCAGTCAGCGAGCGGCGCGTTGGGGTTCGCGGATACCGTGTCGAAGCCGACGAGCCGTCGGAGCAGCTCGACGTCGGAGAGGGGGGGAGCGGATGGCCTTGTCATGAATCGAACCGCGGGAGACGACGCTTCGCTGCAGTCACGTGGTGAGACCCGTGGTAGATGACGAAGAGGACGAGCTCTCTCGCGGTGATTTTCCCGAGAAGGGGATGGGGAAGCTGAATCCGGTCCAGCGCCTCTTCCGGCCACCCCGAAACAGCGGAACGGAGGCGGCCGTTTACACGGTGCCAGCGCGCGAGCAGCGCGCTCCGAACCTCCTCCGGTTCCCCTTCGACGACCTCCGGCGAGGGCACGAACCGACTGGGTGCCCCCGCCCCGGAGGCCAGGCGAGCCCGATAGTCCGAGGTGAGCTGGTCGAAGCTGCGCGATGGGCGCCCTGCTCGACCAAAGCGGATTCGGAGCAGCCACCGCGATATCGAAAAGCCGCGTGCCGTCGCGCTCACGGTGATGTTGAGATGCGCCAGGTGGCCGGCTGGGGACCAGGCCTCGCCTTCGGGGACGACGAATTCCTCCGGCGAGAGACTGCCGAAGAAGGCGGCGACCTCGGCTTCCACTTCCTCGAGCGCCCGGATCAGGGCGGCTCGGGTGTGGGGCGCATCGGCAGGCACGTGAGACAGTTTCGTCAGTTGCATGGCCGGAGGGGTCGGGGTACGATGGCTCTTCTGGCTGAAAGTGCAGGCTTTGCATTATAGGATCGAGCGCCCTCTGATCGCACCCCCACCAGCCCGACGCACCTGTCCTTGCCCCGCATCCGACGGGGTGTATTCTTCCGGCGCGCCACATCACCTCCAGGGAGTGAAGATTCATGGAACTTCAGCGTGCGGTACGGATGGGTACATGGGTTGCAGCATCGGGGCTGGTATTGGCCGGGTGCGGGGGAGCGTCGGGAATGAACGGGGCGAGTCCCGCAGCGGCGGGCGGGGTGTCTCCGGAGACCGGCATGGAGAGCTCCATGCTCCCTTCCGGGGTGACGCCGGACATGATCACTCTCGGCGACTCCCTCTATCATGCGAATGCGTGTGCCCGGTGTCACGGACCTGCCGGGGCCGGGGCGCAGAACGGCCCCCCGCTCATGAAGGGGGACGGGGCGGAGTGGCTGCACAGCTCCGGAGAGTTCGAGGAGATCGTCGCCACGATCCTGGCCGGCGTTTCCCGGGAGGAAATGAAGGACCAGTCCCGGCGCTTCCCGATGAACCCGAGGGGATCCAATCCCCCTCTGGATGACGATCAGGTGCGGGCGGTCGCGGCCTATGTCTGGGCGCTGAACAACCCCTGATCCTGCGCTCCATGTGTCCGGGTCCGGGACTCGACTGTTCCGGAGGCGGACAGCCCGAGCCAGGGGGCCAGTCGACCTTCGGTAACCCAAGTCGGACTCCCGCATCACCTTGGCTGGCATCGAACCGTCCGGCACGACGATTGCCATGTTGAGGATCATCTCGCCCCGGTTTCCTCCGGGGTACGATTCGAGCTTCCTCAGCCTGGAGTGACCCGGGATGGAGACCTTCATCCAGGATGCCGCATTCGCATTCCGGCAATTGCGCCGGAGCCCCGGGTTCACCGCGGTGGCGGTGGCTACCCTGGCTCTCGGGATCGGCGCGAACACGGCCATCTTCAGCGTCGTGAACGGCGTCCTCCTGCGCCCTCTGCCGTTCCACCAGCCGGAGGAGATCGTCGCCTTCGTGGATGCAGGCGGCTACAAGGGGATGCTCCTCGAGTTCAGGGAAAGGTCCCGGACCCTCGAGCAGATCGAGGGCTTCACGAGCTTCGGCTTCGAGATGAGCCTGACCGGAGACGGGGAGCCGATGCGGGTCGAGAGCGCGGCCGTGACCGCCGGGCTCTTCACCCTGCTCGGAACGACGCCTGCCCTCGGTCGGACCTTCCTCCCGGAAGAAGAATGGACCGGTGAGCATCGGGTGGTTCTGCTCAGCCATGGACTCTGGCAACAGAACTTCGGAGGAGACCGAGGGCTGCTCGGCCAGCGCATCAGGTTGGACGGTAATGAGCACACGGTCGTCGGGGTGATGCCGGAGGGATTCAGCTTCCCTTCGGCCAGCAGCCAGCTATGGATCCCCTTCGGGATCGACCGCAGCAACCCCCGTGATCTGTGGGCGGCCACTGCGGGCACCCTCGTTGGACGGCTGCGTCCGGGGTTCGGAGTGGAAGCCGCAGGAGCCGAAGTCCGTACCCTCTCGCAGGCCATGCTGGGACTCTTCCCCTGGCAGATGCCAGCGGATTTCTGGGAAAACGCCACGGTCGAACCGCTGCACGAGTGGATGGTGGGGGATTCGCGGTCGGCCCTGCTCGCGCTCCTCGGCGCGGTGGGGCTCGTGCTCCTGATCGGATGCGCGAATGTGGCCAACCTCCTGCTCGCGCGGGTGACCAGTCGTCGCACGGAGATGGCGATCCGGGCCTCGCTCGGAGCCGGTCGCCCTCGACTCGTCCGACAGCTCCTCACCGAGAGCCTGCTCCTCGCGGTGGTCGCGGGTGGGGTTGGGATCCTCGTCGCCTTCTGGGGGGTGGAGCTTCTCGCCGCAGGGCTCCCTGCGGACACGCCGAGGCGGGAGGAAGTGACGCTGGACGGGACTGCCCTCCTCGTCAGCGCGGCCCTCAGCCTCCTTACCGCCCTCCTCTTCGGAGCCATCCCGGCCCTCCGCGCGTCGGCTCTGCGTGCCTTCGCCGAGCTGAAGCAGGGGGGGCGGGCGGGGGGAAGCCGAAGGCAGAGCCGCATTTCCGGAGGACTGGTGGTCGCCGAAATGGCCCTTGCCGTGGTCCTCCTCATCGGCGCAGGGCTCCTGATCCGGAGCTTCTCGGAACTCCATCAGGTGGAAACCGGGTTCCACCCGGACGGGCTCGTCACGGCCACCGTGGCCCCTCCGGAGTTCCGCTTCACGAACGTGCCGCAGAGGCAGGCATTCCAAGGCGAACTTCTCGAACGGATCCGTGGGCTTGCGTGGGTAGAGGAGGTCGCGCTGACGAACCGTCTTCCCTTCGGCGGTGGAGCGTGGGGAAGCGTGTTTTCCGTGGAAGGCAGGCCCGATCCGGCGACGGAGGGAGGAGACTGGCCCTACGCCGACGTCGCCGCCGTGATCAGCCCCGACTATCCGGCCACGCTGGGAGTGCGGCTCGTGGAAGGGCGCGGGTTCACCCCTGTCGACCGGGCGGACTCGCCGCCCGTGGCACTCGTGAACGAGGCTCTCGCCAGAGCCTACTGGCCGGGTGAAAGCCCGATCGGGGAGCGGATCCGGCAACCCGGCGGTGCCTGGATCGAGATCGTGGGCGTTCTGGGAGACACGAAGATGACGGGCCTCGCCGGAGGGAATTCCGGAGCGTTCTACCGGCCGATGGGTCAGGCCGATGCGGGTGTGTTCTCGGTGGTCACACGGACCGCACTGAATTCGAGCGCAGTCGCATCCGGGCTGGCCGAGGTGGTCCGATCCCTCGATTCCGACACCCCGGTAGAGGACGTCCGGACGATGCCTCAGCTCATCGCGTCGTCGCTGGCCGACCGGAGGTTCACCATGCTGCTTCTCGCGGCCTTCGCGGGGGTCGCGATGGTGCTCGGGTCCATCGGAATCTATGGGTTGCTGTCATGGTCGGTGAATGAACGGAGGAAGGAGATCGGGGTGCGGATGGCGATGGGCGCCCGGGCGAAGGACGTTCAACGCATGGTCGTGCTGCGAGGGCTTCTGCTTGCGGGGATCGGTTGCGTCGTGGGCCTTCTGGCAGCCGGGGCGGCAACGCGACTGCTCGCCTCGCTCCTGTTCGAGGTGGGTACCACGGATGCGAGGACCTTCCTGGCCGTGCCCTTCATCCTGATGCTGGCGGCCTTCCTTGCAGCCTGGCTCCCCGCGAGAAAGGCGACCCGCGTCGATCCCATGGTGGCACTCGCTTCGGAGTGATGACGGTTCCCTGCCGCAACCAAGGCGCTGGCGACCCCGCAATTTCTCTGGATCTTCGGCGGAGAAGCGCGTATGATCCTGCGAGAAGCCAACCTGAACCATGGAGAAGGACATGAGCCCCATCGATCGCTTCGCCCCTGCCCCCCTCGCCGCCGGCCCCCTTCGTCTGCTCCTGATCGGCTCCGCCCTGCTGGCTGCCATGTTCACACCCCTCCCCACTCCGCTCGCCGCGCAGGACGAGTCCCAGTCCGTGGCGGATGGAGGCATCCACATCGCCAACTGGATGGGGAAGATCGACGCGCGCGAAGCCGAGAACGGGCTCACCCTGAACGATGCCCGGCTCGCCATGGAAGGCGGGGCCCTGAGCGTCACCACTGGCCCGGCGGTCGTCTACTGGAGCCCGGCCAACACCGCCACCGGCGACTTCACGGTGCGCGCAGTCTTCACCGAGGCCGCGTACATGAGCCTGAACAATCACCCGCACCCCTACGGACTCTTCATCGGAGGGAGCGATCTAGGCACCGACTCCCAGAGACTCCTCTACTGCGCCACCTACGGAAACGGTCGCTTCATCGTACGCGGGTTCGGTCCCGAGGCATTCCAGGTGAACGGTGCCCGTCCTGAGGAAAACGCCGCAATCAACCAGGCTCCGGGCCAGGGAGAACCCGTCACACAGGAAATCGCCCTGAGTGTTCGGGGCGATACGGTTTCATGCGAGGTGAATGGCGTCGTCGTCGGAAGCTACCCCCGCTCCGAAGTCGTCGGCGAGGGGCGACTCACCTCGACCGATGGGATCTACGGAGTTCGCTTCGGACACAACACGGCCGGAACGGTTACCGGGCTCAGGGTCGAAGGGAACTGAGGCCAGGCACGACCTCATCGGCCGTCCAGCATCAGTGCAGCGTCACGCGCACGTTGTCGAGGCCCCAGCTCTCGTCATTCAGTGCCTGGAGCCCGGTGGCGCCGAAGCGGAACTGGAGGGTTCCGTCGGTGTGGGGGAATGTAAGAACGATGCGGTAGACGGCGTCCTTCGCCGTGCCCCAGGGGAACCCGAGCGTGCCCGTCTCCACGGCCCCCGTCTGCCGGGGGTGGTTCCCCACGCCGTATGCGTCCGGGTATGCCTGTGTCTTTTCGACGTTCGCGAACGTGGTCCTGAACAGCTCGTCGCCCGGGAGCCCGAAGAAGAAGATGTCGGGGCCCGGGCCGTGGTTCCCGTCGAGGCTCCTCAGCGCGTAGAGGTCGAACTCGACCGTCGCCGACGTATGCGCCGGCAACCCGGGTAGCGTCAACGTCACGGTCTGGTTGCTCAGCTCGCCGAGGAACCGGCGCCCGTCGGCAGGGGCGGTCGAGACGCCCGTGGAGGACCATTCGGCGCCCACAGCGCCCTCGAAATCCGCCGTATAGAAGGCGCCGCACTCGGGGATGACCGAGTTGGTGCCCCCGATGGCCCCGCCCTGGTAGGTACACGCGCCGACCTCTATGGTACCGTCGACCCGGATACTCGAGCCGGCCCGCAGGAACAGCGTACCGACAACGGTCGTGGTGGTCCTGAATTCGATACCCGCGTTGCCGACGATATCGAGGTCCGCGCTGACCACCACGTTCGACGCGAAGCTGACTTCGCTCGTCGACGCGTTGTCCACGATCAGGTGGCGGAACCGGGAGCTGGTGGCAGCCGGGTTGTTGAACGTCACCGTCTGGCTGGCCTCCCCATCGAGGATCGTGACGTGCGAGCCCGTAGCCGCGAACGAGAGCGACGACCCGCCTGTCTGGGCGAAGTCCCCCCCGACTCGAAGCGTGCCAGCGGTCAGGTCACCCGACGTCGGTCCGCCGCCGATGGTGACCTTGCCCTCGATGTCGAGCACGCCGTTCGCATCGTCCATATGCAACTCGCCACCTGGCTTCACATCAAGGTCGCCCGCCACCGTGACCGAGTGCGGGCCCACCTGGAACGAGCCAACCGCGAACTCGATGTCCAGGTTGCCGCCGATCTCGGTCTCGCCGCCTGCCGACACGCTTCCGTGCACCTCGACGTGCTGGTACGGCAGGTCCGACTGGATGACCTGGTCGGTGCCCGTGAAGCGCGTCACCGCCACATCGTAGCCGTCGGGGTTGTCGATCGCCTGGGGGCCGCCCACGTGCAGAGCGGCGAGGGCGAACCGGCTGGCCGCGTCGGCGGTGACCCCACCGGTCACCGTG
>JBGTMU010000174.1:0-3422 GCA_041743405.1 Longimicrobiales bacterium | reverse complement strand
GGCATGCGGCTCGTCCGGGTCGTGGACGCCGCCCGGCGCTCCCTGGACACCGGCGGACCAGTGGAAGTGGAGGGGTGATGGCTCCGGCTCCACGTGCGAACGCAGGAGGAGCGGCCGCTCGGCGGTGCTGGCTGGCGAGCGCGGCCGACGAGTCGTACGCGCTTCCCCTGGCGGTGATGCTTCGGACGGTGGGAGAGAGGTGGGAGCCGGTCGGCTCGCCCCTGACGGTCCTGGTCGTCGACGGCGGCCTCTCGCAGCGCTCCCGCGAGGCGATCCGGCTCACGGTGGAGGATCTTCCGCTGGAAGTGCGGTTCGTCTCGCTCGACACCAGGCGTCTGGACGGGCTCGCGCCCTGGCGGGGTTCGCCCTTCCTGACGTACGCCAGACTGCTCGTCCCCGGGATAATCCCTGAAGAGACCGATCGGGTCGTCTGGCTGGACGCGGATACTTACGTGCGCTCGGACCTCTCGGCCCTCTGGAGCATCGATCTCGGCGGGCGGCCGGTGGGGGCGTGCCGGGACTTCGCCGTCCCCTCCTTCTCTTCGGCGCTGGGAGTCTACGACTACGAGGCCGTCGGCGACGGCCTGGATCACCCGTATTTCAACGCGGGTTTGCTCGTCTGTGACATCGAGACGTGGCGTCGGGAGGAGGTGACCGAGAGAACGCTCGACTTCCTCCATGAGGCCGGGCGCCGACCCGTGCTGGTCGATCAGGAAGCTCTCAACGTGGTCCTGGTCTCCAAGTGGCACGTGCTGGACCCGCTCTGGAACGTGACCGGTGGACTCGTCGGCAGGGGGTTCTATCGGCCGTCCACGTTTCGCCCGGACGACTCCCTCGAATGGCGAAAAGCGAGGGTGGTCCACTTCTCAGGCCGGCTCAAGCCGTGGCGCCTCAGGACCGGCAGCCTCTTCCAGAGCGAGTACGAAGCCGCCATCGAGAGGACACGACTCCCGAACGCCCTGCAGGAAGCGACGGTCGGGACACGGCTCGCAGAGCTTTACGATCGTAATCTCCGGTGGCTCGGCCACCCTTTCGAGCGCGCGCTCATCTGGATCCAGAGACGCTGGGTCGCCCCTTGGTGTCTGCGTCTCGGGGCCGGACCGTCATGAGGGAGCCTGGCATGAAGAAGATCACGGCTGTGGTAGCGGCTCCCGACTCCTTCGAGGAGGTGGAGACGTTGCTCCGGGCCCTCCATCGACAGACGGTCCGCGATCAGGTCCATGTTCTCGTCGTTTGCCCGTCACACGAGAAACTCGCCGTCCCCGTCGACGTGGAATCGATCGCGGGTGAGGTGGAGATCCTGGAGACGGGGGAGGTTCTTTTCCTCGAAGACCTGAGAACTGCGGGTGTGCGCGCCGCGACGACGCCGTACGTGGCGCTCTTCGAGGACCACTGCTTCCCCGAGGCCAATTGGTTCGAGATCGTCCTCTCCCGCCTCGAGGAGGGATGGGCCGGAGTGGGAACGGTCATCGCGCTCGGCAACCCGGCCACGAGCCTTGCCCAGGCCGTATACCTCCTCGGCTACGGCGAGTTCGGGCCGCCGATCGAGTCGGGCCCCAGGGATTTCATACCTGGTCACAACCAGGCATTCCGTCGATCCGTGCTGATGGAGCTCGAGCCCGGACTCGACGACGCCCTCTCGATGAAGAGCGTGATGATGCGTGCTCTCCGGGCGCGAGGGCACAGGCTCTTCCTGGAGGGCGGGACGGTCGCATGGCACTTCGACTTCCATACCGAGCCGGTTTCGATCATCCGCTTCTTCTTCGATTTCGGCAGAGTTCTGGGAGCGCAACGATCACGGAGCTGGCCCGTCCCGCTTCGGCTTCTCGCGGGTGCGGGCTGGCCCGCGCTGTGGGCCGTCCGGCTGTGGGGGGCGTTTCGCACGTTCCGGCGCACGGCCGACCGGAGTGGTCTCGGCGCGGGGTGCCTCTTGCACGTGCCCGGCCTGACCCTCGCATGGGCCCTGGGTGAGTGGCGTGGCCTCTGGTTCGGGCTCGGCCCCGCCCTCGAGCGGCTGAGCGATTGGGAACACGACCGGACACGCTACGTGGACGGGGACGAGTGGGACAGGGAGACCGGTCGGATCCTGGACGGGCGGACGGCGTGACCAGGAGATACGACACGCGCTGAAGCATCACCCGTCGTGGCAGGCGGAACTACGCGTTCCGGACTGGCGCTGCCGCACGTCGAGCTCCCCTTTGACGACCCGCGTCACCGGCCCCCGCGTCCCGCCTCAGCGTGATCCTCGTACCCCATGTGCGCCGTGATCTCACCGTCCAGCACGCGCTCTACCAGACGCCGCGTCAGATCTCCCGCCTGCCCCGTCCGGCCCAGAACGTCGCCAGGCGCCTTGCCCCGGATCATCCGGTTGAGAATCGCGTTCAGCTCCCGCTCGTCCAGCTCCTGCTCGTCCGCCACGGGGTCCTCCCCCTCGCTATGGGACTCCTGGACCATGGCCATCCACACAGTTTTCTGCACACTCCCCGCCGCCCGAGCCGTACCCATGATGAATAGGAAGTTCAAAGGGCCTCGCAAGGTGGGAGGCAAGGTAGGAAGCGGGATCTGGCGGGGCAAGCAGCGGACCCGGGGGTGAGGGGGCCGGACGGGGACAGCCCGAAGGTGGGGTGGAGGGACCGGAGCCAGCGGGCGAGGGGGGCGCCATGGGAAAGGGAGCCCGAGGGATGTTCGGATGGGGGGTGGAGGACGCCCCGGTGGGAGCAGCGATCGGGCAGGGAACAGGGGGGAACGTGGCTCAGAGCTCCCAGTCCTGGAGCGGCGACTGATCGAGCTCGAACCCGTGCGGGCTGAACCCCGTGACGAAGAGCGGAGACGGTGTCCCGCCGGCTCACCGGAGCGGAGCGAAGGTAACTCCGGGACAGGGTCGGGAGCGGCGAGATCGAAGGCCGGGGACTGGTCGAGGTCGAGATCGGCCTGGGGAGGACCCCGGGCGGGCGACACCCGGGGAGGCCGATGCGGCAGGTCGAGGTGGAGGAGGATGGCCTGCACGGGGGACGGGAGGGTGATGAACGAGATGATCCGCATCTCACCGCCGCAGGCGGGGCACAGGAGAGGGAGCACCTCGTAGATCCGAGCCAGGAGCTGCGCCCAGAGGATGCGGCTCGATGTTGACCGGGGCGTGGTGCCGGTCGGTTCCGGCTCATCGGAGCGGTCCGGCGGAGGCACGGGGTGGGACGGGTGATCGGGTGACGGGGAACACTTCGCGTCGACCGGAATCTCGTCGGGCTCGGGCCGACCCACCGAGACCACGGTGGACCTGAGGTGCGCGTTGGGAGCCAGGACCCCGTGGTAGCGGTGGCGATGGATGCGAGGCGGCGGAACGAGCCGGGCCAGTCGCTCGAGCAGCTCAAGGGGTGTGAGGCGAAGCACGTCGCGGCCGTGCATATCGGGCTCGGTGAGCCGAT
>JBGTMU010000173.1:0-12653 GCA_041743405.1 Longimicrobiales bacterium | reverse complement strand
GCCGCACGGATTCCCTGAAGCTCGACCGTGGGCCGCCGCGCCCTTCCGGCAGGGCGCCTGCTCGGTCCCTTCAGGCCGCCGCGACTCTCTGCATCACGCCCGGCTCGGCCCCGTCAGGCCCCCGCGCCCGCCGTTTCTCTCACTTCATCCGGCGTGCTGGCCGGAGCCGGGGGGACCTCGGTCGGAAGGTCTTCGAGTCCGATGACCCCTTCCTCCAGCCACGCGTACCGGCCTTCGAGCGCACCCCGCGCCACCTTGTAGGTGGGGATGTCCTCGTTGTTGAAGAGGCTCCGGAACGACGCTTCGACCCGCCGCCGGGACTGACGGCAGAAGAGGTCGGCGAGCTCCAGGGGAGTGCGGTCGGAGGGGTTGTCCTGGACCAGCATGTGGGCACGGACGCAGGTGGCGGACATCATGAAGCACTCGGCCCCGACGTCCACCAGACGCCCCAGAACCGCCTGACGCTTCTCGAGTCCGGCCCCGAATCGGACCATCGCGTGGAAGAGATTCCGGGCGAGTCGGCGGGCGGTCCGATTCACGTAGCGGAGATGCGTGGCAAGAGGACCGAACTCGGAATACCGGGGCCAGTATCCCCATCCCAGCCAGCGGGAAGGATACCACCACGCGTAATGCAGGCCAGCCGCAGCGGCAGAGGCCACGCGCCGCCCCATCGGGGCCCTCGGGTCGACCATGTCGCCAGCTACCTTCAGATGGGTATCCACCGCCTCACGGGCGATGAAGAGGCGCATGATCTCGGAGGAACCCTCGAAGATCAGGTTGATGCGGAGGTCGCGCATCGCGCGCTCCACGGGCCAAGGCTTCTCTCCCCGTGCGAGGAGGGAATCGGCGGTTTCATAGCCGCGCCCGCCGCGGATCTGGAGGGTGTCATCCACGATCCGCCATGCCGCTTCGGTATGCCACATCTTGGCAATCGCGGCTTCCAGCCGGATGTCGAAGGCCTTGGCGTCGGACATCGCCGATGCGAGTTCGACTCCCGCCTCCATGGCGAAGGTGCTCGCGGCCATCTCCCCGATCTTCTGCGCGATTGCGTCGTGTTTCCCGATGGGCTGCCCCCACTGGGTACGCTCGGCACCCCAGACCCGGGAAATCTCGAGACATGTCTTCCCGGCTGCGGTACAGAAGGCGGGGAGCGAGAGCCGGCCGGTGTTCAGGGTAATCAGCGCCAGCTTCAGCCCCTGCCCTTCTCCCCAGAGGATGTTCTCCCTGGGTACGCGGACATTCGTGAAGCGGATCACCCCGTTGGAGAGCCCCTTGAGTCCCATGAAGGTGGAGTGATGGACCACTTCCACACCGGGCCAGTCGCTCTCCACGATGAAGGCGGTGATCGGGCGGCGGGCGCGGACCCCCTCTCGCGGAGGCGTGCGGGCCATCACGACCATGATTTCCGCGCGTGGACCGTTCGTGCACCAGAGCTTCTCGCCATTCAGGATCCATTCCTCGCCGTCGTCACTCAGTTCGGCCGAGGTGGTCATGTTGGCCGGGTCGGAGCCCGCTTCCACCTCGGTCAGAGCGAAGGCGGAAAGCGCCCCGGCAGCGAGACGCGGGAGGTAGGCATCCTTCTGCGCGTCCGTCCCGAACATCGTGAGCGGTTGAGGAACCCCGATGGACTGGTGTGCCGAGAGGAAGGCGCCGGTCGACCCGCAGCGGCTGGCCACATAGGCGAGGGCGCGGTTGTAGGTGACCTGCGAGTGCCCCAGTCCCCCGTACTTTTTCGGGATCTTGATCCCGAAAGCCCCGAGCTCGCGCAGGCCATCCAGAACCTCCTCCGGAACCCACCCATCCCGATCGATCTTGTCGCCATCGATGTGGTCACGGGAGAAGGCGGCGATCTTCTCGAGGAATGCCTTCGCCTCGGCTTCATCCTTCGGATCCGGCTTCGGATGGGGATGGATCAGATCGAGGCGGAACCTCCCCTCGAAGAGCGCGCGCATGAAGCTCTCCTGCTCCCACTTGGCCTCGCGCGCAGACTCGGCGACCTCGCGCGATTCGAGTTCAGTGGCGGGAGCGGAGTCGGATGAGGACGGGTTCGACGACATGATGGGTCATCCTTTGCGAGGAGGTGGATCGTCGTTCGATACCCCCGGAGCGGACGGGGGTTCATGGGAGGGTTCACGGGCGGGTCCAGGAATGTCGGGCGGATCGAGGAGAGTCAGCACCTCGCCCATCCGCGCTTCGCCGTCCTTCTCACCCATTTCGAGGAGAGCGGCCAGGTACCCGGGCTCGAACATGATGAACGAGAGCATGTCAGGGCTGCGCGTTTCCCTCGTGCCGAGCCCGCGCAGAAGGAACCGGAAGAGGGCGGGGAGCTGGATCTCGAAGCGGTCGGCCAGACGCCCCAGGTCCTGCGAAGGGCGAAAGGTGAGCAGTTCGACCACGCGCATGTCGCCTCGCTCCTCCTCCGGAATGAGGGCGAGCAGCCGATTCGTGGTCTGGACGCGCCACGCATCCTGATCGAGCAGATCGAGGAAGATCGAATTCATGAGCGACCCGAGCACCTGCGCAGGCGGGGGATAGCTGTGAATCGAAGTGCGGGCTGCCTCGTGCTGCATCCTGTCGAAGCGGGTCGAAATCGTCAGGATGCGCGAGCTCCCCAGATGGAGGGCAGGCGAAAGAGGGGCGGCCAGGCGGATGCCCCCATCCCCGTACCATTCGTTCCCGATCTGGATGGCCGGGAAGAAGAGGGGGAGTGCCGCGGAGGCCATCACGTGTTCCACCCCGATGCGGGTGGATTTCGCCAGGCGCTGCGGCCGCTTCCACTCGTCGACATCCCGTCCTTCAATCCAGGTGACCGACTGTCCGGTCGAATACGAGGAGGTGGAGATGGCGAGGGAATTCAGGCGGCCGGTCTGGATATTCGCGTCGATTCCGGGGATCACGCCGTCGACCGGGGCAAGTGCCTGCGTCAGGAAGGTATCCAGCGGAGTGGTGTCGACGAGGCTCTTCAGCGCACCGGCAGGCGCCATCCCTCCCGATATGAGCTGGAGGCCGGTCCGGAGAATGTTCTGAAGGAGCGATCGGGAGTCGACCCTGAAGACCTTGTCGACCGTCAGCGAGAGCCAGAGGTCGCGGAGTCCCTCCACGGCGTCATTGAAGGGACCCGGATGAGCGGCGAGGTATGCAGCATTGATGGCGCCCGCCGAGACCCCGGTGATGATCGGGAAGATGAGGTCAGGGCGCTCACGGGCGACGGCCCGCAGGAAGCCCACCTGGTACGCCGCACGGGCCCCCCCTCCACCCATCACGAGGGCCAGGGGCGACGAAGGCCCGGGAAGCCCGGGCGATGTGTCGGTGCTGTGCTCCATCAAGCGGTTCGATTCCTCTTGCCGGTAAATTCGGGCACGTCTACCCTTACGCCGCGATGCGAGAACGGGGCGTCAAAGCCGCGTCGGATCGCACTCAACGGTAGCGTACCGAAGGGTGTCATTCCAGCGATTCACTCCGAGGCCTGTCCGACCTGCGGGTCGGGCGCCTCCCACGGACCCGATCAGGAATCGAGAGATGAGACAATCTGCCCCTCCCCGTTGCGGGAGAAGCGCCCTCGCCCTTCTTCTGGCTTTCCCCACGCTTTTCCCGGGGTTGGAGGCTCAGTATCTGGATCCGCCGCCTCCGTCCGCCTGGGCGATCGAAGGAGCGACGATCGTCCAGGTCGATGGAAGCGAGCAGGAGGGGGTGACGCTCGTTGTCCGAGGCGGACTCATCGAAACGCTCCGCGCGGGCGCCCCCATCCCGGCCGATGCGAGGGTGATCGGCGGGAACGGCTCGGTACTTCGCGTCTATCCGGGGTTCATCGACGGGCATGGCTCGGCGAGCACCTCCTTCCCCGTGCCGAACCGGGATGGGATCAGTTCGTGGAACCCCACGCGGGAAGTCCAGAACTTCACCCCGCATCGGCGCGCGAGCGACTACCTCACTGCCACCGGGGAGTCCGTCGAAGGCGATCGGAGGCGGGGGGTCGTGGCATCGGTCGTCTTTCCGGGTCGGGGGCCCCTTCCGGGACAACTTTCCCTGATTCTCCATTCGCCCGATGCGCGCACGGCGCGCGAGCTGGTCCTGAACCCCTCGCTCGGACAGGTGATGAGTTTCCAGGGGGCACAGGGGGCATACCCTGGGACGCTCATGGCCGTCCAGGCGATGCTCCGCCAGGCCTTCGCCGATGCGGAGCATTACGAGGCGACGCGGGCGGCCTACACTTCGGATCCGCGGGGGCTCGGAATGGTGGCGGTCGACGAGGATCTGGAACGGCTGGGGGAGGTGACGGCTGGTGAGGTTCCCGTCTACTTCCTGGCCGACGGAGCCGAGGAGATCCGGCGCGTGCTGTCGCTCGCGGACGAACTCGGCTTTCGCCCGCTGGTGGTGGGTGGCCAGCGGGCGGGTGTGCTGGCGGAAGAGCTTGCCCGACGGCGGGTTCCCGTATTCCTCTCCGCCGATTTCCCCGAACCCGACGAATGGGATCCGGAGCAGGAGTCCGAAGATGCGCTGAGCCCCGCTGCCCATCGGGAGAAGGTGGATCTGGAAGAGATCTTCCGCACCGCCGGACTTCTCGAGGCGGCCGGGGTCGAATTCGCGTTCACCTCGGGGGGAGAGGCAGGGCTCGATCTGCTCGAGAACGTGCGGCGGGCCATCGAATACGGGCTCACGGAGACTGGGGCGCTCCGGGCGCTGAGTGCGGATCCTGCGGCTCTCCTCGGGGTGCCGCAGCTCGCGCGGATCGAGGAAGGGATGTCGGCAACCTTCGTCGTTGCGGATGGACCCCTGTTCGAGGAAGGGACCGCGATCGCATGGACCTTCGTGAATGGGGTGGCTGAGAAGGGGAGCGAACCCCGGGCTCCGGGAGCGGAGGGAGGGGACGGAGAGGTCCCAGCCGACTGGGCGGGACGATGGTCGGGTTCCGTATCGGTGGAGGGGCAGGAGATCCCGGTCTCAATCACGCTGGTGTCGGGTGCGGCTGGCTGGAGCGGCACCGCGACCTCCCCGACCGGGCCGGATCAACCGATCCAGAACATCTCGATCGACGGCTCTGACATCTCCTTCTCCATCCCCGTTCCGGACATGGGCGGGTCGGCCAGCTTCAACGGCACCCGTTCCGGGGATGCGATCTCCGGTCAGGGGAGCCTGAGCGGCCCCGCCGGAGGGATGGCCTTCACATTCACCTTCCGCCGCGTCGAGGGAGGTGCCCGATGAACATGCTGAACCCTTCCACCCAATTCCCTGGATCCCGGATGAAGCGCATTCTCGGCGCCTGCCTGCTTTTCGCGGTATCCCTCGCCTGCGTGACCCCGGCGTCGGCTCAGCTCCGGGTCCAGCTTCCCGAAGACGAAATCACCTACCCGCGGGGAGACGTGTTCATCCGGAACCTCGACGCGATCTGGACTGCGGCGGGTGAGGTGCACCGGAATGCGTCGATCCTGATCCGGGACGGGGTGATCCGGGCCATCGGGGCGGATCTGACACCGCCCGACGGCGTGACCGTCATCGACGGAACCGGGCGCACGGCCATTCCCGGGATCGTGGATGAGCATTCTCACACGGCGATGACCGGAACCAACGAGGGATCACAGCCGATCGTTCCCGAGGTGCGGGTGATCGACGCGCTCCGGACCGACGATTTCGGAATCTATCGGGCGCTTTCCGGCGGGGTGACCTCGGCCCGGATCATGCACGGCAGCTCGAACCCGATCGGGGGGCAGAGCGCGGTCATCAAGATGCGCTGGGGAATGGACGAAACGCGGCAGCTCCTCATTCCGGGGGCGCCCCGGGCCGTCAAGTTCGCCCTTGGGGAGAATGTGACCCGGAAGGCGAGCCAGGGGGGAGGCGGGCCTCCGGGGCAGCGCCCCCCGCTCCGGTATCCGGCGTCGCGCCCGGGCGTCGAGGCGATCTATGTGCAGGCGTTCACCGCCGCGGTGGAGTACCGCGCGCTCTGGAGCGAGTATCGGGAGAACCCGTCGGCCTTCCGGGTGCCGCCCCGGCGCGACCTGCGTCTCGAGGCGCTCGTCGACATCATGGAAGACCGGATTCTCGTGCACGCACACTCCTACCGGAACGATGAGATCCTCATGCTCATGAGGGTGGCGGAGCGCTTCGGCTTCACGATCGACGTGTTCACGCACGTGCTGGAAGGCTACCGGGTCGCCGACGAGCTCCGGGAGCATGGGGCCGGTGCGTCCACCTTCTCCGACTGGTGGCAGTACAAGCTCGAGGCCTACGACGCGATTCCGCACAACGCGGCGCTGATGGCGGAGCGAGGGGTGCTCACCGCGATCAACTCCGACATCACCTGGCTCCAGACCTTCATGAACTGGGAGATCCCGAAGCCGGTGCAGTACGGAGGCGCCTCGCAGGAGGAAGCGCTCCGGATGCTCACGTTGAATCCGGCCACCATGATCGGGATCGACGACAAGGTCGGTTCGCTGGAAGTAGGGAAGCAGGGGGATGTGGTGCTCCTCACCGGGGATCCGTTCAACGCCTTCTCCCGCGTGGAGATGACGATCGTGGATGGTCTGGTCTACTTCGATTCGAACCGGGAGGCGGAGACGCGGGGTGAGCCGATCAACGCCCTCCCCGTTCTGGCGTCGGACCGCCATGTGGCGGCGGATGCGGCGCGGGTGGCCGGGGCCGGGGGCGCTCAGGCGGTCGACCTCTCGGCGGTGGAGCCGCTGAACGGAGTGGATGAGACGGTGGCCATCGTCGGGGCCACGATCCACCCGGTGTCCCGGGATCCGATCGTGGACGGGGTGCTGGTCATGGTGGGGGGGCGCATTCAGGCGGTGGGCCCAAGGAGCGCGGTGGTGATTCCTGAGGGGGCGCGGCGGATCGACGCCGCTGGACGCCACGTCTACCCCGGGATGATCGATCCGGTGACCTACCTGGGTCTCTTCGAGATCGGGGCCATTTCGCAGGCGACGGATCGGGGTGACACGGGGGATTACAACCCGCACGTCCGGGCGCTGGGTGCTTATCAGCCACATGGGAAGGCGCCCTTCGTGGCCCGTGCCCGCGGGATCACCTCCGTCATGACGGCGCAGACGGGAGGTGTGATCCAGGGGATGGGATCGGTGGTTCAGCTCGCGGGAGATACCTTTGAGCGGGCCGAGATCCGGGGGGAAGGCGCGCTCATGGTGAACTTCCCGGTTCCGTCCGAGCCGCGGGGGGCGGGCGGGGGGCCGGGGGGCCCCGGCGGGCCGGGTGCGTGGGAGGTGTTTACCGACAACCATGGACATGGACGGGACATCATCTGGGCGGGAGACGGCCTCTTCTTCGAGACTCTCCTGCACGAGCACGACGAGGAGGAGCTGGCGATGGCCGGGGGCGAGTGGGCCGGGGGTTCGCTCCTTCCCGAACTCCTGCGGCGGCGGTCGGCGGCGGGAGTGGCCCAGAGTCGCCCCGATCCCGAGCCGACGCTGGATGCCCTGAGACTCCGGGATCTCGTGACCTTCTTCCGCCGTGCGAGGGAGTATGCCGCCTCGCCCCGCGTGGCTCAGCGAGCGGATCAGCCCTTCGAGGCGAACGTCTGGGGTGGAGACCGCGTGGTGCTGGAGGCCATGCTGCCGGTCATGCGGGGTGAGATCCCGGTCTTCTTCCGGGTGGATTCGGAGTGGCAGCTCCGCCACCTCTTCCTCTTCATTGCGGAGTTCCCGGAGGTCGAGCCCGTGATCGTGGGAGGGCTGCAGGCCTTCCGGATGGCCGACGAGATCGCGGAGCGGGGGATCCCGGTCGTGGTGACGCGGACCCGGTCGCCGACCCCGGACCGGGACGATTCCGTGGCGGCGTCACTCCGGAACGCGGCGATCCTGCAGGCGGCGGGGGTCCTCGTGGCCTTCGCGACGGATGAGTCCGCCGATGTCCGCACCCTGCCGGAGCACGCTTCGATCGCGGTGTCGCATGGGCTGCCGGAGGTGGAGGGGCTCCGGGCGGTCACGCTGAACGCGGCGATGGTGCTCGGGCTGGACGACCAGATGGGGAGCCTCGACGCCGGAAAGCGGGCCGATCTGCTGATCACGGACGGCAACCCGCTTCAGCCGCTCACGCGGATCGAGCGGATGTTCATCGGGGGAATTGAAGTTGATCCGCGCGACAACGCGCACGACCAGGGCTACGAACGCTTCCGGGTCAGAAGGTAGAGGTCGCGAACAGGCCGCGACCGATCGCGGTCACGCCGCCCCATATGAGGAGGAGGGCCACCGCCGCGCCCAAGAGGTGAGGGGTGTAGCTCCGCTCTTCGATGGGGCGGCGCTTCATCATGGAAAGCGGAAGCTGCGCGGCGACGGCCGCGGCCACCATGAGGACAATGTGCCCGATGACCGCCGGAAAGTAGCGCCCGCCCACGGCGAGGATGATGCCGAGGAGAACCTGGAGGTGCAGAAGCCCCGCGAAGGAGGCGCCACTGATCCGCATCCCGCGATCCCAGGGGCGCTTCGTGACGATGCCATAGAGGGCGTATCCGAGGGCGGTCAACCCGGCCAGAAGCACGAGGAAGCGCAGGCCCGAGTGTGCGTAGAGGATTCCGGTGATCATGGCGGGTCCGGTTCGAGGAGCGGGGGGGGGAGTTCGTTCAAGATAGTGCTCGCGGGGGTGGGGGGAAGGATCGGCTGCTCTCCCGCGAGGGGCGGCGGGCCGGTGGTTCCGCCTGCTTCTGGATTTTCCGAGCCCTGCTCCGGACCGCACGCAGCGGTCACTTCGTCCGTTTCGATCCCGAGTATCCAGAGAAAACGATCGTCCACCCGCCGCCGACCACGCGAAAGTGCCAATCGTGACCCTGGCTTCCGCCGTTGGCAGGCAGGTGCACCATGACGCAACGAAACTGCCAACGGGGATCGGGCCGATTGTCGATTGGCAATTCCGTGAGGAATGGCGCAATGATATTGCCAACGGTGCCGCAGGACACCACGAATGGCAGGATCAGGAGGTCCAACCCTTCTTCTATTCATCCGGGGGTGATCGGGGTAGCTTCCTCCCCATGTATGCGCCCTTGCCCACTCCTCCCCTGATCCGGGAAATCACTTCGCCCCCCTCACCGCATGAGGCGCTTCTCCGCTTTCGCGGAGCGCGCGGGCTGGTGCTTCTGGAGAGCGCCGGAGAGGCGGGTCGGTTCTCCCTTCTGGCGGCGGAGCCGGTGCGCACCCTTCCCGAGGTGGGCGATGACCCGTTTCGTGCTCTCGAAGATGCGCTGGAGTGGGCGGGGGGTGGCGCACCGGCTGAAGGGTTCGCCTTCCCCGAAAAGGGGCTCCCCTTCCCGGGGGAAGTCAAAGGGCTCCCCTTCCCCGGAGGGATCATCGGGTATCTCGGGTACGAGGCCGGAGATCGGCTGGAGCGTCTCCCGCGGCCGCCTGACGATGATCTGGGGGTGCCCGAGGCGTGGTTCGGCGTCTACGAATGGGCGGTCTGCTGGGAGAAGGAGACGGGGCGGTGCCGCCTGGGAGGAACCCTTCTGCCGGGAGAGGATGCAGGGCGCCTCTCCCGCACGCTCGACGAGGTGGAGGCGCGCCTTCGTGACGGGGAGCCCGTTCGGAGTGCGAGCCCCCGGGGGTTGCCGAACCTCGAGCCGTCGGATCCCGAAGGGCGGCTCGACACCGGGTCGCCGACCCGCAGCCCCTCGGATTCCGGAGGGCGATTCGAGCCTGGTCGCTCCCTCGATCGGGAGGGCTTCATGGCCGGAGTCGAGCGGATCCGTAGCTACATCCGCGCCGGAGATCTCTTTCAGGCAAACCTCACGCGAAGGCTCTCCCTTCAGACCGAACTCGACGGAATCGGGCTCTTCCTCAAGCTGGTGAGCGAAAGCCCGGCACCCTTCGCGGCCTATCTGGACGTGGGCGAAGCCGAGGTGGCCTCGATCTCTCCGGAGCTATTCCTCTCACTCCGGGGAAGAGCGGTCGAGACGCATCCGATCAAGGGAACGGCTCCCCGGAGTCCGGATGCGGCCGAGGACCGTCGCCTCGCGGAGGGGCTCGCGGCCAGCCTGAAGGACCGGGCCGAGAACGTGATGATCGTGGACCTGCTGCGGAACGACCTCTCGCGCGTGTGCGAGGACGATTCGGTCGAGGTGCCGCGGCTGGTCGAGGTGGAAAGCCACCCCACCGTGCATCACCTGGTCTCGACGGTGGTCGGGCGGCTGCGCCCCGGATCGGGACCCGTGGATCTCATCCGCGCCACTTTTCCGGGGGGATCGATAACCGGCGCCCCGAAGATCCGGGCCATGGAGGTCCTTCGGGAGCTGGAGCCGGCACGGCGAGGGGTCTACACCGGGGCGATCGGGGTGCTCGGCTTCCATGGCGACATGGAGCTCTCCGTCGCGATCCGCACGGCCGTGGTGATGGACGGGTGGGCGCACTACGGCACGGGGGGCGGGATCACCCTCGCTTCGGACCCCGCATCGGAATGGAACGAGAGCGAGGACAAGGCGGCGGCGTTCCGGCGAGCGGTCGCAGGGGGCGGGGCGGGGCCTGCCGCTTCGGAGGAGACATGATCCTCGTCCTCGACAACTACGACTCGTTCGTGCACAACGTGGCGCGATATCTGCGAAGACTCGGTGCCGAGGTATGCGTCGTGCGCAGCGACGGAGTCACGGCCGACCAGGTCGAGGAGATGGCGCCCTCGCACCTCGTGATCTCTCCGGGGCCCTGCACGCCGGCGCAGGCGGGGGTCTCCGTGCCGCTCGTGCGCGCGCTCGGAGGAAGGGTGCCGATTCTCGGGATCTGCCTCGGCCACCAGGCGATCGCGGAGGCGTGGGGTGCGCGGGTCGAGCGGAGCGACTCTCCTGTGCACGGCCGATCGACTCCCATCTTTCACTCGGGAGAAGGGCTGTTCAGGGGGGTGCCATCCCCCTTCGAGGCAGGGCGCTATCACTCGCTCGCTGTGCCTCGGGACACCATCCCCGATGCCCTGGAGGTCGTGGCGTGGACGGATGAAGGAGAGGTCATGGCACTTCGGCACCGGAGTCATCCGACATGGGGAGTGCAGTTCCATCCCGAGTCGATCCTGACCGAGCATGGGGGCGCATTCTTCGAACGGTTCCTGGCGCTCGAGGGGAGTCAGATGCCATGAGTCGCCCCCCTCGCTCGGCGCCCTCTTCCGAGGATCGCGGCTTCCTTCTGGGAGATGGCCTCTTCGAAACGATCCGCCTGTATGGCGGGCGTCCATTCCGGCTCGAGGCCCACCTTGCGCGGCTGGAGCGCAGCGCCGAGCTGGTTGGGATCCCCTTTCCGACCCAGCTCGAGGCCCGCGTGGCCGAGGCGATCGGGGAGTGGGGAGGGGGGGAGGGTGCGCTGCGCATCACTCTGACCCGGGGTGAGGGTGCCGGGCTCGTTCCAGCGGAGGGAGGGGAACCGACACTCGTGATCCGGGCAAGGGAATGGAGCCCGGAGCCGAGGTGGTACGAGACGGGGATCGGTGCGGCATGCGCGGGGCGCGTCGATGAGCGAGCACTGACCGCCGGGCTGAAGATGACAGGGTACCTCGAGCGGATTCAGGCGCTCCGGATGGCGGAGAAAGCCGGGTGTGAGGAGGCGCTGATTCGGAACACGAGAGGGCTCGTGGTGGAAGGGTCCGCCTCGAATGTGTTCGCGCTCGTCACCGGGGTGGTGATCGCGCCGGGCCCCCCGGACGGAGCCCTCCCCGGGATCACCCGCGAGGTCGTTCTGGAGCTCCTGGGGAAACGCGGCATTCAGGTCGAGGAGCGGGGGATCGCACCGGAGGAGCTTGCTGCGGCAGAGGAGGTGATCCTCACCTCATCGCTCCGGGAGCTGGTGCCCGTGGTCCAGATCGAGGGGGGGAAGGTCGGGGGTGGTCGACCGGGGCCGCTGTTTCGGGAGCTGCTGGAGGGGTACCGGGGGGTGGTGGTGGAGGAGCACTGAAGAGGAGGGGTTACTCCTGCGCCCCCCGCCCTTCGAGGAGCTCGATCACCTGCCGCGCGGCCTCGGCCGCCTCCCCGCGTTCGGCCTCGAAGGCACGCAGCCCGGGCGTCTCGATGACGGCGCGGAGCACCTGCATGGTCATTTCGGGACGTCGGCGGATCGGTACCGCGTTGTCTGCGAGGGCGAGCATGGCCCTCCCTGGAGAGAGCGGGCGGGGGCGCAGGGGAGCTTCCGGTGCATACCGGGCGTGGAGCACGAGGCCGACCGGGAGCGGGTCCTCGCCGGTGGTCGCACCGAGGCTCTCCGGGGTGACCCGAGGGCGACCCGGCTTATCCCGATCTCGCAGCCGGAGGGGCCGCGGGTAGGGGTGGACGCGACCGTCCGGCCCGAAGACTGCGTACTCGTCCGAGTAATAGGTCGCGCCAGCCAGGAGGAGTTCCCGGACGAGCGTACTCTTCCCCGAAAAGCTGCGACCGGGGATGACGATGGCACGACCCTCCCATCCGACTACACCCGCGTGGACAAAGATCTGGTCCGGCGCGTGCTCTGCTACGAAGAGCTGGAGGTTGCGTTCGAAGGCGACGAGGGCGGCGGGGAGGAGGGCAGGGGAGCGGATCGGCTTTCCGTCGGCTTCGACGAGGTAGCGCAGGGACTCCGTGGAGCCGGATTCCCGTGCGCCGATCGCTTCCACACGGTATTCGCGATCGACGGGGGAGGAGGCTCCCGGGCGGGATCCGGGAGGGATGAGGGAAAGGAAGCCCGCGAGAACGGCCTCGGGGTCACACC
>JBGTMU010000172.1:0-27135 GCA_041743405.1 Longimicrobiales bacterium | reverse complement strand
GGAGCCGGCCGAGCGCCTCGTCGGCGCGTCGCGCTCCCTCCGTGCGCGAGCCGTCCCGCCAGATCTCGATCGCCTCTTCCAGCGCTTCGAGCGCCTCACGAACGACTGCCGTGTCCTGCGGGGGAGCGGCGAGGTAGAGCGCGATCGGATCGGGAGGGGTCTGCTCTTCCGCGGCCGCGCTCACGACTCCATCCTCTGGAACCGGACTCCCGGCCGGCACCCCTGCCGGGAAGAGCACGAAAATCGTCCCCAAGACCACGATGCCGCAGAGGAGCGCCGTCATCCGTTGCGGGCGTCCGACGTTCCCGGGGGTTCCCGCACCTGTCAGGATGGGGGTGGTGGGCTGGGGTGACTCGATCGGTTCCGGCATGGCGGGTTCACTCAGGGTCGGGGACCTCGATTCCTACCCCGGTCGGGGTGCGAACGAGCCGCGGCATTATCATCGGGATGCGTCGGGCCCGGTAATGCGCGAGCGCTTCGGTAGCCGATTCGAAGAGGGTGAGCTCGTCCAGCGTGTGGATCGTAGGGAAAACCATCGGGAGCCGACCCGCACGATACTCGTCGAGTGCTGCACGCGGAGTGAGCCAGCGGTGGTCCACGATCTCACCGAGATCGACCTGAACCGGGATCTCGCGCGGGACCCGGACCGCGAAGAACCTCGTATCGTAGCGTCGCGGTTCGGCCTCTGGCGTGACCCAGTGCGCGATGTACTCGGCCGCGGCATCCTCCAGCATCACGTCCAGCTCCCTCAGGACGTCCCCGAAGCTCCGGCTTCCCTCCTGTAGAGCATCGCGAAGCTGTTCGGTCTTCGAATCGCCCGCCGAGGCAGGGGCGAATGCACCCCCTGTAGCGCGTGCGAGCAGGATCCCGGTTTCCTCGAAGGTCTCCCGGAGTGCCGCCATCAGGTAGGCCGCAGCCGGTGGGGTGGCGTCGTCCGGCAGCTCGAGCCGGCCCGCCCACCATGCGGCATCGTCGCCAGTCAGACGCAGGAGGAGCTCCGGCGAGCCATCCGCCTCATCGACTCTGCCTCCCGGAAAGACATAGGCACCCGGGACAAACCCCGCCGATCGTGTGCGGCGCAGCAGGAGCACTTCGAGCGCGGCCTCTCCGTCCCGCATCACGACCACGGTTGCCGCAGGTCTGGGGAAAGCCGGGGACTCCACGGGGAGCCCCACCTTCTCCGCGAACCCGGGAGGAAGCCGGTCGAATGGGATTTCCTGTCCCTTCCCCCCCTTTTCACTCATCGTTTGCCCTCATCCAGTAGTCCAACGAGATCGAGCCACCGAGCCACGTCGGTGGCAGAAATGATACCGAGGAGGTCCTCGCCCCGCACGACCAGCACACGCCGGGAGTCGGCCGCGCGCATCGCTGCGAGCACGTCGAGCATCGGGTCATCCGGACCGGCCGTGAGGATCTCGGAGAGTGGACTCATGATGTCGGCCACGGTCAGATCATGCCAGCCATCCCGGGGAAGAGCCCTCACCTGGGCCAGGGTCACGAGCCCCTCGAGCGCGCCGTCGTCAGTGACCGGGAAGGCGCTGAAGGGGCGGCGCAGGAAGTAATCGTGAACCAGGTCATCGATCGAGACGTCGGGTCCTACCGTCTCCGGCGCACCTGACATCGCCTGCGAGGCCGTCAGAGGTGCGAACATCTCCTGGAGGAGCACCTGCTGATAGCTCATTCGGGCGGCGTTCCCCAGGAACCACCCGATGAAGACGAGCCAGAGCCCCCCGATGAAGGCCCCACCCACGAGAAGCGAATAGACCCCGAGTCCGATGATCACCCATCCGAGCGCCCGCCCCGCCCCCGCCGCGATCCGGGTAGCGCGCCGCATGGATCCAGTGGCTTTCCAGAGCCCCGCCCTCAGGAGTCGCCCTCCGTCCAGCGGGAACCCGGGAAGGAGGTTGAAGATTGCGAGCACGAGGTTGAGGAAGCCGAGGTACTCCGCCACTACGGTGATCTCGAGCCCGAGTCCCATCCGGCTGCCGAGGATCGCCGTCCCCCAGAAGAGCGCCGCAAGGGCGAAGGAAGCGAGAGGCCCCACGCCCGCGATCAGGAACTCGTCTCCCGGTGTGGATGCCTCCCTGGACGTGCGCGCCATCCCCCCGAAGATGAAGAGCGTGATCCCCTCGACCTCGATCCCGCGGGCCCGGGCCATGAACGCGTGCGCGAGCTCGTGCAGCAGAAGAGAGGTGAAAAAGAGGAGGGCGCCTGCGAGCCCCATGCCCAGATAGAAGAGGCGGTCCAGCCCGGGGGCGTGCGCGGGGAAGACGGCACCGGCGAACGTCCCCAGGATCAGGAAGAAGATTATGAACCAGGAATAATCGAGGGAGATTTCGAACCCGAAGACGGAGCCGAGCACGATTCCCGAGGTGCCGCGGGACCGCGGAGGGGTGGGGGGTGAGACGGTCTCGTCGGTCATGGCTGGGGAAGGGGAGAAGGGATGCCGACGGCCCCCTCAAGCTATTCGGACCCCCCGTGCCGAGAAAGTGGTACCGTGCTGGAGCCATTTTGACAGTACTCCCGCCGGAGCGGCACGCTTCGGGAGCACCCTGCGTGGCAGGATTCATGCAGTGAGCAGGAGGTCCCCGGGCCGATCCGCGGAAATCCGGGGTGCGAATCGAACACAGGGAGCGTGGAACTCCTCGCGGAGGCCCCGCTCCACAGCAGAGGATGCATGAGCGAACGTTTCTCACTTCCGGTTCTTCCCCTCCGGGATACCGTCGTGTATCCGGGCGTGGCCGTGCCCATTTCGGCAGGCAGGCCCGGCACCGTCGAGGCCGTCGAGGCCGCCATGGATGGCGATCGGCGTCTGTTCGCCGTTGCGCAGCGGGAGAATGTGGACGAGGCTACCCCCGAAGGCCTCTACTCGGTGGGAACGATCGTGCGCGTGATTCAGACGCACCGTGTACGGGGCGGGGTTCAGCTTCTTGTTCAGGGAGAGGATCGGGCAGAGGCCGTCCACTATCGGAGTGACGGTGACGAGATGTTGCGCGCGAGCCTCATCGAACTCACCCGATATCCCCCGAGGAACCTGAGCGATCCGGCCTTCCAGGCACTCGACAAGGAACTCCGCGATCGGGCGGCCGAGCTGGGCACGCGCAGGGGAGTCCCGGCCGAGGCCCTGAACCAGCTCATTCAGGGGGTCGACGAACCCGGCTCCTTTTCGGATCTCGTGGCCTTCTACCTGGATCTTCCCACACCGGACAAGCAGAAGCTTCTCGAGGTGCTGGATGATGAGGAGAGGATGCGCCGCGCCCTCGTTGCGGTCGAGCGCGAACTTGCCCGGATCGACGCCCAGGAGGAGATCCAGGCCCGTGTCCAGGAGGAACTCGGCGAACGCCAGCGGGAGATGCTCCTCCGCGAGCAGATGAAGCAGATCCAGCGTGAGCTGGGGGACGAGGACGACCGCAAGGAGCTGGAAGAGCTGCGGGGTCGGATCGAAGCCCTCGCACTCGACGAGGACGCACGGGTGGAAGTCGAGCGCGAGCTGAAGCGGCTCGAGCGCACGAGCCCCCAGTCGGCGGAATACCAGGTCATCCGTACCTTCCTCGAATGGATCACCGAGCTCCCCTGGAGTGCACGGACCGAAGACAAGATCGATCTGACCCGGGCCCAGGAGATCCTCCACGAGGATCACTATGGTCTGGAAGATGTGAAGGACCGGATCCTCGAGTTCCTGGCCGTCCGGAAGCTTCAGACCGAGCGGTGGGATGAAGCGCATCCCGCGCCCGAAGCCGTGGAGTCCGGATCCGGGGGGGATGCCGGGGAGAGTGCCGAAGGAGCGGATGGAAGTGGAAACGGGGGCCCGTCGACGTCCAGCCCGGACGAGTCCGACCAGGAGTCCGATCAGGAAGGCGACCAGGAATCCGATGAGGAAGGCGGCCTGACAGCAGCCGCCGGAGAGCGCGAGGAGGAAGCGGGCGCTTCCCCATCATCCCCACCGGTCGACCCATCGGAAGACCCGGACCTCGGCTCGCAGGGACGCGGCCCCATCCTGCTTTTTGCGGGGCCTCCAGGTGTCGGGAAGACCTCGATTGCCCAGTCCATCGCCCGCTCGCTCGGGCGGAAGTACGTCCGGATCTCCCTGGGTGGAGCGCGCGACGAGGCCGACATCCGTGGCCACCGGCGGACCTACGTGGGCGCCATGCCGGGACGGATCATTCAGGGAATGCGCCAGGTGAAGACGAAGAACCCCGTCTTCCTTCTGGATGAGGTCGACAAGCTGGGCGTCTCATTCCAGGGTGACCCTTCGTCGGCGCTGCTGGAGGTTCTGGATCCGGCGCAGAATTACGCCTTCACCGATCACTATCTGGGGATCCCCTTCGACCTGTCCGAGGTGCTCTTCATCGCCACCGCGAACTACGTCGACCGCATCCCACCGCCCCTCCTCGACCGGATGGAGCTGGTCGACTTCTCGGGCTACACGGAGAAGGAAAAGCTCGAGATCGCGAAGCGGTACCTGCTTCCCCGCCAGCGGAAGGACGCGGGACTGGAGGAGAAGGAGCTCGTGGTGAAGGACGATGCGATCGCGGCGCTCATTTCCCAGTACACGCGGGAAGCCGGGGTGCGTCAGCTCGAGCGCGAACTCGGCAAGATGTCAAGGAAAGTGGCGCGACGGATCGCGGGCGAGGAGGCCGACCAGGTCACGATCGACCCGGCAATGGTGCGCGAGCTCCTCGGACGCCCCCGGGTCCACCCCGAGAAGATGCGCACGGAAGATGCCGTGGGCGTGGCCACCGGGATGTTCTACACGCCGATGGGTGGCGACATCATGTTCGTCGAGGCGAGCGTGATCCCCGGGGAAGCGGGGCTCGTCCTCACTGGACAGCTCGGTGACGTGATGAAGGAGTCGGGGCGAGCCGCGTGGAGCTTCGCGAAGAGCCGAGCCGAGCAGTACGGGATCCCTGAAAAGCTCCTGAAGGGGTGCGAGGTGCACATCCATGTCCCGGCGGGCGCGATTCCGAAGGATGGGCCTTCCGCGGGGATCACGATGGCCACGGCCCTGGTCTCGGCCTTCTCCAAGAGGAAGGTCCGAAGGGATCTGGCCATGACCGGGGAGCTGACTCTCACCGGGCAGGTACTGCCGATCGGAGGAGTCCGCGAGAAGGTGCTGGGTGCAGTCCGTGCGGGGATCTGCGAGATCATTCTCCCCTTCGACAACGACGCGGATACGGAAGATATTCCCGATCCCGTGCGAGAGGCCCTCACGATTCACCTCGTGAGGGAGCTGGATGAAGTGATCGAAATCGCGCTGAAGGACGAAGGGGCCTGACCAGACGGGGTCAGGGCAGAAGGGGCTCAGACGACCCGGATGGTACCGGGCTCTCCCGCCTCCACCCGGCCGATTACTGCGGCGAAGGGCGCCCTCCCGGGAAGACTCCCGAGGAGGGCGTCACTCGTTTCCCGTGGGACCGCAAGGAGCAGCCCCCCCGACGTCTGGGCGTCGTGGAGAAGGAGCTGCAGGAGCTCGGGCACGGCGGCGCCGAAGCTCACGAAGGGCTGGAGATCCCGGAAGTTCCGGAGCGTCCCGTCGGGCAGGTGCCCAGCGCCGGCGAAGGCCTCCGCCCCGGGGAGGGTCGGGACGGCGGCGGCCTCGACCGTGGCGGAAGTACCGGATGCGCGAAGCATCCGACTCAGGTGCCCGAGGAGCCCGAAGCCTGTCACATCGGTGCCAGCCCGCACCCCGAAGGACACCGCCAGGGAGGCTCCCCCCCGGTTGAGCGTGGTCATAGAGGCCACCGCCCCGGCCAGCGCCTCCTGGAGCTCCGGGTCGGAGTCGGGTTCGGCGGATCGCTTGAGGGCCGTGGTGATCACCCCGGTTCCGATCGCCTTCGTGAGAATCAGAAGATCGCCCGGGCGGGCTGCATCGTTCCGGATGAGCGCCCCCTCCGTGGTCTCTCCGATCGCCACTAGACCCACTTTGGGTTCAGGGTCATCCACCGAATGCCCCCCCACGATCGGGACCCCGGCCTCCGCGGCCACCGCCCCCACTCCCTCGAGGATCTCATCCAGGAGCCCGGTCGGGAGCCGTTCCCGCGGAAAGGCCACGAGGTTCAGTGCGAAGAGGGGCTCCGCCCCCATTGCATACAGGTCCGACAACGCGTTTGCGGCCGCGATCCGCCCGAAATCCCGAGCATCGTCGACCATCGGCGGGAAGAAGTCGGTAGTGGCAACGAGGACACGGGTCGGCCCTTCGCCCCCTTCGCCGGCCGGCTCCCGAGGGGGGTCCAGCCGCCAGACCGCCGCGTCGTCTCCCGACGAGGCGTCGATCAGCACCCGTGGATCCGTGACGGGGGTGAGCCGCCCGAGGATCCCCTCCAGCTCCGCCATGCCGAGCTTGCAGGCGCACCCGCTCCCCCGGGTGAGGGCGGTCAGCCGGAGGGGTCCCGAATTCACTCCGGCGAGGGCGGGTCGAAGGCCCCGGCCGGGACCTCCGTCTCAACGCGCACGCCTTCGAAGCCGATCGAGCTTCCCGGACGGGAGGTCGAGATCTCGATCGGGCCGTACCGGTTCCAGTCCGCCCACCCCGTATCGATATCCGCCTCGGTGCTCTCGGCGCTCCGGAAGAAGTTCCAGCGCTCCATCCGGCGGGTGTCCACATTCACGAACGCATGGTAGCGATTCTGGGGGGTGAGGCCGACCCCTTCGTCGAAGGAGAGCTCCACGACATCCCAGCGCTGGCCGCCCTCGTCGGTCTGCTCGCCGACGTACCTGGCAGTGACCCCCTCATCATTCCACTTGAAGGGCATCAGGAGCCAGTAGGTGTCGTTGATGTGCGAACGGTGGGCGCCCTCGAGCCGCGGCGCCGCCTCCTCCCCCGTCACTTCGACACCGTCGACCCAGACCCGCCCCGCCGTTGGATCCGCTGTGGGGAAGATCGCAACCTGCACGGCTCCTTCGGCATTCGATCCCTCGACCCGCGCCACTCCATCCCATCGATCCCACCGGTGGCGGCGGATCGAGGGTGGCTGTCCTTCCCGCCCGACCACCCATTCGAACTCGATGTAGCGGGCGCGCTCCCACCCGTTGTCAGGGGCGATCACGCCCATCATGTCATTCCAGACGCGGGTGACCTCCGCGTCGGGGAACACATGGTGCGGAGCCACAACCGTGGGGTCGCTTGCGGGGTCGTCCGCGGGGCCGGCGGGCCCGCAGGCAACGGCGAAAAGGGAAACTGCGACGGCGAGATGTGTACGCATGATGGACTTCCTCCCGGTGGATGACGCGTCCCCGATCTGTCGGGACGATCAATGTACGGGGCTGCAGGACGGAGCGAAACGGAGAATGCGAGTCTCATGACGGGATCCAGGGCCGACACGCGCGAGGCGTTCGCCCGCGAGGTGGCGCGACCGGACGAGGAACTGAACCTCGCGCGGGCTGCGCTTCTCGTGGCGCGGGAGGAATACGATCAGCTCCCCGTGGACGCGTACATGGCCCGCCTCGATCAACTCGCCGAAGAGGTGAAGGATCGGCTCGATGGGGAGCTCGCTCCCCCCCTCGTACTCCAGGAACTCATCCACACCCTGTATGTACGGAACGGCTTCCGCGGGAACCGGGAAGCCTACTACGACCCGCGCAACTCCTTCCTCTCCGACGTTCTCGACCGGAGGGTGGGGATCCCGCTCACTCTCGGGATGATCTTTCTGGAAGTGGGGTGGAGATCCGGGCTGGCGCTCGAGGGGGTGAACTTCCCCGGGCACTTCATGGTCCGGATGCGTGGTGAGGCCGTGAACCTGCTCGTCGATCCCTTCGACGCCGGAAGGCTCCGCTTCGAGGACCAGGCGCAGGAACTCCTGGACCGCGTGTACGGCGGGATGATCCGAGTGCAGCCCGGCTACCTTCGGCCTGCCTCCCGCCGCGACATGCTCGCGCGCCTGCTCACGAACCTGAAAGGAGTATACCTGAACGTGCGCGATCACGAGCGGGCGCTCGCGGCAATCGAGCGAATCCTCGTGATTCATCCGACCTCGCCCAACGAGAATCGCGATCGCGGCACCCTGCTCGCGCGGATGGGGCGCATCGAAGCCGCGCTCGAGCAGCTCGAATGGTATCTGGAGTACGCTCCCGCCGCCGCAGATCTGGAGCGGGTTCAGACGCTGGTTGATGAACTGAAGGAAGCGAAGGGGAAGAAGGGATGATGGCAGGGTCGTCGCAGATGGTTCCGCAGGGCTACACCGCTGCCCGGAATGGCGCCGTCCTGCTCGAGCGTCCGGATCGCTACTTCCTCCGGCTCGAGGGCCGAGCCCCCTTCGCGATGATGAAGGGGTTGGTCACCGGGGCGCTCCCGCCCGAATGGGTCGCCCGGGATTCGGGAATCGTTGAGGGGAAGGCGCCGTACTCTCTGATTCTCACGCCCAAGGGGCGCCCCCTCACCGACCTCCGACTGATTCGCCTGGAGCCGGGGACCGAGGCTCCGCTCCTCCTTGACCTCGCGAGGGCCGGGGAGACGGCCACCCGCGCCCACTTCAAACAATACCTCCCTCCCAGAATGGCGCGCCCCCTGGATCCCGACCCCCCGTTCGCGCTCGTGACGGTCGTGGGACCGCGCGCGGCTGAGCTCGTTGCGCAGGAGGTATTCGAAGGCGGAGTTCCCACCTCGCGGCTCGAAGGGCTGGAGGAAGGCGGGGAAGTGACCCTGAACGACGGCCCGCAGGGCGGGATTCGCGCGATCCGGAATGGTGACACGGATATTCCCGCCTTCGACCTGGTGGCATCCGAGACGGTATTGCCCGCACTCCTGGAGCGCCTCCGCGACGCGGGAGCCGAAGTGGGGGGGGCGGGGCTCTGGGACCTGCTCCGCATCGAGCACGGACGTCCGCGGTACGGCCTGGAGTTCGACGAGACGGCGCTGCCACCCGAAGTCGGGCTGGAACGGCGTGCGATCGACCACTCCAAGGGGTGCTACACGGGGCAGGAGGTGATCGTGAGAATCCGCGATCGGGGGCAGGTGAACCGGCTCCTGCGCGGGCTGCTCCTCGGGAACCATCCGCTGCCACCCGCTGGCACACCCCTTTTCGCCGAAGGACGCGCCAGATCGGCCGGGGAGATCCGGAGCGCGGTCTGGTCTCCCCGCTTCGAACAGGGGATTGCCCTGGGCTTCGTTCGTCGCGAGGTGGAGCCGGGGGGCGAGGTGCACCTGGAGAAGCCCGACGGTCCGGGGGTCGGCGTCAGAGCGCTCGGCGGAGGGGGTTGGGCCGACTGAGGCAGGCGAGCCGCCATCGGGATGCTGCCGGGGCCGCAGGCGCCGGGGAAGCCGCTGGAAAAGCGCACTCCGAATCCGTATTCTTCAAGGCTGAGCGCGAATCCGTCCCAGTGATCAGCGCACCCTGACCCCTCTCGTCGCAGGAGGAGCCGCATGGACTCCGCCGCCGACATCCAGGAACTCCTGACCGCTCTTCGGGCCGCACTGGCAGAAGAGGGAACCGTCACGCTCGCCCGGCTGCTCGACGAAACCCGCGTTCAGGAGCTTCTCGAGACCTGGTACGACCTCGAGAGCGAGGAACGGGAACAGGTGCTCGCGGCTCTGCCAGCGGAAGGGGCGGCCGAGCTACTGTCCAACCTTTCCTCCGAGGAACAGCCCGAGGTTCTCCAGTCCTTCTCCCACTCGCAGGTGGCGGAGGTACTCGAGGAACTGAGCCCGGACGACCTCGTCGATACCCTGCAGGCGCTTCAGGCGAACGATCCGGGACAGGCCGAGGAGGTGCGTGCCCTCCTCACGCCGGAGACACGGGCCGTAGCCGACGCCCTCACGATCTACGACGAGGAGGAAGCCGGGGGGATCATGACCCCGGACTTCGTCTCGATCCGGGCCTCGATGACCGCCGAGCAGGTGCTCGTCTTCCTCCGGAAGGCCGCGCCGGCCGCGGAGACGATCTACTACCTGTACGTGGTAGACGAGCGGGATCGGTTGAAGGGCGTGCTTTCGCTTCGGCAGCTTATCGTCTCGCCTCCGGAAGCGCGGGTGTCCGAGCTCATGGACACTGACATCGTCGCGATCACGACCGACACGGACCAGGAAGAGGTGGCCCGGGTCATGGCGGACTACGACTTCTCCGTGCTCCCTGTGCTGGACTCGGAGGAAAGGCTGGTCGGGATCGTGACGGTCGACGACGTGCTCGACGTCGTGGCGGACGAGGCGACGGAAGACATTCACCGGATGGGTGGGGCGCCGATCGACATCGACTATGTGCGGGCGAGTCCCTGGCTCCTCTTCCGAAAACGGGCCTCCTGGCTGGTGCTCCTGGTCGTTTCGATGACCCTTACCTTCAACGTCATCAACCACTACCAGGCGTTCATCACCGAACTCGCGATTCTTGCCGCCTTCATCCCGCTCCTGATTGGAACGGGAGGAAATGTGGGCTCGCAGGTGGCGACTCTGGTGGTTCGCGCCCTCGCCACGCGTGAGCTGGAGCTGCGCGACTACATGATGGTGTTCTGGAAGGAGCTGAAGACGGGGCTCATGCTCGGGGTGGCGTTCGGGGCCTTCATGACGCTCTATGTCCTGATGTTCAGGGCCGAACCTCGAATGGCGGTCGCGCTCGGGATCACGATGGTCCTGATCAGCGTATCCGCGAATCTCGTGGGTGCGAGTCTCCCCTTCCTCTTCCGCAGGTTCGGGATCGATCCGGCGCTCACTTCGTCGCCGGGGATCACGACGGTGATGGATGTGCTCGGACTTCTCATCTACTTCCGGGTGGTGATCTGGGTGCTGGCTCCGGTGCTGGGTGGCGAGGGGGTCGCCCCCTGAGCGGAGGGCCGGCGCTCTCCTGCCCCCTCTGCGGCACCCTCACCGGCGACGTGCTCCCCGGGGCGCTCCGGCTCTGGTACTCCTGCCCGGGGTGTCGACTGCTCTTCGTGGCCCCTTCAGATCACCTGCCGCCGGAAGAGGAGCGCGCGCGCTACGACGAGCATGAGAACGACCCGGTCGATCCGGCGTATCGGAGCTTTCTGGACCGACTGGCCCGCCCCCTCTCCGAGAGGCTGGAGCCGGGCGCCCGCGGACTCGACTATGGTTCAGGCCCCGGCCCCACGCTTTCCGTGATCATGGAGGAACGGGGCTTCCCGATGGAAATCTGGGATCCCTTCTACGCCCCTGACCCCACGCCATTGCATAGCAGGTACGACTTCGTGACCTGCACCGAGACTGCCGAACACTTCCACCGACCGCAGGCCGAGTTCGACACGCTCGCGGGGCTGGTGAAGCCGGGTGGCTGGCTCGCGCTCATGACCGGGGTGCCCGGGGACGATGTCGATCTCCAAACCTGGCACTACGGTCGCGACCCCACCCACGTCTGCCTGTACCGCGAGGTCACACTCAGGTGGTTGGCGGGGAAATATGGATGGGCGCTGGAGCGACCATCGCAGACTGTGGCGCTGTTCCGGACGGGGTGAACCGGGCGTGGCGTGGGAGGGCGCGATCGCCGCGACTGCCTGAGGCTGCGCTCTGCCTCATGCTGCGGTCTGCCTGACGCCCCGGCCTACCCCCGGCTCGCCGACTTTCCTTCCGCTGGCGCCGCGGCGAGGCTCTTCCGGTTGGCCGCGTGGATGATCTCTTCCAGATCGAGCCCCAGTGTGGCGGCGAGCCCTTCGAGCGTGCCGAGGGCCCCCCGCACCCGCTGGTTGGCGGCATTCGCGACCCCGTTTCCGTCGCCTCCATCCATGACCACCAGCCGGTCGATCTCGATCCCCTTCACCGCTTCGACCGAGGTCGCGAGCAGCTCCGGGAGCTTCTCGGCGATGAACACTCCGAACCCATGCTCTCCTCCGTCGCGCACCTCCTGATAGAGGCGGCGGAGCACCTCGGCCTGCGCCTTCCCTCGCTCCAGAATGGGGGCGGCCTCTCCCTCGGCCCGGGCGCGGGCGGCTTCGCGCTCCGCCTGAGCCGGCTCGATCACATCGGCCCGGAGCCGCTCCCTTTCCCTTTCCACTCTCTGGGCCTCGAGGGCTCGCTGCGCGATGACCTCGGCCTCCTCCGCCTTCACGTGGGCCACGCGCTCGGCGGTTTCCGCCTCCTGGTCGAGCTGAGCCTGCCGGACCCTCAGGCGGTTCCGGGCCTCGGCGATCTCGATGTCGGCACCGGCCTCCCTCACTTCAGCGCGCTGGCGGGCCGATGCGGCTTCCTCCCTCGTGTCGGCTTCGGCCTGGGCCTCCGCGACCTCGGCATCCCGGACAGCAAGCGCGGACTTCTTCCGTCCGATTGCGGCAAGGTATCCCCGCTCATCGTGGACGTTCTGGATCTTGAGAACGTCCAGGTGGAAGCCAAGCGCCGCGAGGTCCTCACCCGCATCCGCGGCCAGCGCCGAGGCGAAGCCGAGCCGGTCCTCGTTCACTTCCTCCGGGGTGAGTGTCGCGAGCACGCCGCGCAGATTCCCCATGAGCGTGTCGCGGGCCAGATCCCGGATGAGTTCCGGGGATTTGTCGAGGAGCCGTTCCACGGCATTGTTGAACACGGTTTCAGGCTCGGAAGCGATCTTCACATTCGCGATCGCTTCGACCTGAAGAGGGATGTTCCCCTTCGAGAACGCGTTGGAGACGCTGATTTCGATCGGGATCGTCTCCAGGGAGACGTAGTCGACCTTCTCGATGATCGGGATCCGGAGGGTACGCCCTCCGATCACGGCCCGGTATCCGATCGCCTCGCCATCCGCGGAGATCCGGTTGCGACCGGTGATCACCGCTGCGCGGTTGGGTGGGACGATGATGATGAGCGCCTGAATGATCTTGAGCGCCACCACCAGGACGGCCAGGACGACGAAGGCGGCGACTGCTGCGCCGGTGATGGGATCGGATCCCATGGAATCTCCTTGGTTCGGGGGAAGCGCGTTTCAGGGATTCAGGCTGTCCAGTGCGGGGCCGCCGGGAGTCACATAGGCCACTCCGTCGCGGACCTCCACGACGACCACATGGGTCCAGGTCGCGGGTTGAGGCCCCGCCTGCGAAGCGGATCCGAAGGGAAGGGCGCGGAGCACGTGCTCCCGCGCCCCCTTTCGAATCCGGATCTGTCCGGGCACCTCGCCCTGGATCGGGAGCAGGACCTGGGCGGCGAGCCCCTCGAAGCTCCTTTCCGAGGCTACGTCACCGGAGCCGGAACTCTTCAGGTATCCGAGGATCAGTGAGGCCCCGGCGCCGGAGACCACCCCTGCCCCGGCCGCGAGAAGCCCGGTGACAAGCACCTGATCCCCATCCCACAGGAGGTGCAGAAGCGTCCCCGTGGCGCCGGCACCCATGATGCCGTAGACCAGCCCCATGAGGGAGAACGCCTTCCAGATGGACGACCCATCGAGGCCGGGACCGGATCCGGCGTCCACGTCGAGGTCCAGATCCGGATCGAAGTCCAGATCGGCGCCGCCACCCAGGATGTCGCCTGCCATCGAAAGGAGGGCGATCCCGCCCCCCACGATGAAGAGAAAGAGGTAGAGGGGGAGCATGTTCAGTGCGCGTGCCCGTGGGCCGCGTCGTTCGCGTGCGCCTCGTAGTGCTGACGCAGAAGGTCCTTCCCGTAATCATTCCCGTTCGGGGTGCGGACCACCGTGTGGATGTGGCGTCGGCCGGGGACCCGCTCGCCCGGCAGGGCCACCGGGAGCTGATGGTCGAACTCGATGAGGATGACGGGGCTGTGTACGCGGTAGTAGAAGGTGTCGTCCGTTCCGGATCCGCCGATCCAGGCGAACCAGGTACCGTCCAGGTGGCGCTGCACTTCCTCCATGCGCACCCGGGCGTGGCCATCGGCCATGTTCCCGACATGGATCCCGATCAGCTCGAGAAGGCGAGTCCTCTGCATCGGGTCCATCTCGTCGCCCCGAAGCCCGGCGTACTCGAGCACGAGGTTGTCCCGGAAGGCCTGCGCCTGCGCGTTGTTCCGGGTCTTTGCTTCGTCCAGGACCGCGCGCGCCCGCTGATCGGGTCGGAGCGCCCGCATCAACTCGAGCCCGAGAGTCTGCTCCTCCTGCAGCACCTCGGCTCCGGCGTACTGCCCCGTCTGTGCGGACACGGGCTCCGACCCCATGAAGGTCGGCGTCATCACGACCTGATCGCCCAGGACGAAGTAGTTGATGACCAGATGGTGCCCGTCGAGCTGCCATCCCCAGGGTTCCGTGGCGTGAGGCTCGCCCATCACCGTGAGGTGATAGAGGAACTCACCATACTCACCCCACCGCTCGAGGACATCGGCGAGATAGCCGTTCAGGCGCATGATGTTGCGCGTCTGTTCGAATCCGCGGGCGCTGAGGCCTGCCCGCATCAGGTCGAAAGCCACCTCGCGCTGGGCCTCGGACATCTCCTCGAAGGACACTCCCTGCCGCGTGTATCGATGAATGTTCTGCCAGAGGCGCCATTCGATGTCATCCACGGGGAAGGCTGTGGCCGAACGCTGGTCTGCGGTGAGGGCGTCGAGAAAGCGCTCAGCGGCAGCCCGAACCGGTTCCGTCGAAACGCCGGTTGCCTGAATGGCGAAGAGCCCCGGAACCACGGTGCTGTCGGTGGTCACGCCCACGAAGGGAGCGGAGAGCGGGTCCTGTGCGGGCGAAGCAGGGGATGAACCGAGCGGGGTAAAAAAGGCGAGGTACCCGACGAGCACGAGAGCGCATCCTCCGCCGAGGCTTCGTACGAGTGGGTTCTGGAAGGTGCGCATCGGACACTCCCCGTCAAAATGGTGCAGACTGGACCCGGCTGCGGCTCAAGGTAGAGCGCTGCGAACGGACCAGCAACGCGAAGGGCGGGTGCGGGGGGGCAGGCAGGGATCTCTCGTCAGAATCGATCCCCTCCAGGTGGCCCGTGCAGGATATGAACCGGAATGGTACGGATGAAAATGGAGTCGCCCCGCTGGATTTCCACGGTGGGAGGGGTATCACCATCCGATGGGCGCGCGCCCGGACACCCTCGTTCCGTCCATCGGACGCCGTTCACGCTGACGATCACGTCTCCGACCTCGATTCCCTCCGGAGCAAGCCCGTCGAAGAGATGGATCACTTCCGCCCCGGAGGGGCCAGGGCGCACCGCGTAGCCCGAGCTCCGCACCGGGGGGCTCGGAATCAGCATGGAAGGGTCGCCGTTCACTCGCTCGAACCGGATGAGGTCGTTTCGCTGATCGAAGGTGATCCGGGCGTACTCGAGGATTTCCTGTCCCACGAGGTCGACGCTCACCGAATTGTTCACTACCGGGGTGGCGACGACGAGGGGACCGATACGCGCGTCGGTGGCGAGCCGTCCGGAGGTGACCAGATGGGTCCCATCGAATCGCTCTCGCGCCCCGGTGGGGGTGAGGGGGCTCAGGTAGTCGAGACGTTCCGGGTTCCGGAGGGTGAGCCCTCTCGAAGAGCCGGTGTCGATGAGCACCCAGAGCGTGTCCCCTCCGATCACCGACCCCACCCAGGGACGGGAATCGTCCCGTGCCGGGAACACGCCGTCCATTCCCCGATCCAGTTCCCCTCGTTCCAGGAGAATGGCGCGGTTCTTCGGGTCCCAGGTCATGAGTACGCCTGCGAAGACCGGGTGACCGAGGATCCCGACGATCTCCCTTCCGAGCGCGGAGCTGAGGGCCGTCATCTCGAGCTCCCCTGCCCCGAATCGGAACGCCTCGAACTCTCCGATCCGGAGGGAATCGGCTCTCCAGCGGATTCCGGCTGCTTCGCGAACCGTCGGGTCCAGCACGGTTCGTCCGGCTCCGGAGTCCAGGAGCAGAGGCCAGGGGCCGGTGCCGTTCAGCCAGCCGTCCACGATGAAGTAGCCCCCACACATTTCGGATGGGAGGGTGTAGGGGCCCTCCAGCTCGGGGAGGCGGACGCGTTCAGGGGAGGGCGAGGCGGCGTAGGAGACGCAGGCGGTGGTGAGGAACACGGCGGCGAGTGCCCATCCGCGCCTGATCATTTCCTGCGCCGCTCCACCCATGATGCCTCCACCTCCCCCCGAAATTCCTCCGCCTTCCCCCGAAATTCCCCGCCTTCCCCCGAAGCTCCCTCGCTCCGCCACCCGGATACTTCCACCCCGTTACGGGGCCTGGGGCCCCCGTGCCCTTGCAGCGATAAGTGTCCCATGCATCCGCCCATTCTCGATGAAGATCTTGTTCGCATCGTGTCCGGCCGCGAGCACTCCCGCAATGTGGATCCCCGGGACCGGCGTTTCCATGGTTTCCGGATCGTGTGCGGGGATGCCCGTGACGGGGTCCACGGGGACGCCAAGCTCCAGCAGCATCGTGGGGTCGGCTCGCCACCCCGTCATCGCGAGCACCCAGTCGGCCGGGATCTCGCTTTCCTCTCCGGTTGTCTCCTCCCTCACTGTTACCGACCGACGATGGATCTCCACGATCCTGTGCCGCCAGTGCACTGGGATCTCTCCCTTCTCAAGGCGGTTCGTGATGTCGGGGACGACCCACGGTTTGACCCCGCGATCGAGCGTCTCCCCGAAGTGAACGAGGGACACCCTGGCTCCGCCGCGGTACAGCTCGAGTGCCGTCTCCACCGCGGAGTTGCCCCCTCCCACCACCACGACGTCCTGCTGCCAGAAGGGATGCGCTTCCATGTAGTAGTGGGAAACATGTGGAAGTTCCTCGCCCGGCACATCGAGGAAGTTGGGTTCGTGAAAACCCCCTGTGGCGATGACTACCCGGCGGGCCCGGATCGTCGTGCGATCCCCGGATCGATCTTCCGTAATGAGGCGAAAGTCCCCGAGCTCGCCGGCGATCTCCTCGACATCCTGGTACTGACGAATATCCAGCTCGAAGTGCTCTGCCACCCGACGATAGTAGGCGAGTGCCTCCTTCCGCGTCGGGTTCTTCTCCGCGGTGATGAACGGAACGCCGCCCACCTCGAGCTTCTCGGAGGTGGAGAAGAAGGACATGTACGGGGGGTAGTCGAGGAGCGAGGCGCAGACCGGGCCGCGGTCGAAGAGCACGCACGAGAGCCCGGCCTTCCGAGCCGCGGCTCCCACCGCGATCCCGCATGGGCCGGCGCCGACCACCGCGATATCGACTGGGAGTTCGGCTGCGGGGAGGGAGGGGTCGGGAGTGGGCACGAAGAATCTGAATTCGAAAGGAACAGGTACCGAAGTCCGAAGTGGGCCGTTCGGAGGGAGGTCCTCCGGACCCCGCATCGGGTGTTCGGTTCCGGAAGGGGATCAGGACGACCCTGCCTCGGCGAGCTGTCCAGGCCGGCCGAGGGCGACGCGGTGCGGCCCGCTTCCGTCCAGCGCCGCCAAACTGTCCAGCCCGGCCGCAGGGCGCTATGGTCCCTCTACTTGTTCAACGATCCTCTCCCCCTCTCGAACGTACCGAGAAACCGGAATGGAAACGACCTCCCCAGAACGATCCGGCCGATCCGGCCCGGGCTGGATTGTCGCCGCGGCCTTCATCGGCCCGGGAACCGTCACCACCGCGACGCTCGCGGGTGCCCGCTTCGGGCTGACCCTCCTCTGGGCACTCCTCTTCTCCACCATCGCCACCCTGATCCTGCAGGAGATGTCGGCCCGACTCGGCGTGGTTACGGGGCTCGGACTGGGAGAAGCGGTGAGGCGTCGATTCGCCCGCCCGCTCCTCCGGATCGCTTCGATCATCCTGATCGTAGGGGCGATCGCGATTGGAAATGCCGCCTACGAGACCGGGAATCTGCTGGGCGCCGCGCTCGGGGTGGAGTCGATCGCGGGAGGGGCCCCGAACCTCTGGGCGCTCGGGATCGCGGCGGCCGCGGCGGCGCTCCTCTGGACGGGGAGCTACCGGCTGCTCGAGCGCTTTCTCATGGGGATGGTCGGCGTCATGGCCGTGGTCTTCATGGTCACCGCCCTGCTCGTGTTTCCTCCCATCCCTGACCTCCTTCGCGGGCTCTTCGTGCCGGAACTCCCTCCAGGCGCGCTTCTCTTCACCGTCGCTCTGATCGGCACCACCGTCGTCCCCTACAACCTCTTCCTCCACGCTTCCACGGTGCGCGAGCGCTTCTCCGGCCCCGAAGACCTTCCCGCGGCGCGCCGCGACCTGGTGCTCTCGATCCTGGTGGGGGGAGGGGTGAGCATGGCGATTCTCATCACCTCGGCCGGGACGATCCATGGCTCGGGCGGGGAGGTTGGAACGGCTGCAGAGATGGCGCAGCAGCTCGAGCCTCTGCTGGGAGCCTGGGCTGGAGCGTTCTTTGCGGTGGGGTTCTTTGCGGCGGGAATGACCTCCGCGATCACCGCGCCTCTCGCTGCCGCCTACGCCACGGCTGGCGCCTTCGGGTGGAAGGCGGATCTCCGTTCGTCGCGGTTTCGCGCCGTCTGGGGAGGGGTGATTCTCGCGGGAGCGCTCATGGCCGCGACGGGCGTACGGCCTGTCGAGGCGATTCTCTTCGCCCAGGCCACGAACGGGGTGCTTCTTCCAGCGATCGCGGTCTTTCTCCTGCTGGCCGTCAATGACCGACGGTGGATGGGAGAACTCGCAAATGGCCGCTGGGCAAACGCTGCCGGAGTGATCGTGTGCCTCGTGGCGCTGGGGCTGGGGCTCCGGGGCGTCCTCACTGCGTTCGGGGTGCTCTGACCGGGGGAAAGGGATGCTGACTGTCGTTCGGGGGGTGCTTTGGACGGTTCCGCTGATTCTCGGAGCGGTCGCGTTCGGCTGCGGCGACTCCGATCCGGTTGAGGTCCCCACAGACCCACCGCTCGAGAACGCGATCGTGTTCTTCGGGGGTTCCGTGATCACGATGGATCCCGTGGGGCGGGTTGACGAAGCGGTGCTTGTTCAGGATGACCGGGTACTGGAGACGGGCTCACGCGCAGCGATGCTGGCTCGTGCCGGAGCGCGAGCGGTCAGAGTGGACCTCGCCGGTCACACGGTGATGCCCGGTTTCGTGGACCCCCACAATCACGTATACAACGCAGTCTTCCTCGGGCAGTCGGAAGACCGGGTAGGTACGTCATACGAAGAGGCGCAGTCCCGCCTGATCGCCGCGGGCACGACCACCCTCGCGAAAGGGAACATCTGGCCGGACGCCTTCTCCCACTTCCGGGAATGGGTCGATGGGGGAGGGCTCCGCGCCCGGACCAGTGTCTACCTCGGATACAACAGCTTCTGCGGCGACCCCTGGCCCGCCGGGTGGTACCTGGCACACCCGCCGATCACCGATCCGAACGCGCTGTTCCGCATTCCCGGGGTGAAGTTCTTCACCGACGGAGGTGCGTGCAACCGGGGCGCCTTCACCTTCTTCGCCGACGGTGGAGACCTGTACTTCACGGCCACAGAGCTGGCTACCGCCCTCGAAGCGGTCGAACAGCGTGGATACCAGGCGCTCATCCATGCCCTTGGAGATATCGCAGTGGACACGGCGCTCGCCGCGATCGAGACCCTGCTCCAGGGGGCTCCAAACACTCGCCGTCACCGGATGGATCACAACCGCTACCTGCGCTCCCATCAGTTTCCCCGCTATTCCGAGGTGGGCGTGATCCCTGTCGTGTTCGGGAGTCCGTTCACATGCCCTATCGAGGACGGGGGGGACTGGAGCTTCCTCGCTCGCGAGCCCTACACCAGCCTTCGTCCCCGCCTGGATCCCTGGCGCGCGCTGATCGACGCCAATCCCGGGCTCCCCGTCGCCTGGAAGAGCGACGCACCGGGGCATTGGCCCCTCGAACCCTTCGTCCATCTCTGGTCGCTCGTCACCCGCGACGAGCTGAGGCCCGACGGGAGCGTATGTGAAGCGCCTGACTGGCTGGAGGCCGGTGCCGTGACCGTGCAGGAGGCGCTCCGGATGATGACCGTGAATGCGGCCTATGCGCTTCACATGGACGGGGTGGTGGGCAGCCTCTCCCCGGGGAAGTTCGCGGACCTCATCGTGGTTTCGGAGAACCCTCTGACCACGCCTTCCGAGTCACTTCGGTCCATTGAAGTGCGAATGACGATGATCGGGGGGAAGGTCGAGTTCTGCAGGGCCGGATACGAGGAGCTGTGCCCGGGAGGATAGTCAACCCCTCTCGGGTTCAAGGACGGATCGATCGTCCGCCGCTCTCCCTTCAGGCTCCATCTACCCCCTCCGACGCGCCCTCAGGACCTGCTCCAGAGCCGCAAGAATCGCCGTGAGCCGCACACCTTGATTCGCCTCGTGCGCGCCCGAGCCATCGAGGCGAGGCATCTCGGCTGAACCCGCGTGATGTACCCCAACCAGGTCCCACTCGTCATTGAATACGGGACTGCCCGAGCTCCCGGGATTGGTCGGGGTCCGGTACTGTATCCGAAGATCATCGAAGTCGATGAGATGGTTGTCGTGCATCGAGACCTGAAGACTCCCCCCGCCGGGGTGCCCGGCGATGTACAGCCGTGGTCGGGTGCTCGGGTGGGGAAGCTGAAAGGAGACCGGATAGGACTCGACTCCGTCCTCGTAGAAGTCGCCATCGAGCCGGAGGATGGAGACGTCGCATTCCTCCGGCGGCGAGGACCAGATCACCTCCGCCACGCCGTACTCGCGCGGCTCCTGTTCGAACAGGAGTTCGAAGGTGATGCGGACCTCGCGAGGTCGGCATGGCTGGCGACCGGGCGGAGCCTTCTCGATCACGGCCTCGTCGTCCGTAACCACATGGCTGTTCGTGATGAAGTACCAGTCGTCCCCGAGCTCGGTGGAAAGAACTGGACCCCGAACCATGAACCCGGTGCCGACCCCCCGCCCCGATCGGGTCGTCACGGAGCCGATGGCCTGGAGACGATCGAAGAGCAGGTTCAGCCACCGCGTCGTGACGAAAGCGTCCGAGCCGAAGACACGCTCCAGACGCGTGAAGGTTTCCGCAGACCGAATCCTGTGGACCGACATCGACTCGAGCGCGACAGAACCGCTCCCGTCCGGACTCCGCAGCCCCCGGTCCAGCACTACGGCTTCGAGCATGGGAAGGATGGCGGCGCCCGCCGGGCCGTCGGGGTCGAGTTCCCAGATCTCCTTCAGTTGCCGGAGAGTTGATGCGAACTCGAACTCGTCTCGGCCGGCAGCGAGTCCGGTGCGGACATATGTCTCCGCCATGGCGATGGCCGTGGGGGCATCATCCAGCGCGAGCGACGCCTCCATGGCGGTCGCGTAGTCCCAGAGATCGGCCTTGCCATCGTCCATGCGCTCCTCGATCCGGGCCAGAATCTCCCGGGCAAGCATGCCATCGTCCCAGGGCGATTCGGGCTTCAGTCCGTCGCGGCGCGCGCGAGCAAGCAGGGCGACAAGATTGATCCCGTGCCAGGTCTCGCGACTCCGTTCCCATCCGTGGGCGTACGCCGCCAGGGCGGAATTCATCGACTCGATCCGGGGGCCAGCGGACGAGCGGACCGACGAAACATAGAACTGCTTGTGAACCCGACCGATCAGACCCCAGGCTTCGTCAAGCTCATCGGGCGGCACATCCGGCTCGGACACGGCGCGCTCCAGCAGGTCCAGCGCCTGGTCGAGCAACTCGGGCTGGTCAGATCGATGCCCTTCTTCGATGAGGCCCTGCGCATGGAGCCTTCGGATCCGGGGACTGTCCGGCCAGGTCCGCGACATGACAGCGCTCACGCCCACCAGCTCACGGAAACAGCGATTCGCCTTCAGGAAGGCCAGAATGCGACCGGCGTCCCTCTCGGTCACCTCCACCGATCCGGCACGCAGGTCGTCCGCCAGCCCACGGCACATCCCGCGAACACGGTCGTGCTCTCGTGCCTCCAGAGCCGCCCTGAGTTCGGCAATGAAGTCGTTCGCAATCACTGACTTGTCGGCTTGGGGTACATCCTCGCGATCATCTTGCGGTCCGTCTTCGACAGAGCTGTATTCCAGCCCACCTCGAAGCCCCCGATGGTGAGCTCCGCAGGGATCGGGTAGAGCATGATCGAGTCTGGATCGAACTCGGTATGCGAGGTCAGCCCCTCCTCGTACCTGAGAAGGAGGTTTCGGTGCACCTGCGCCTTGGGCCAGTTGTTAGGGGGACCGCCGTAGTGGGCGTAGACCTTGTCCACATCCCAGGGAATTCCGCCTGCCGGATTCTGATGCTCGTGGATGCAGGCCAGGGCATGCCCGAATTCATGCAGCACGACGCGCTGGTAGTCGGCCTCGCCGGAGTCCGGTCGCAGCCATCCGAAGTTCATGGTCGCCGCTTCGGGGTCGAGCGTAAGGGCGTCCGTTCCAAGATAGGACCAGGAACCCGCAAGCTCGAACGAGATCCGGATCTCGGCCTCGGCATGGTTGCCGAAGTCGAATTCGATGTTCGCGTGCTCACTCCACTCCCGGGCGATCGGCTCGATGCGGGCCTTTACCTCGTCGTGACCATCCAGGAATGCAACTCTGAGCCTGCGGCCGTTCTTCCAGAGCTTTCCGGTGACGAGGGCGAGCTCCTCAGCCGGCAACTCACCCGACAGATCGGGGGCATTCCGGACGTTCTCGGCAATCGCCAGCTCCGCAGCTCGTACCAGGTGCTCATCGGCGGGATACCGATCGAAGCAGGTCTTCAGCGACTTCGACATTCCAGGTGTCTCCTTCCCCGAGTTCAGGCTCCCTTCACCCTGGCCTCAGCATACCGTCCAGGCGGTGTGGCCGCGAGGAGGAGGCCCCCCCGGGCGACTCTCCAGAGAACCGCTTTGCAGTTCGGCGATCCGTGCGTCATCTTGTCGACTGCCGACTACCCAGACCGGAGGCGACAATGTCACGGCAGGTGATCACCGCGCAGGACCTGGATATTCGCCGCGGTCGCGGCCCCGCTCCAATGTCAGACATGGGGGGGGCACCCGGGGCTCCGCCGATTGCCAGCGTAACCCCTGACGACTACACGGCCCGGCTCGTCAAGTATGTCCCGTCGGAGGTGATCGCCGTCTATCTCACGATCGGCGGTATCCTCGCAAGTCGTGGTCTGACCTGGCACTGGCCCGCTGCGGTCTTCGGACTGCTGCTCGTGCTCACCCCCGTCTACCTGTACCGGGTGGAAGGCGTGGAGAGGCGAAAGCAGCTGTTCCTCTCGACGGCGTGCTTCCTGGTCTGGGCGGTGTCACTGGGAAGGGCGCCCTTCGCCGCGTTGGACCCGCTTGTCGGCGCCATACTTCTTCCGCTTTTCACCTTCACTCTCCCGATGTGGGATGGGCGATCGGTCCGGACGCCTCAGGCCGGGGACTGACGCGAGGCCGGCGGACCACCAGGGCCGATCGGATCGGCGGGGGGGCCGCCGGGCCCAATCGGGTCCGCCGGAGGTCCACCGGGACCAATGGGATCAGCGGGAGGTCCACCGGGGCCAATGGGATCATCGGGAGGTCCACCGGGGCCAATGGGATCGGACGGGGCGTGAGCGCTTGAGTGACTCATGGTATCAACTCCTCGTTGCGGGGGGTGATCAGTTGGACCCGACGGTCACTGCGGTGGCGGGTTCGCGAAGGTTCTGGAGACGCTGTCTCAGTTCGGCGGCGACGCTGGCCTGCCCCAGCGCTGATGCCGCATCCGCCCGGATCCGCAGACTTTCCGGCCGGTAAGCCAGAAAGATGACGGGCTGGGGATGGTCCAGCTTGCCCGCCACGCGCAGAGCAGCACCGTACTCCCCACGCTCCAGCAGCAGGCGTGCCAGCATCAGGCGCTCCGCCCCAACCGACTGCCAGAGCCCCCAGGCCAGATCGAGTGGAGAGTCCCCTGAGGTGAGCCCGGCAAAGCGCTCGATCGCCTCGGTCGTGTCTCCCCTGGCCAGCGCATCCCATCCTTCCAGAACCTCGACCAGAAGCGCGTGGGTCGGACTGGCGACAGACGTGTCGGCAATGCGGCGAGCCGCTTCAAGCGCCCACGCCGTCCCCTCGGGTCGGCTGTTCGAACCGTGCAGAGCGCCCACGGCCCACAGCTGAGTTGCCGTCGGCGGGTCGACACTCTCCTGCTGGAGGGTGCGGACGGCGGATTCCCCCCAGTCCGAGAACGGCGCTCCGGACAGCGTGCCGGCGACCGCGAGGTAGTGCTGTTGTCGCGGAAACTCGATGGCGGCCTCTACGATGCGCCGGGCGTCGTCCGCCCGGTCGGTGGCCAGAGAATGAGAATAGCGGCCGAGAAGCGAGGCCCAGGCGTACGATGGAGGTCCCGTCTCGGCCAGCGCCGTGAAGGCGGCGATGGCGCAGGCCGAGCGGCCACCGCCCACACCGGCGCGAAGCGCGCTCTCCAGGGCAACCGCCGGAGCGGAGGTGGCCTTCCCCTGCCAGTCGATGTCGTTCGGTCCACCCTCGGCACACTGCTTCATCAGAGTGAGGTGACTGGCCGCCACGACCTCGTCGCCCGCCGCGCGTTGGATCTCGTCGAGGAACCCGGTCGCCGTCCGCTGATCTCCTCGCGCCATGGCCAGCTCGGCAAGGTGAACCAGAGCCGGGGTGAAGCCCGGATCGAACCGCACGGCCTCCTGAAAGGCCGCCTCGGCTTCGGGGATTCCGGAGCTGTCAGGCAGCAGAAGGTGGTAGTGTGCCTCGCCCAGGGCCATGTGGGCGTCACTCCATGTCGGATCGAGATCCAGCGCTCGCCTGAGCTGGTCTACCGCAGCCTGCCCTGTCCCGGCATAGTAACTCCGGAGTCCTTCTCCGAGATGTCGGTACTTGAGGGGCAGGACCTCGACCCGTTCGAGCCCGACGGTGAGCAGGGCATCCACGATCGAAGGCCGCAGCACCCACCCCGCTGCCTGAGCACCTCTGACTGCCGCCAGCGCCATGGTCGAATCGAGGCCGACCGCGCGCTGGAAGAGGTCCAGGGCGGTTTCGAAGTCTGACTGGCGGTAGGCGCGTTCACCCTGAAGCCACGCCGCAACGGCGGCAGGTTCGAACTCGGTCAGCACGTCCGTGCCCACCAGCCGCCGGGCGTCGATCAGGGATGGAAGGAGGTCGATCACGGCGCGTCGACCCAGCTCCGATGGGCCCTCGCCGCCCATCGGAGCCGCAACGAGACTGCGACGAACGATCTCTCCGTTCGAGGCGTCATGAAGACGCAGCAGGACTCGGGTAGAGTCGCCCTCCTCCATGATTCGCCCGTCGATCAGGTACCGAGAGCCTCGGTTGCGAGCGATCTCCACCCCGCGCTGCACGGTCCAGCCGCTCATGTCGGAACGGAGCGGAGCTTCCAGCCAGTCCCACCCGTCGATCCAGCGAAGCGGCCCGGCGTGATCAAGGGCCGCGCCGATCATGATGGCGGCCTCCTCTCCAGCCGCCGAGTTCCTGCCTTCCCCACGGGTATCAAACAGGGGAAACACCATGACGCTCTGTGAATCCAGTGCAGGATCACTGCCGCCGAACTGAAGTACCGCAACCGCGGCCAGCGATACGAACACCACGACCATGACGGCGGCGGCGATCAACCGCGAAGTCGATATTCGCGGGGCTGCGGATGCTGTCTTCCCGAGGCTTGCATCGAGCGCTTCCGAAAAGGCCCGGGGGGTTGCGAACCGCCGACTCGGGTCGAAGTCCAGCGCCTTCCCGATGGTCGCGTCCACTTCGGCCGGGATGTCCGGTCGAATGCTCGAAAGGGAGGGGAACCGGCCGCTCTGTTGACGAGCAAGAACCGACCAGGCCGTTCTTCCGGAGAATGGGGGTTCGCCGCTGAGCATCTCGTACGCGACGCACGCCAGGGAGTAGACATCCGTGCGGGCATCGGGCTCCGAGCTTCCCTGCATCTGCTCGGGACTCATGTAGAGCACGGTGCCACCGGCTCCGCTGATCGATTCCGTCAGACGCTCCGAATTGTCGGAAAGAAGCGCCAGGCCGAAGTCGGTCAGAATCGCGTGCCCGTCGGAGAGCAGGATGTTTGCCGGCTTCACATCTCGGTGCACCACACCCTGCGCATGGGCGTAGGTGAGACCCTCTGCGACCTCACGGACGATACGGCGGACCGTGTCGCCCGGAAGAGTCTTCTTGCGGTTCAGCACATCCTGCAGACTGGCACCTTCTACATACGGGGTCACGAAGAAGGGCAATCCATCCACTTCGCCCGAATCCAGAAGGGGCAGGATGTTCGGGTGCTGAAGCCTCGATGCGATCTGGATCTCACGGTGGAAGCGCTTCAGTTCGACGCTTCCAGCGATCGTCGGAAGGATGAACTTCAGAGCGACGGCTCGATCGTGTCGAAGCTCCCGACCCAGGTAGACCGTCGAAGAGCCACTCGTTCCCAGCTCGCGACTGATCTCGTAGCGGTCGGCCAGAGCGGCCCGGTACCGGGTCAGATCGTTCTGCATGATGCTGATCTACCCCATCCCTGGTCCGTGGGAGGTACATGCGGCGCTCCCGAATGCCAAGGGCATGAAGGAGGCGGTGCATCGAGTGTTCAATGTCGGGTCAAGATAGACCTCGTCTCGTACCACCCGCAACAAACCTCTCCGGGCAAAACGCATGGTTCAGTGTGCTCGCCAGAACCGATCCCGGCAGCATGGACTGCCCTCATCGATACCGCTGTCACGGGCTCCCATTCCCAAGGCGCCGTTCCGGCATGGGCGCTCCGGTTGCCGACGGCACCGCTGGCTGGCGACTCCACGGCCCGTGTCCGTATCTGGCAATCCACCGTATGCTTTGCACGAAGGACGGTTCGTCAGCCTGATGGGCTTACCCGAACGAGGAACGCATGGGGAAAGAACTCCAGGACCCATGGTGCCAGGTCACGATCGTGCTCGATCGGGAGGACGGCACCTTCCGCGCCGGGGAACGGATCACCGGGTCCCTGACGGTCCGAGTCACCGAGCCAGTCCACTGCGACGAGTTGACCGTCACGCTCAGGCAGCTCGTCCTTGTCGGACGCGCCGCGCGGGGAAGCGCCGAGACCGACAGCGACCACGCCCCGGTGCTGTTCGTCGGCGACTGGCTCCCCGGAAGCCACACCTGCTCCATCAGTGTCACCGTGGCCGACGAACTCCCATCCTATCGGGGGCGGCGAATCCGGGTGGAACACTTCCTCGTGGCGCATGCGCGGTTCGCGCCTCGAAAGTCGGTGACGGCACGATGTCCCGTGTCGGTGGTCGGCACGCCGCAGGACGGCGCGTGGTTCGACCCTGCCGAGGAGATAAAGCCACCGGAATGGTATTCGATCAACGACGTACCGAACGCTGGGCTCCTCCCACTGAGGCGACTCGGAGGCGGGATCGTGCGGCACCTGTTGGACCGGGCAGCCCCGCCGGCCGTCGTGCAGTTCACGCAGCGTGTGACCACCGGCGGCGGGATCGTCTCTGCCCACGTCACCGCGCCGCGGCGCA
>JBGTMU010000171.1:0-30018 GCA_041743405.1 Longimicrobiales bacterium | reverse complement strand
AGCGTGCCTTCCTCCAGGCAGATATGCCGAGGCTGCGGGATCTGACGCCCCGCCTCGATCAGGCACCGTGCGTTCGTCTCCACCACGTGGCTTCCAACTCGCTTCCCGCTCGGCGTCATGACCTCCAGCGTGCAGCTTGACCCATGCGCATCCAGCCCGATATACCTGTCCATGGGCGGTCTCCTGTTGGGGTGGGTTCTTCCGGGCTCACGTACATCCCAGAGTGTCCCCCCCTTCAGGAGATCGCCAACTCTTTTGAAGGGCCAGCCGTTCCACCGAACCTCCTCCGGTCACGGACGCGCTGCCCCTATGATGCCTATCCCTCTCTTGTCGGACGGTCATACGAGTTTACGACTTGGATCGAGGTGCACAGGAGTGGTCACCGGAGCTGGCAGCCACACGCCCCGAGCCCCATGTTCGGGCCCGAGACGACAGTCCCATCGCGGATCCAGAGGATCCGGTGTCACACCCTCCCGCGAAGTTTCTCTGGTACCCTCTCGACATTCGCCCAACCTCGCCCCCCTTTCCCAGCCGGAGACAGTCCATGACCGCAACCTTGAGAAACGAACGGAACTCGGTGACGGGCGACATGCTGCTCGATTTTCTGACGATGGCCGGTATGCCCGCAGATTCCCTTGCGTGCGCCGAATCCGGGGAGCTGACGGACACAGCGCTCGCGGCGATCAGGGCGCTGATCGAGGGCGTCGCGGAGGAAGAGTCGTGGCTGGAGGTCCACCCTGATCTCGCGGACTGGTGCGGCATCATTGATGACGAGCGCCTCGGTGGTGCGGTGGGAATCGACGCGCTCGACAAGCTGCCGGGCATCGATGGTTACCCCTTCCACAAGCGGGGTCCTCTCTGGTACACGTCGGATGCCATTATCAATGGACAATATCGTGGACCGATTCTGTTCATGCGTGACTGCTGGATCGGGATCAGCCCGGACGACCCGGACACGTCGTTCATGCTCCATTCGTGGGACGACTTCCTCCACCACCAGTGGCCCGTGGTCGACAACGACGGGGAGGCGCACTACGGCGTCATGCGACTCGGAGACCTGTTCCTTGAGATCGGGGAAAGGGGATCACCGCCGCCCTGGGCACCATGGAGCTTCGGCCTTGCCCATGTAGTGCTCACGCGGCTGCTTCCTGTGGTCGCGGAATCGGTCGGCCTCCCCTTTATGAAGCACCCGCCCCTCCTCCCCTGGACCGAAGAGCGGGTTAGCTCGATGATCGCACACCGAACCGATCGACCCTCCTGAGCACCCCAACCGATCTAGGGACTGCCCCCGAGACCGGAGCGGGCCTTCGTCCCGAGGACACGCCGAGCACATCGTGGGGACACTGAAGCCTTGCTCGCCCCTGTCGGATAGGTCCGCCAGGCGGCCTGTAGCCAGTGGAGTGAGTTTTCCGATCAATCGGGATTCGGAAACGCCGGGAGGTCGACCCGTCTGAGTCCCGGTCCATCAGCCCCAGCCATCGACATACCAACCTGAAGAAGAACTGCTCGGATCGCTAAAGCAAGCCACCTCTCAGTGCGCGAGGTCAGCTCTGGCCCACCCCGGCCTTGGGATTTCCGCGGAAGCTCGGAACGCCACACGGAGCTGAGTTCACCGATCCTGCGAAGAATGGCTAGATCGATCTAGAATCGCTTTGATGCTTCAGCTCTCCCACCCGCAAGTTCTTCAACTACCGTCAACAGATAGTATGCGGCGGATTGTACCGGCTCTCCAGACTTCATGTGGGTTCTCTAAACTTTGTCCCCGTTTCTCTCTAAAGTTTGTCCCCCCTGGGAGGGTCGGTCAAGCGGCTTCGATGTCGGGGTCGGGGTCGGCCTCCGGCCTGAGGTGGGTAGGCATTGGTGCCGTGCCAGAGACTAGGGTTAATCGCCGAGACTTCCCTAGTCGGCCTCCTCGACCCCCATCCAGCGGTCAGATCCGGACACTTCTCGCGTTCGTTACGCGGATCGTTACTCGAGCCTATTTCAGCCCATGAAAAAAGCACTGCCCCGAGAAGGAAACTCCTTCTGGGGCAGTGCTTTTCTCGATATGGGCCTGGCACGACTCGAACGTGCGACCTCACGCTTATCAGGCGTGCGCTCTAACCACCTGAGCTACAGGCCCCTGAAAGGCCGAGAAACTTACCGACGACCCCCCGGGGGTTCAACCCCCTGAGTTCAGTGGCGGGTCGGACCCGGGGCGCACCGTCACGCTCCCCTTCCCCCCCGTGAACCCCGCCACCTCCTGCCGGAGACGCTCCACTGCATCTTCTGGAAGGAGCCCACTCAGCTCCAACCCGGTCGCATAGGATTCGCTCCTGTCGACCAGCCCCAGTTCCTCGACCAGCCGAAAGAGGGAGTCCGCGGCGGCGAAGGGCACCCGGATCTCCACCGGAACCCGGACCACCCGCTCCCGGGTGGGGAGCGAGTCCAGCGCGAGCTTCACCCCGCCGGCGTACGCGCGTCCGAGCCCCCCCTTCCCCAGCTTCACCCCGCCGAAATACCGCGTCACAACGGCCACGACCTCACCCACCTCGGAATGCAGCAGCGTCGTCAGCATGGGGCGTCCCGCGGTTCCGTGCGGCTCGCCGTCGTCGCTCATGCCGATGTGTGCCGTCTCGCCCGGGGGGCCGGCAACATAGGCCCAGCAGTGGTGGGTGGCGTCGGGGAACTCCGCGCGGACCGCATCGATGAAGGACCGCGCCGAGGCCTCGTCCTCCGCATGGCCGAGGGTAGTGATGAAGCGGCTCCGCTGGACGACTTCCTCCACGCGGTGCCGCCCCCGGGGGATGCGGTACATCAGAAATGACACCGCCCCGGGGCCTGGATCAGCCTCCGGGGCGGTGAACCTTCTGCGGAATCAGAGAACCGGATCAGTCCCAGACCGGTCGGGGCGGGCGCTTGTCGTCTTCGTCGTCCTCTTCCCATTCATCCCAGTCCTCATCTTCCTCGTCATCCCAGTCCTCGTCCTCATCCTCGTCATCCTCATCCCAGTCGTCATCCTCATCCCAGTCTTCCTCGTCCAGCTCTTCGTCCTCGTCGAGTGCGAGGATGGCGACATCGAGGGTGGCCTCCTCCTCGAGCCAGCCCCAAGGGTGCTTCATGCGAGTTCCTCCATTGATGAGGCGTGTAGACCGGGCCGCGCAGGCAACCCCGGCGAGGCGGAGATGCCCCGATTCGGCCAATTCTACAAAGGGTCCCGGGAAAGTCAAGCAACGGAACGCCCTCCGCCCTCAGGGGCTATGATGGGCGGAATCGATGGCTCGAAGGGCACCCGCGCCCGTTGACCCGGTCACCCTCCCCGGAGGAGCTCATGACACGCCTTCCCCACACCCCCCCCCTGCTCGGCGCACTCCTCCTCACCCTGGCCGCGGGCGCCTGCGAGCAACCGCGTGCGCATGGGGACGTGAATGCGATCATCATCGCCGCGGAGAGGGATCGCTGGGACGGCATCAGCGAGATCGTGGAAGCGGGGCTCGAGCCAACGATCCAGACGGTCCGGGACGAACGCCCCTTCCGCCTCACCTACCAGGATCCTGAGGGAGGGGTGGAGTGGAGCCAGCTCCGCCGCTTCCGTCAGGTCCTCGTGATCGGCTCCCCCTCCGAGCCCTGGATAGAGGAGGCGCTCGCGGCCCGGCGGACGAACGACCCGGTCACCCCGCCGACTTTCGTTCAGGTGGACAACGTCTGGGCGCGAGGACAGACGGTCTCGGTGATCGTGCTCCCCGAAGGGGGAGGGAGTGAAGCGCTGGCGGCCATGGTCGATACGGTGCGAGCTACCCTCGAAGCCCAGTATCGCGGCTACGCCACCACCCGGATGTACGTTTCGGGTCGCGACACCGTCCTAGCGGACTCGCTCGCGCGCGAGGTCGGCTTCGCCCTTACGCTCCCCTCGGTGTACCGCTACTCCGTGCGTGACAGCGTCTTTCGCTTCCGGAATGACAACCCGAGCCCGACCGAGCTCATCCGTGAAATCGGTGTGACCTGGCTCGAACCCGCTCCGGATTCCCTCCCCGGACAGGTCGCGATGGCCGAGTGGCGCTCGGAATTCGCCAACGCGTATTACAACGACCCGCAGGACCCGAACGCGGCAATCGAGACCTTTCGGCCGATCCAGGTGGGCGATGTCCAGGGCGTGGAGTATCAGTCGGCGTGGGTGAGCCCCGAAGGCGCCTGGCCTGCGGGTGGCCCCTTCATCGCCCGCGCGATGCACTGCCCCGGTCAGGACCGCCTCTACCTCCTGGACGCCTGGCTGTATGCGCCCACGCAGGCGAAGTATGAGTACATGATCCAGCTCCAGACGATCCTGGATTCCTTCCGTTGCCGCTGACGGGCGCCGTAATGATGCGGGAATGGACCGACTGACGCGGGTTTTCGGAACGGGTCGCGGACAGGCCCTCGCCTGGCACGGTCAGGGCTGTACAATTGGGGGGTGGGAAGGGTCGCTCGGCCCCTCCCGCCCCCTTCGCCTTTCGCCGTGAATCGAACCGGAAGCGCTCCAGACCCGTGTCGTTCGTTCATCTGCATACTCATTCCGAGTTTTCCCTCCTCGACGGGGCCAATCGGCTCACCGACCTCACGCGCCGTGCGGCCGAGTTCGAAATGCCCGCGCTGGCCCTCACGGACCATGGCTGCCTGTTCGGCGCATGGACCTTCCAGAAGGCGGCGCGTGCCGCAGGCGTGAAGCCGATCATCGGGATGGAGGCCTACGTAGCCCCGGGCGATCGGAGGGAGCGGGCGAGGGGAGGCGCGGGAGACCGGGCCTACTACCACCTGGTGATCCTGGCCCGCGACATGGAGGGGTACCGGAACCTGATCAAGCTGTCCTCCATCGGCTACACCGAGGGTTTCTACCACAAGCCGCGCGTCGACCGTGAAGTGCTCGAGCGCCACTCCGGGGGACTCATCGTCTCGTCCGCATGCATGGCGGGGGAGGTCGCACGCAATCTCATGGAGGGGAACGAGGCCGAGGCGGCCGCAGCAGCCGAATGGTACGCGGAGGTGTTCCGGGACCGGTATTACCTGGAGGTCCAGGCCCACAACTCCGAGGGCCAGAAAGAGCTCAACGCGCAGATCTTCGGCCTCGCGGAGAGGCTGGGGCTTCCGGTGGTGGCCACGAACGACGCGCACTTCCTCCAGCATGAGGACCACGAGGCCCACGACACCCTCCTCTGTATCGGGCTCGGGAAGGACAAGTCCGACCCCAACCGGATGCACTACGATGACGGACTCTACTTCAAGGGCCCCGACGAAATGCAGGCGGCCTTCCCGGATCACCCGGAGGTCGTCGAGAACACGCTGAAGATTGCGGACGAGGTCCAGCTCGAGTTCAAGAAGGACTACCACGTACCTGCCTTCCCTCTGCCGGAGGCCTTTCACGACGAGAACGAGTTCCTGGTACACCTCACCACCGAGGGCGCAAAGGAGCGCTACGGAGACCCGCTCCCCGACGAGGTCCGTGAGCGGATGGAGTACGAGCTCGACGTCATCCTGAAGACAGGGTACGCCGGATACTTCCTCATCACCTGGGACTTCATCGCCTGGGCGCGACGACAGGGGATTCCGGTGGGCCCGGGGCGAGGCTCCGCAGCCGGATCCATCGTGAGCTACGCCCTTCGAATCACGAACCTCGACCCCCTCTACTACGATCTCCTCTTCGAGCGCTTCCTGAATCCGGAGCGAATCACGATGCCGGATATCGACATCGACTTCTGCTTCGAACGGCGCGGCGAGGTGATCGACTATGTGCGGGAGAAGTACGGACGGGAAGCGGTGGGGATGATCATCACCTTCGGGACGATGAAATCCCGTGCCGTGATCCGGGATGTGGGGCGCACGCTGGGGTTCGAGCCGGGGGAAACCGACCGCATCGCGAAGCTCATTCCGAACGCTCCCGGGCAAAGCTTCACCGTGAAGGAGGCGATCGCGAAGCTCCCAGAGGTGAAGGCGCTATACGGGCAGGACGCGAGACACCGCCAGCTCTTCGACTACTCCATGACGCTGGAGGGGCTCTCGCGCCATGCCTCGGTCCATGCGGCGGGGGTGGTCATCGCCCCCGGGCCCCTCGACGACTACGTCCCGATCTGCGTGCAGCAGACGAAGGGAGGCGGGGGGAATGGCGACTCGGAAGGGGTCGTCGTCACGCAGTATGACATGTCGTGCCTCGACGACGCGGGCATGCTCAAGATGGACTTCCTCGGCCTCAAGACCCTGACCGTGATCGATGAAGCGGTGAAGGGAGTGAGAGCGCGGGTCGGAGAACTCCGTCATCCGGAGTCCGGGGAGACATACGAATCCATCGACGACCTGCCCACCGACGACCCCGCGGTCTACGCGATGATGTCGCGCGGCGGCACCTCCGGGATCTTCCAGTTCGAGTCGGCGCTGGCCGTCGAGACGCTGAAGGCCATGCGCTGTGACCGGTTCGAAGACCTGATCGCGGTGAATGCCCTGATCCGTCCGGGAACCCTCGATTCGGGGATGTCCAAGGTCTACATCCGACGGAAGCTCGGGGAAGAAGCCGTCACCTACCCGCACCCGGATCTGGAGCAGACGCTGGCCCCCACCTTCGGGGTGATCGTCTATCAGGAACAGCTCATGCGGATCGCCAACATCCTCGCGGGATTCACCCTCGGGGAGGCGGACGGGCTCCGGAAGGCGGTCGGGAAGAAGGATGCGAAGGCTGTCACGAAGGAGTTGACCAAGTTCAAGAAGCGCTCAGTGGCACGGGGGGTCGACAAGCGCACGGCGGAGGAGCTGGCAGACCAGATCGAGACCTTCGGCCGCTACGGTTTCAACCGCAGTCACAGCGCCGCATACTCCCTGATCGCCTATCACACCGCCTGGCTGAAGGTGCACTACCCGGCCGAGTACATGGCTGCGCTCCTTTCGTCCGTTCTCGACAAGACTGACGATGTGGTGAAGTACATCGGCGAGTGCCGGGACATGGCCCGCGCGATCCCGACGCTCGAAGATGGAATCGAGGTGCTCCCTCCGGATGTGAACGAGTCCGGCTGGAGGTTCACCGTAACCGAGGGGCTCAAGATCCGTTTCGGCCTCGGGGCCGTGCGTGGTGTGGGAGCGGGCGCCGTCCGCTCGATCCTCGACGCAAGGAACGAGGGCGGCCCCTTCCTCTCGCTCTTCGACTTCCTCGAGCGCATCGACGTGAGGGCGCTGAACAAGCGGGCCTGCGAAGCGCTCATCGCAGCCGGCGCCCTCGACGCCTTCGGGCACCGGGCCCAGCTCCTCGCGGGACTCGACACCGCATACAGCGAGGTCCTGACCCGGCAGGCGGAGGCTGCGGCCGGGCAGGGGTCCCTCTTCGACAGTGGAGGAGACGTCACAGCGCGCCCCAACCCGGCGCTGCCCACCGTTCCGGAATGGCGGGAAGAGGATCGTCTGGCCCGTGAGAAGGAGGCACTCGGCTTCTTCATTTCCGGGCACCCGCTGGATCGCTACCGGGAGCTGGCCCGCGCCTTCGGCCCCGCGCACACCGGAAACCTGAAGGAGTTCTCCGGGAACCAGGTGGAGTTCGCCTGCGTGGTGACAAAGGTGGCCCGGCAGATCGCGAAGAAGGACAACTCCGAGTGGGGGAAGGTCACTGTCGAGGATTTCTACGGAACCGCCACCGTGCTCGCCTTCCGGGAAAACTGGCAGGACACGCGGGAGGTGCTCGTGCAGGACGCCGTGATCCTGCTGCGGGGGACAATTTCAAACCGCGAGAGGGACGAGGACGACCCCCCCCTCTTTCTCGACCACGCCGAGCCCCTGGAGGCGGTCGCGGCCGCGGGCAGGGTGGCTGTCGCCATCGAAGTGGCGCCCGGATCAGAGCTGCCGGCGGAGCTCTTCCGGAGGGCGAAATCGCTGATCGCGAGCCATCCCGGAGCGGCCCCGGTGGAAATCCATCTCGGGACCTCGAACGGTTCCACACCCCGACTCCGTTCCCGCTCACTCCGGATGGGGGTCGACCGCGAAGGGCTGCAGGGGCTCCAGGCGCTCTTCGGGAAGGGCAGGGTGCGCCTGGTGAAGACGAACGGCGGAGGAGATCGGTGACCTCCGGCGGGCGCTCCGTACTCATCGCCGGTGGAACCGGGCTCGTGGGGCGGAAGGTGCTCCTGCACCTGGCCGGCGACGCCCGGTTCTCGCGGCTCGTGGTGCTCTCACGCCGCCCCCTCACGATCTCGTCGGACCCCCGACTCGATCTCAAGGTCGGGTCGTTCAGGGGGCTCGACCGCTACTCCGCCGGGTTCCCGGTGGATGCAGTGATCTGCGCGATCGGCACGACCCTGCGAAAGGCGGGCTCCCGTGAGGAATTCCGAAGGGTCGACTTCGACTACCCGGTCCGCCTCGCGGAGCTCGCAGCCCGTGAAGGTGCGGACCGTTTCGTGCTCGTGAGCTCGCTGGGCGCCGATCCAAACTCCCGCTTCTTCTACCCCAGGATCAAGGGGGAAACCGAGGTCGCGGTGCGGGAAACGGGCGTTGCGGGACTCGTAATTCTCCGCCCCTCGCTCCTCCTCGGCCACCGCGACGAATTCCGGCTCGGAGAAGGGATCATGAAGGCGCTTTCTCCCATCCTCCCCGCGACCTGGCGCGGGATTACGGCCACCCGGGTGGCACGGGTCATGGTGGAGTACGCGGCACGGGCGGGGCACCCCGGAGAGTGCGAGATCCTCGAGTCGGAGCGGATCCGGCTGAAGGCTGCGGGGTAGCGGAAACGATGGATAATTCAGAAACGACGAAGGAAGAGATCGCGGTGCTCGGCGGAGGCTGTTTCTGGTGTCTCGAAGCGGTGTTCGACGGGATGGAAGGGGTGATCGATGTCCGTTCCGGGTATGCCGGGGGAAGCCGGGATGAGCCCCGTTACCGGGAAGTGTGCGCCGGCATCACCGGACATGCCGAGGTGGTGGAAGTCCGGTTCGACCCGGAAGCCCTCCCCTTCGAGGAAGTGCTCCGCATTTTCTTCACCGTGCACGATCCCACGACGCTCAACCGTCAGGGGAACGACCGTGGAACCCAGTACCGCTCGATCGTGCTCCCGACCTCGAAGGCGCAGGAGCAGGTAGCCCGCGAAGTGGTGGATGCCCTGACGAACGAGGGGGTATGGGACGACCCGATCGTGACCCGGATCGAGCCTCTCCAGCGCTTCTGGCCCGCTGAACCCGAGCATCACCGCTACTTTGAGAAACACCCGGAACAGGGCTACTGCCAGGTCGTGATCGCCCCGAAGGTGCAGAAGGCCAGGTCGGCCTTCGCGCACCGCTTCGAGTCGAAAGGAGGAGTGACATGAGGGTTCGAGCCTTCGCGCTCGCCGTCCTCGCCCCGGCGCTCGTTGCGCTGAGCTCTCCCGAGGTGCCCGAGAGCCGCTGGATGGTCCCGGTCGACGTTCTCGAGCGAGAGCCGCACATGGACCCGATCGAGACCAACTGGCGCACCCTTCTGGGGCTGGACTACCGCACGGGGTCGGTGAGCCCCGAACTGGAGGCGCTCCGGGGCGAAGTCGTTCGAATCCCGGGCTTCATGGTCCCCTTCGAGGACGGCGTGGACGGTGTGAACGAGTTCCTCCTCGTTCCGTACTTCGGGGCCTGCATTCATACGCCGCCTCCCCCTCCCAATCAGATCGTGTACGTCCGGATGACCGGGGACCGCCGGGTGGAAGTGAACATCTGGGACGCCATCTGGGTGGAAGGGGTCCTCGACATCGAATCCATCGAGAGCCCCTATGGTACCGTGGGACACCAGGTGATCGGAAACCGGATCCTCCCCTACGGCACGGAGGACTGAGGCTGAATTCGGCGGTTCTTCTCAGCGGACTGCGCTTCGCCTACCGGCGGGGCGAGCCCGTGCTCGATATCGATCGGCTCGAGATCCCGAAGGGAGAAGCTGTCTTCCTGCACGGGCCGTCCGGGAGCGGGAAAACCACCCTCCTCGGGATTGTGGCCGGGGTGCTCAGCGCCGACGCCGGGGAGGTGCAGATCCTCGGCACGGACTTCACCGGCCTGTCCGGGGCGCGGCGCGACGCGTTCCGCGGCACCCGGATGGGGTACATCTTCCAGATGTTCAACCTGATCCCCTACCTCACGGCGCTCGACAACATCACCCTTCCCTGCCGGATGAGCGGAGCCCGTCGGAAGCGGGTCGCGGGTGGGTTGGATGCAGGAGCGCGCGACCTCGCGGCGCGTCTGGAGATCGCAGGGGAGCTCGGCAAATTCCCGGGGGAGCTCTCGGTGGGCCAGCAGCAGCGGGTGGCCGCGGCGCGGGCGCTCCTCGGCGCTCCGGATCTGATTGTCGCGGATGAGCCCACCTCGGCGCTCGATTCCGATCGGCGCACCCGCTTCCTCGAGCTGCTCTTCGAATCGTGCCGCGCCCAGGGGGCGACCCTCCTGTTCGTAAGCCACGACCGGAGCCTCGAGACCCTCTTCGACCAGGCGCTTTCGCTCGGAGAGCTGAACCGCGCCGCGTCGGCACCGGTGGTGTGAGAACACGATGCTGACCCCCCGGCTCGCCTTTCGCTCTCTGGCCAACCGTCTCCTTCCCTCCATTCTGACGGTGGCCTCGATCGCCTTTTCGGTGGCGCTCCTCGTCGGAATCGAGAATGTGCGCAACGGGCTCCGGGAGAGCTTCACGGGAACCATCAGCGGCACGGATCTGATCGTGGGTCCCCGTTCGGGCACGATCCAGCTCCTTCTCTATTCGGTGTTCGGGATGGGGTCTCCCACGGGGAATATCTCCTGGGAGGGCTACACCCACTTCCGTGATCACGAAGCGGTGGCCTGGACCATTCCCCTCTCCCTCGGCGACGGGCACCGCGGCTTCCGCGTGATCGGGACGACCGACGCCTTCTACGAACACTTCCGATTCCGGCAGGGTCGCGAGCTCGATTTTGCGCATGGCGGGGCCGCGTCGGACGATCACGATGTGGTGCTCGGGTCGGAAGCGGCGGCGCGACTGGGGTACGGACTCGGTGACGAGATCGTCGTGACGCATGGAATGGGCGCCGCCGGAATCATGGATCACGATGACGAGCCCTTCGAGGTGGTCGGGATTCTGGCCCGCACGGGAACGCCGGTGGATCGCGCCCTCTACGTGACGCTCGAAGGGATCGACGTGATGCATGCAGGGTGGGAGGATGGGGTGCCTCCGATGCCCTCGTTCGCGGATCCTGCGCCGTCGGATACGGATGCCGCCCCCCCGACCCAGATCACGTCCCCGACCCAGATCACGGCCTTCTTCCTGGGAGCGACCTCCCGATTCGCCACGCTGCGGCTCCAGCGGGAGATCAACGAGCACCCCGACGAGCCCCTCATGTCGATCCTGCCGGGGATCGCACTCGCGGAAATGTGGAGAAGTGTGGGATACGCGGAGGACGGGCTGAAGATCGTCTCCTTCTTCGTGGTGGTGGTGGGGCTGCTCGGGATGCTGGTCTCGCTCTACACGGCCCTCGACGCCCGGCGGCGGGAGATGGCGGTCTTCCGCGCGATCGGGGCGGGGCGGGGGCGGATCGTGGGGCTCCTCGTACTGGAATCCGGATTCCTCGCGCTGATGGGCGCGCTCGCGGGCGTGGCGCTCGTGTACGGAGGGATTTTCGCCTTCCAGGGGATGGTTGAGTCCCGCTTCGGCCTGCTCATTCCCCTGCGACCTCTGGGTGCCCTCGAGTGGGGCTACCTTGCCGCAGTCGTGATCGCGGGCTTCCTTATCGGCTTGATTCCAGCGTGGAAGGCCTATCGCACCACGCTCTCCGACGGGCTGAGCCCTCGAAGCTGAACAGGTTTCATACCCCGTCCCCGCCGGAGCTTCCGGGCCGCGGGGCGCATGCACCCTCAACTGGATGAGGAACAAGGATGAACAGATTGCTCACAGGGCTGGCACTCGGCGCCATGGTGGCGGTCACCGCCCCGGCCCAGGGGATCTCGCAGGGCCCCTTCGGAGGCGGAGGGGGCCCGGGCTGGTCCAACAGCGACCCGGTGCTCCATCGCATCTGGGAGGAAGCCATGGAGAATTCGCACCTCGAGCGACTGGGCCACGAACTGCTGGACGGGATCGGCCCGCGCCTGACCGGATCGCCAGCCAGTACCCGCTCGGTGGAGTGGGCGGTACGCACGCTGCAGGGCTGGGGAATTCAGGCCCGACCCGACGAGTACGGCACCTGGCGGGGCTGGGAGCGTGGCATCACCCACATCGACCTCCTTTCGCCGCGGATCCGGAGCCTCGAGGGAACGATGCTCGCCTGGAGCCCGGGCACGAGCGGCCCCGTGGAGGGGGAGGTCATCGTGGTCCCGGAGTGGCAGACCGAGGCCGAGTTCGAGGCCTGGCTCGCCACGGAGGTGCGAGGCAAGTTCGTCGCCACCGGCTTCCCCCAGCCGACCTGCCGTCCGAACGACCATTTCTCCCAGTTCGGCTCGCAGGGCGCGCTCCAGCGGTTGGAAGATGCGCGGGACGAAGCTCGTCAGGCGCATCTGCGACGGGTTCCGGCCGCGGGGCTCCTTCGCCTGCAGCTCGACGAAGCCGGAGCACTCGGGATTCTCGAATCGAACTGGCAGGGACAGGTGGGCGTGAACCGGATCTTCGGCACGAACACCACGAGCGCCGTGACTCTTGACCTGGGGTGTGAAGACTACGGGCTCGTCTACCGGCTCGCAGAAAGCGGACAGGCCCCGAGAATCCGCGTGAACGCGGTGTCGGAGGACCTCGGCGAGGTTCCCGTATTCAATGTGATCGGAACGATTCCGGGCACAGAGCTTCCCAACGAGTACGTGATGCTCTCGGCGCACTTCGACTCCTGGGACGGGGGCTCCGGCGCCACCGACAACGGGACCGGCTCGATCCTCATGCTCGAGACGATGCGGATCATCTCCGAGAGCTATCCGAACCCGAAGAGGACGATCCTCATCGGCCTCTGGGGCGGCGAGGACCAGGGGCTCAACGGCTCGCGGCGTTTCGTTTCCAACAACCCTGAGGTGGTCGAGAACCTCCAGGCGCTCTTCAACCAGGACAACGGGACGGGACGGGTCGTGAACATCTCCCCCGGAGGGCTGATCGACGCAGGGGAACACTGGGCCCGGTGGCTCTCCCGCATTCCCACGAGCGTCACGAGCCATATCAACTTCAGCGCACCGGGAAGCCCGAGCGGGGGTGGCTCGGACCACGCGTCCTTCATCTGCTCCGGGGCACCCGGCTTCAGCCTGGGGGCCACCTCCTGGGGCTACAGCCCGTGGACCTGGCATACCAACCGGGACACCTATGACAAGGTGGTCTTCGAGGAGGTCCGCAACAACGCCGCGCTCACGGCGATGCTGGTGTATCTGGCATCCGAAGACGCAGAGCGGGTGCCCCGCACGCGGCGCGAGCTGCCGATCAGCCAGAACACCGGTCAGCGGCAGGCCTGGCCTGACTGTCAGCCGGGGCGTACCTCCTCCGGGAGCTGAGCGCCGGGTGGCTTGACCGAGTATCCGGGGGGTGGGGTGGAAGGGTCACCTCACCCCCCGTTTTTTATCCCGATGAAGGCGTGACGGCCCGCCTCGAGGATAGGTGACGGAATCTATTCGCTTCCCATTCTGCTATGGACGGGAAAGATTACGACTATGATCGTTGGACGTTCACCCCGCGATTTGCTCCCCTTCACATCCCGCCTCATGATCGATCGCGAACAGAGTTCGCCCCGCAATCCCCTGCTCTCCACCGACTTCCGGATCCCGTTCCACCGGATCCGCCCTGAGCATGTGGTACCGGGCACTCGACAGCTTCTCGAAAACGCCACCCGGGAGCTCGACGTGCTCGGAGCCACGCCCTCCCCCCCGACGTGGGAAACGGCGCTGCGGCGTCTGGATGCGATCGTCGAGAGGGTCAAACGCGGAACCGGACCGATCCAGCACCTTCTGGCGGTGGATGAATCGCCGGCGCTGAGAGAGGCCTGGGGAGAAGTGCTCCCCGAGCTCTCCTCCTTCTGGGCGCGGCTCTACCTGCACGAAGGGGTCTGGAACGCACTCCAGAGCTTCGCTGCGACCCCGGAGGCCCACGCTCTCGGAGCCCTCGAGAAGCGCCACCTCGAGAAGACTCTGCGAGGCTTCCGACGCTCCGGTGCCGGACTCCCCGCTTCCGATCGTGACCGCCTGGAAGCGATCAATGTGGAAACGTCGCAGCTCGAGCAGCGGTTCTCCGAGAACGTCCTCGACGCGACGGCAGCGTTCTCACTCCACATTCTCGACGAGGAGCGCGTAGCCGGGATCCCCGACGATGCGAAGGGCCGGTTCCGCCGCCGCGCCGAGGACGAAGGGAAGGATGGATGGATCGTGACGCTGGACCACCCCTCGTACGAGGCCGTGCTGAAGCATGCGGAGGACCGGGAGCTCCGCCGTGAGCTCCACGAAGCCTTCTTTGCCCGAGGCCGGGTCGAGCCATGGGACAACCGCCCGATGGTTCCGCGGATCCTCGAACTCCGCCAGGAGAAGGCGAGGATCCTTGGCTACCCCGATTTCCCGGACTACCGGCTGGAAGAGCACATGGCGAAGTCCGGGGCCCGCGCGAGGGAGTTCGTGGGTGAGATGGTTGAGCGCACCCGCCCCTACTGGGAGCGCGATCTGGAACAGATGCGGGCCTTCGCCAGCTCCATCGGACTGGACCCGCTCGAGCCGTGGGACATCGCTTTCGTCATGGAGCGGCTGCGACGGAGCCGGTTCGATCTCGACGAGGAGGAACTCCGCCCCTATTTCCCCCTCGACTCGGTGCTCAGCGGACTCTTCGAGATCGTCCACAGGCTCCTCGGGCTCAAGGTTCGGGAAGTGGAGCTGGAGGAGGTGTGGCATCCGGAAGCCCGCGCCTTCGAGATCCGGGACGAGACGGACACCCTTCTCGGCGAATTCTACGCCGACTTCTTCCCGCGCCCCGAAAAGCGGCAGGGTGCCTGGATGAACGACTTCATCTCGGGAGGCCCTCGACCGGACGGGTCATTCGCTCCCCATCTGGGGGTCATCTGCGCCAACTTTCCCCCACCTTCCGAAAATCGGCCGTCTCTTCTCAGTCATCGCGACGTGGAGACGCTCTTCCACGAATTCGGTCACCTTCTCCACCACTGCACTTCGCGCGTGCCGATTCCGGAACGTGGCGGCGTGAATGTCGCGTGGGACTGGGTCGAACTTCCTTCCCAGCTCCTCGAGAACTGGTGCTGGGAACGGGATGCGCTGAACATCTTCGCGAGGCACTGGCAAACCGGGGAGCCCCTCCCGGACCCTCTCTTCGAGCGCATGGAGAAGGCCAAGCGCTTCATGAAGGGGTGGGTGCAGATGCGGCAGCTCGGCTTCGGCACCTTCGATCTGGAGCTCCACACCTCCTTCGACCCTTCGTCCGGAGCCGATCCGATCGAGTGGGTCACGGATCTCCTCGAGCCCATCTCCCCGAACCGCACCTTCGCCGAGCGCCATCCCCTTCCCGCCTTCCTTCACCTTTTCTCCGGTGGATACGCGGCGGCCTACTACTCCTACCTCTGGTCCGAGGTGCTGGAGGCCGACCTGTTCACCCGGTTCCAGGAACGGGGGATCTTCGATCGCACCACCGGGCAGGAGTACATGGATGCCATCCTCTCGGCCGGTGACCGGGACGATCCGGAGTCGCTCTTCCGGCACTTCATGGGTCGGGACCCCGATCCGGAGGCGCTGATCCGGAGAAATCTGGGAGTGGCCTGACGGCATTCCGTTACAAACCGGGCAGGATTCCGTTACACAACGGTCACAATGCGCTGATAGGTTCCGCTTCGTCCTGACCGTCCTCGATTCACGGGCGGTGCCGAGCTTCCACCGACTCTCGCGAGAGGTCTGGTGAAAACCATCATCGCACACCCTTCTGCGCTCCGACGCAGCGCTGGCCGCGCAGGAAACCGGGCCCTCCTCGTGGGGTTCGCCCTTCTCCTGGCCGGATGCTGGAATTTCGATCGGGATCTCCCGGCCGGAGACGACGCGGGAGAGCCCGCATCGGGGCAACTCACCCTGACCGGGGCCGGGGCCACCTTCCCCTATCCGATCTACGCACGCTGGTTCTCGATCTACTCCCGCGAGAATCCCGTCCGGATCAACTATCAGTCGATCGGGTCCGGCGGGGGAATCCGCCAGATGATCGCAGGCACCGTGGACTTCGGGGCGACCGACGCCCCCCTCACCGAGGAAGATCTGGAGCGGATTCCGGGAACGTTGTCGATCCCGATGGTGCTCGGGGCGGTGGTCGTGACCTACAACCTGCCGGGGCTGGACGCGCCGCTCCAGCTCGATTCCGAGACGATTTCGGCCATGTTCCTCGGAGAGATCACGCGCTGGCGCGATCCCCGGATCCTCGCGCTGAACCCGGGGGTCGAGTTCCCCGACCGGGATATCATCCCGGTGCACCGGTCCGATGGTTCCGGGACCACCTACGTCTTCACCGACTTCCTCTATACCGTCAGCGCCGCATGGCGCACGCGAGTGGGCCGCGGAAACGCGGTGCGCTGGCCCACCGGGCTGGGAGCTCGAGGCAACGAAGGGGTGACCGGTCAGGTGAAGCAGGCCCCGGGCGCCGTCGGCTATGTGGAGCAGGTATACGCCCGCCAGAACAACCTTCCAATGGCCTCGGTGCTGAACCGGAACGGGGAGTTCACGAATCCCTCGATCGAGGCCACGAGCCGGGCCGCCGAAGGGCTCGAGGCGCGCATCCCCGACAACGACGACTTCCGCCTCTCGATCGTGGATGCCGAGGCTCCGGGAGCATACCCGATCGCTTCATGGACCTATCTCCTCGTGTCGCCGCACATGGAGGACTGCCGCAGGGCCGAGGCGCTCCTCGACGTCATTCGCTGGTCGCTGCTGGAGGGTGAAGAGGACGTGAGGGCGCTGAACTATGCACCGCTCACCATGGGGGTGAGGCTGCGGGCGCTGAACGCACTGCGGGTGGTCACCTGTGGCAGTGAGGCACGCGCCGTCGCACCCGAGAGCTGGCCATGAGGCACTTCATGCCCTCGCGGTCACGAGGAAACCGCGCCGACCAGATCTACGGGTTGCTGCTGAAGCTCTTCGGAATCGCGATCCCGGTGCTCTTCTTCTTCATCGTCGTGAGGATCTGGGAGGGCGCCTGGCCCGCCATGCAGGAGTTTGGCTGGGCCTTCGTCACGAGCCAGGAATGGAACCCGGTCCTCCGCGACTTCGGGGCCCTCCCGTTCATCTTCGGGACCATCGTTTCCTCGTTCCTCGCGCTCCTGATCGCGGTGCCTCTTTCCGTGGGGCTGGCCGTGTTCCTGACGGAGCTGGCGCCGAGGAAGCTCGCAGCGCCGATCGCCTTCGCCACGGAACTCCTGGCAGCGATTCCCTCGGTCGTCTATGGGCTGTGGGGGATCTTCGTTCTGGTCCCCTTCCTCCGGTACACGATCCAGGAGCCGCTCTCCCGGCGCTTCGGAGATGTGATCCCCATCTTCGAAGGACCGGCCTACGGGTTCAGCATGATGTCCGGGGCGGTGATCCTCTCGATCATGATCATCCCTTTCATTTCTGCGGTGACGCGCGAAGTGCTTGACGCCGTGCCGAGGGCCCAGCGGGAGGCGGCGCTCGCGCTCGGGGCCACGCGCTGGGAAATGACCTGGCAGGTGGCGCTTCCCTATGCGTTCCCGGGGATCATCGGCGGTGCCATCCTGGGGCTCGGTCGGGCCCTCGGTGAAACGATGGCGATCACGATGGTGATCGGAAACCGGCCGGACATCGCGGCCTCGCTCTTCGCCCCCGGCTACACAATGGCCTCGGTCCTTGCGAACGAATTCACCGAGGCGACGGGGGCACTCTATCTGTCCGCCCTCATGGAGGTGGCCCTGCTCCTGTTCGGGATCACGATCATCGTGAACATCTTCGCGCAGCTCCTCGTGTGGCGCGTGGCGAAGCGGGGGGGCGAGTGATGCCTGCACGCGGCCTTTCCCGTCGGCGACGATGGACGAACGCGATCATGCTCGGGCTTACCGGCGTCTCGGCCTTCCTCGTGGTGATCCCCCTCGTCCTCATCTTCGCCTACCTCATATCGGCCGGGGCGGGAGCCCTCAACCTCGACTTCTTCATCCGGACCCCCGTCCCGGTGGGAGAAACCGGGGGAGGGATGGCCAACGCGCTGCTCGGCACCTTCCTCCTCGTGTTCACCGCCGCGGCGCTCGGGCTCCCGATCGCCATCGGGGCCGGAGTCTACCTGGCGGAAGCCGGGCGGACGAAGCTCGCCATCTTCGTCCGTTTCATTGCCGACGTGATGAACGGGATCCCTTCAATCGTGACCGGGATCTTCGTCTGGGCGTGGGTCGTGGTGTCGATGGGGCGCTTCTCCCTCCTGGCCGGCTCCGTTGCGCTCGCCGTGATGCTGATTCCCATGGTCACACGGACCACGGAAGAGATGGTCCGCCTGGTCCCGAAGGAGCTGAAGGAAGGGGGAATGGCTCTCGGGTTCACGCGGTGGCGCACCACCCTGGGCATCGTGCTTCCGGCCGCGAAGAGTGGAATCCTGACCGGGGTGCTCGTCGCGCTCGCGCGCATTGCGGGAGAAACCGCACCCCTGCTCTTCACGGCGTTCGGCAATCCCTTCTTCGAGTGGAGGCTGAACGAACCGATCTCGGCGCTTCCTCTCCTCATCTACCAGTACGCGATCTCACCTTACGACGACTGGCACCGGCAGGCGTGGGCGGCTTCCCTCGTTCTGATCGGCCTCGTGCTTCTGGTGAGTATCGCAGCCCGCTTCGTCATCAAGAACCCCTACCGGGAGAGCTGATCGATGGCAACATCCGTCCTCGAGGGCACCGCCGAAGTCACTGCCCCTTCGGCACTCGCCGTGCGTATCGACCGATTCTCCTTCTGGTACGGTCAGGTGCAGGCCCTCCACGAGATCACGCTCGAGGTCCCGGCCCGCCACGCCACCGCGCTGATCGGCCCATCGGGATGCGGGAAGTCGACCTTCCTGCGCTCCATCAACCGGATGAACGACCTCATCCCGGGAACCCGTCATTCCGGCGACATCACCCTCGGAGGGGAATCCGTCTACGGGGAGGAGCGCGATGTGGTGGCGCTCAGGAAGCGGGTTGGGATGGTCTTCCAGAAATCCAATCCCTTCCCCAAGTCGATCTACGACAATGTGGCCTACGGGCCTCGGGTGAACGGTCTCGTTCAGTCCCGCACGGAGCTGGACGGCCTCGTGGAAGAGTCGCTCCGGAAGGCCGCGATCTGGGACGAGGTGAAGGATCGGCTCGACAAGAGCGCTCTCTCCCTCTCGGGTGGGCAGCAGCAGCGCCTCTGCATCGCGCGGGCGCTCGCCGTGTCGCCCGAGGTGCTCCTCATGGATGAGCCTGCCAGCGCCCTCGACCCCATCGCCACGCAGAAGATCGAGGAGCTGATCCACGAGCTGAAGGACCAGTACACCATCGTCATCGTCACCCACAACATGCAGCAGGCCGCCCGCGTCTCCGACTTCACGGCTTTCTTCTATCTTGGGAAGCTCATCGAAGTCGGGAAGACCGAGGAAATCTTCACCAACCCCCGGCTCGAGCAGACCGAGGCCTACATCACAGGACGATTCGGATGACCCCCCCGCACAGCGGTGCCCGGCACTTCCACACCGAGCTGGAGAACTTGAAGTCGCGCCTTCTCGAGATGTCCGGGCTGGCCGAAGACCAGGTCCGCCTCGCAATCGAATCGCTCCTGGAGCGGGATATCGAGAAGGCGCAGGCAGTGATCGACCGGGACAACCGGGTCGACGAGCTCGAGCTGCAGCTCGACCGGGAGGCCCACGAGCTCCTCGCGCTCCAGCAGCCCATGGCGTCGGATCTGCGCTTCATCACGATGACGATGAAGGCCTCGAACGACCTCGAGCGGGTCGGGGACCACGCCGTGAACATCGCCCGCGCGGTGCAGCGACTGGCCGAGATGCACATCTTCAGCGCCACCCCCGAGGTGACCGAGATGGCGGGCCTCGCTCGCCGGATGCTGGCGGACGCGCTCGACTCCTTCGTGCGGCGTGACTCCCAGGCTGCACGGCAGGTGCTCTCCATGGATGACCGCGTCGACCACCTCTACAATTCGATGTTCCGGATTCTCCTGACCCACATGATGGAGGACCCACGGAGAATCGGCCCCTCCATGTCGCTCCTCCTGATCTCGAAGAATGTGGAACGGATCGGGGATCTGGCCACGAATCTTGCCGAAGATGTCGTGTTTCTGGTGGAAGGGGTCGTGATCAAGCACGGGAAGAGCGGGCGGCGGTCGAAGGACGAGTCCTAGCAGGAACGCAACGATCCACCCCCTTCGGGGGTCGTAACGGGAAGAGGCACCGGGACCGCGCCGGAAGACGGGACGGCGAGGTCCATGATCGGGCACCCCCCGGACCCACCGACCCCATGAAGCGCCCCCCTCTCTACAGCCGCTCCCGATCCGACGCTCCCGGGCCATTCCCCGGGTTGGGGGAATCAGGGGAGACGCATGCCGGCGGCGGAAGGCAAGCGGGGGAGACTCGCTCCGACGGCGGGTGGGAACCGACGGATGCGCGTACGGAGGGCGGACGGGGTCCGTTGGAAAGCGCCGAAGGCCGGTCCGGTCGAGCGGGGGGAATGAGGGCACGACTCGCCGGACTCCGAGCCAGAGTGCGGCGCAGGGCCCCGATCCTGGCGGGCGGCGCGCTGGCGGTGATCCTTCTCTTCCTCCTCTTCCGGCCAGGCCCCGCCCCCCTCACCCAGCGGGATATCGATCTGGCGGTACTGCACACCCTGGAGAACATCCCCACACCGCCCTCGCTCGAGTCCGTGGTCTATGAGACCATCGCTCCGTCCGTGGTTCGCGTGCGTGGCGTGGGCGGCGAGGAGGGTGAAGGAGAGCTGGATCTCGGTGGGGGCACGGGAGTGGTCATCACCGAGGACGGAACGATCCTCACGAACCTCCACGTGGTACTCGGCGCCGAGCGCCTCCGCGTCGTCTTCTGGGACGGGACGGAGTCGCCGGCCTCCGTCGTGGGCGTCGAGCCGGACCAGGATCTGGCCGTCATCCGGGCCACCCTTCTCCCCGACGATCTGATCCCGGCGACGCTGGCCTCGACCCGCGATCTGAGGGTGGGGGACCGTGTGATCGCGGTGGGTTTCCCCTTCGGGATCGGGCCCTCCCTCTCGTCCGGAGTGGTATCGGGAATGCGCCGGGAATATGTCTCGCCAGAGGGCGAGCGGCTCCTCACCAACCTGATCCAGTTCGACGCGGCCGCGAACCCGGGGAACTCCGGCGGTCCACTCGTGAATCAGGAGGGACACGTGGTCGGGATCGTGACCGCCATCCTGAACCCACTCCGCCAGCGCGTCTTCATCGGAATCGGGTTCGCCGTACCGATAGAGACGGCCATGCGGTCGGTCGGGCCGTCTCCCTTCTAGCTGTGCCACCCGGAGGAATGCGATGAACGACTTCGATCCGACCGCGAGCCCCGCCTCCCGCCTGACCGAGCAGCTCCTCTACGAGGTCAAGAAGGTCGTGGTCGGTCAGGACCGCTTCCTGGAACGGGTTCTCGTGGCCATCCTCGCGCAGGGTCACCTCCTGGTGGAAGGGGTCCCGGGGCTCGCGAAGACGCTCACGGTGAAGACACTCGCCCGCACGATCCATGGGAGCTTCCGCCGGATCCAGTTCACCCCGGACCTCGTCCCCGCCGACCTGATCGGAACCCGGATCTACAACCAGCGCACGGGCGACTTCTCCACCTCGCTCGGGCCGGTATTCGCGAACCTGGTGCTCGCCGACGAGATCAACCGCGCCCCCGCGAAGGTGCAGAGCGCACTCCTCGAGGTCATGCAGGAGTACCAGGTGACGATCGCCGGGGAATCGCACCGCGTACCCCGCCCCTTCCTCGTGATGGCGACCCAGAACCCCATAGAGAGCGAGGGCACCTACCCCCTCCCGGAGGCGCAGGTCGACCGCTTCATGATGAAGATCCTGGTCGGCTATCCGGATCCCGACGAGGAGTTCGTGATCGTGGAGCGCGTGACGGGCGGGGGGGCCGAGGCCATGCCGGTAGCCACGACCGGGCAGTTGGCCGAACTCCAGGCGAAGTGCCGGGACGTGTTTGTGGACCCATCTCTCATCCGGTACGCGGTGCGCCTCGTGAGAGCCACCCGCGATCCGGTGCTCGAAGGGCTCGGGGAGCTCGCGCCGTATCTCAGCTTCGGAGCCAGCCCGCGCGCGTCGATTCAGCTCATCGAGGCGGGGCGGGCCCTCGCCTTCCTCCGGGGGCGGAGCTACCTCCTTCCGGAAGATGTGGTCGACCTGGTCCCGGATGTGCTCCGGCATCGGCTCGTGCTTTCCTATCCGGCGCTCTCCGAGAATATCACAGCAGACCAGCTTCTCCGGCGAATCATGGGGCGGGTCCCGGTTCCGGAGAGACCCATGGAATCGCATGCCGCCGCGCACGTCTGACCCGGAGGCGCTGCTTCAGCGACTCGAGTGGACGGTGCTCCGTCGACTGGACGGAATCCTGAATGGGGATTTCCGCACCCTCTTCCGCGGAACGGGGCTGGATCTGGCCGATCTGCGCGAATACCAGCTCCACGACGAGGTGCGTCACATCGACTGGAATGTGACGGCGCGGCTCGCTATTCCCCATGTCCGGGAGTTCAACGAGGACAGGGAGGTCACCGCCTGGTTCCTCCTGGATGTGACCCCCTCGATCGACTTCGGCTCGGAAGAAGTTCGGAAGCGGACCGTCCTCGCCGAGTTCGTGGGCGTGATGGCCCGCCTGCTTTCGAGAAATGGGAACCGGGTGGGTGCCCTCTTCTTCGGAGGAGAGGTGGACGCGGTGATCCCTCCGGCCGCGGGGCGCAAGCACGTACTCCACCTGCTCGACCGGGTGATGCGGAAGCCGCGGCGTGGACGGAGCGAGGATTCCGGGAGCCCTCCCGATACCGACCTCGCCGCCATGCTCGACGCGGCGTTCCACACGATCCGCCGCCGCTCCATGGTCTTCGTGGTCTCCGATTTCATCAGTCGCCCCGGATGGGAGCGCGCCCTGAACCGTCTCGCGCATCGTCACGAGGTCCTGGCCGTGCGCCTCTTCGACCCACTCGAGCTTGAACTCCCCGACCTGGGCCTCGTCATGATGGAAGACGCCGAGACCGGAGAACAGCTCCTGGTCGATACCCACGACGAGGGCTTCCGCCTGCGCTTTCGGGCCGCCGCCCATGCGCGGGAGACGGCACTCCGGAGTGCGCTCGGGGAAGCCGGGGTCGACACGCTCGAGCTCTCCACGGCCGACAATCTGCTCGACGCGCTTCTCCGCTTTTCGGATCTCCGCCGCACCCGGAGTCGCCTCGGAAATCGGAACGGGATGCCGGACCACCTGGAGATGAACCGATGACCTTCACCTGGCCCGGGATGCTCTGGCTTCTCGCAACGGCCCCCCTCCTCGTCTACCTCTACCTCTTCCTCCTCCGACGGAAGCGGAGGGCCGCGATCCGGTACGCGAGCCTCACCGTGGTGAGAGAGGCCGCCGGGCGGGGTCCGGGGAAGCGACGCCACATCCCCCCGGCGCTTCTCCTCGCCGCCTGGATCGTGACGGTGGTGGCGATGGCCCGACCCGCCACCTGGGTCACGCTTCCCTCCCAGCGGGATCTCGTCATCATGGCGATGGACGTTTCCGGGAGCATGCGCGCAGGCGACGTGGAACCGGACCGGATCACCGCTTCTCAGCTCGCGGCCCGCGACTTCCTCGAGGGACAGCCCGCCCAGACCCGGGTCGGGATCGTGGCCTTCGCCGGAGCCCCGATGCTCGTGCACCAGCCCTCGACCGACCGCGCTTCGCTGCAGGAGGCGATCGAACGGTTCCGGCTTCAGCGGGGAACGAACATCGGAGGGGCCCTGCTCGTGGCTCTCCAGGCCATCTTCCCGGACTCGGAGTTCGACATGGGTCCGCGGTTCCAGCAGATGAACCGCCGGGGAGCCGCCATCGGCGAGATCCAGCCAGCCATCGAGGAAGAGTGGGTTCCCGTGGAGCCCGGAAGCTTCGGCTCGGCGGCGATCGTGCTCCTGACCGATGGAAGGGCCACGACCGGCCCCGACCCGATCGAGATCGCGCGCTTCGCGGCGGACCGCGGGGTGCGGGTATTCACGGTCGGCTTCGGTTCGAGAGACGGGGAGGTGGTGGGCTTCGGCGGGTGGTCCCAGCGGGTTCGCCTCGACGAAGAGACGCTCCGTCAGGTGGCCGAGATAACCCGCGGACGGTACTTCCACGCCGCGAGCGGCACCGATCTGGCGGAGGTCTATCGATCGCTCACGCAGCAGTTCATTCTGGAGCGGGAAATGACTGAAGTCACTGCGATCTTCGCAGGGCTGGCCGGGGTACTGACCCTCCTGGCGGCTGGACTCTCCCTCTTCTGGTTCAATCGGATCGCATGAAACCGTCGTACCTGCGAAGCGTCGGCCTTCCGGGGCTCCTCTGCCTCCTGATCGCCGGGTGTGGCGAAGCGTCGCCCGACCCCTCGGGATCCACTCTGGTCCTCATGGGGACGACCGATGTGCACGGCTGGCTTCTCCCCTGGGACTATCAGGCCGATGCCCCGACCGATCAGGCGCTGGGGCTCCTTTCCCCCATCATCGACTCGATTCGCGCCGCGAACCCCGGACGAACGGTCCTCGTGGACTCGGGCGACCTCCTCCAGGGTTCGTCCATGGCCGCCGCCTTCACGCCGCTCGCTCCCGGTGAGGTGCACCCGGTGATCGCCGCGATGAACTACATCCGGTACGACGCGGCTGCGCTTGGAAACCACGAGTTCAACTTCGGAATCGACCACCTCGATCGGGCCATCTCGGATGCAGCCTTCCCCTTCCTTTCCGCCAACATCCTGCGCGCCGGCACCGAAGAGGCCGCGTATCCGGAGTACGTGATCCTGACCCGGGAAATCGAAGGCACTCCGATCCGGATCGGGGTCACCGGGGTGCTCCCTCCGGGCGTGGCCGTCTGGGACCGCGATCATGTGCTCGGCCGCCTCGAATTCCCCGATATCGTGGAACGGCTGAGCTCCGTCGTGCCGCGCATGAAGGCCGAGGGAGCCGACCTGATCGTGGTGGCGGCACACAACAGCTTCGAAGGGACGAGCTACGATACGGCATCCACGGGTCTCGGCGCGGAGAACCGGATGGCCGATGCCGCCCGGATGGTGCCCGACATCGATGTCATCTTCCTTGGACATTCGCATGAGGAAGTCGCCGACTCCACGCTGAACGGGGTGCTCCTCCTGCAGGCACAGGCCCGCGCAGCTTCCCTGGCCGTGGCCACCCTCCAGGTGGTTCGGGACGGGGAGGAATGGTCCGTGGCATCGAGCCGGGGAGAGATTCTCCGCCCTGACCCCGCCCGAAGCGATCCGGCCCTCGACTCGCTCCTGGCGCCCGCGCACGAGCGGACGCTGGCTCAGGTGAACCGGGTGATCGGGACATCCTCCGTCGCATGGTCGGCCGAGGACGCCCGGATTCGGGACGGCGCGCTTCTCGACTTCGTGAACGAAGTGCAGCGCAGGGTGACGGGCGCGGAGCTCTCCGCCGCCGCCACGTTCTCGCTCGAGGCGGGGATTCCCGCGGGCGAGGTGACCGTTGCCGACATCGCACGCCTCTACCCCTACGACAACAACCTCCTTCGCGCGATCCGGATTTCGGGAGCCGACCTGAGGGCCTACATCGAACATGGGGCGCAGTATTTCCTCAACTGCCCGAGCGACGGGTGCGAGCGGCTCGTGAACCCCGAATGGCCGGGCTACAACTTCGACGTGATTTCCGGGGTCGACTACACCCTCGACCTCACGCGCCCCGTCGGGTCACGCGTCGCGGAGCTTGAGTACGGGGGGGAGCCGGTCCGCCCCGAGCAGGAGTTCACCCTCGCGCTCAACAACTACCGGCAGGGGGGCGGGGGCGGATTCCCGGGCATGACCGGAGCGGAGGTTGTCTACGAGGGAACGGAGAGCATCCGGGACCTTCTCGTCCGGGAGATCGAGGAGAGGGGAACGATCCGACCCGAGGACTACTTCCGGGAGAACTGGCGGATCGTCCCCGCGGAGTGGCACGAGCGCGCCCGGGAAGAGATGCGCGGGCGCCGCTGAGCCTCGGTCAGCGCCGCTCCAGCAGCGCCTCCAGCACCGAGGGGCCCACCGCATCGCGCGGGGCCGGGATCCCCGTGAACTCGGCCACCGTGGGCGCAACAGAGGTGGTCCGGACGCCCCCGATCCGCCCCGGAGTGAACCCCGCCCCCCATGCACAGAACACCGTGAGCATTTCCGGCGAATCCGGAGTAAAGCCGTGCCCGGTATCGAGGCGCGCCGGGCCCACCGGCGCCCCCGCCCACTGGCTCGATGCGCGGTACCCCGGGGCGAGATCCCAGTAGACGTCCCCCCCTGCGGGCCCTCCCATCCCATACTCGGGAGCCTCCTCCGGAATCCAGGTGCGTGGCATCACCTGCACTCCATCCTCGTCTCTCACCCCTTCGAGGGCGGCCCTCACTTCCCGGATCACCTCCGCTTCCTCGGCAGGCGGCACGATCCCTTCCTTCCACGCCGTGCGGTTCACCGAAACGAAGTACCCGCTGGGGGAGAGCGCCCGCGTACGCGACAGATCGATCCCGCCCTCCGCATCGAGGGCGAGGAGCCCCGCATCCCTGAGGACGGCGTTCGGGAGGATCTGCGTCCAGCTCGTTCGCATTCCATGATCGCCCGAGAGGAAGAGGGCCGCCCCCGAGGCCTCCGCGAGCGCCATGAGATGCTCCATCCTCATGTCGACCAGCTTCCAGATCCGGGCCCGGAAGTCGCGCATCTGACGGGCCACCTCCGGATCGTGCCCCGGATACGCGGTCTGGAGATATCCGAGCAGTTCGTGATCGGCGGAGTCGGAGACCGGGAAGTAGTCCATCATCAGCCGGGGCTCGAAGGTGCGCCACATCCATTCGGAACCGACCTGGAACTGCTTCAGGAGGTATTCCGCAGTTTCCAGGTAGCGGGCCTCCGCCGCACCGTCACCCCCCTCGTAGACCGGGGTCCCGAACGCTCCGAATCGGTAGGGCGCGAGCGTCGATGCATTCGCCCATCCCCGCACGGCCCGGTCGTACTCCGCCTGCATCTCCGGGCGATTGCCCTCCACCACATCGAGCGAGGGGTGGAAGAGACTGAAATCGGAGCCGTCAGCCGCCACCTCGAAGAGCCGCACCCGGAGGTACACCCGCCCCCCTTCCACCTCCAGTTCCGCCGCGTCGGAGAAGTACCGCGCCAGCTCGCGTCCCTCGGGGGGCGCCCTTTCCACCGGATGCGCGCGGGCGATCACCGCGCGATCCACCCGGCGCTCGAACCCCACTGCCACCGCATCGTAACTCTCCCCTTCGGCATGGATCAGGGCGTAAGCCGTGCCCGCACCGGTTTCCCACTCCCAGGCCACGGGAGGAAGGGTCGAGTGGAGTGATTCGACCCCCTCCCACCCGTCCACCGCCCCAGGGCGGGCCGTCGCGGCGGTCACCACACGATGGTTTCCGAGCTGGGTGTTATAGCCGTTCACCACGTTCACGAAAGGGTGCGCGAGGGCTGCTGCGGATTCGGCGCGGCGGGCCTCCTGTTCCGGCGAGCGCGGCCCGTCGATCCCATGGTATCCCGGGACCCCGGGGGCCTGCGTGACATGGTGGCCCACCACCGGGACTCCCGCACGCCCCGCAGCGATCCAGAGCGGCTCGGCTGAAAGCGCTTCGTAGGAAAACCCGCGCTCGAGGTCGAGAAGGGTGTTCTCGCTCCGGGGTAGTCTCGGCTGGAGGTTCGCCACCACGCCACTCACATCCCCATATGCCCCGGTCCAGAGAACGGCATGCGAAGGCGCCGTCACCGAGGGGAAGTGGCTCACGGCGTACTCCGCGCACCGTCCGTCGCTGAAGATCCGGTAGAGCGCGGGCGCCTCCCCGGGGGTGAGGGTAGCCCGGAAAATGGACTCGCTCATGGCGTCGATACTCACGAGGATGGCGCGTCCCGGCGTGGCATCTGCCGCTCTCTCCGTGGAGCACCCGGTCGGGAAGAGGGCAAGGAGCAGGAGGAGGGGGATCCTCGCCGGACCGATGAGGCGGGGCGATACCGGGGAAAACGGCACTGGGGGAAAACTCCGGTGTGAGTGGCTGCGGCTACGGGAGGAGTCGGGTCGCCCCCAAGATACCGTCGGTACAGAGCCGGGCAATGAGGACGGACCTGAATGAAAGTCACTTTGTAACACAAAGAACTTGACATAAGGGAACCCCGCCTCTAGTCTCCACCGACCACACCGCGCGCGGAGCCCAGGAGACTGCGCGTTCGACTTCAACGAACCCGAACTCCGCCGGATCATGCATCTTGCCATCCGTGACCTCTCCAAGACGTATCCGAACGGCACGCAGGCACTGAAGGGCGTGTCTCTCGACGTGCCTCCGGGCATGTTCGGACTCCTCGGCCCGAACGGCGCCGGCAAGTCTACCCTGATGCGGATCATCGCGACTTTGCAGGAGGCGGATTCGGGCTCGATCCGGCTGGGCGACATCGATGTTCTGCGCGAAAAGCCGAGGGTACGCAGAACGCTCGGCTACCTGCCGCAGACGTTCGGCTTTCATGCACGGGCGCGGGCGGATCGTCTGCTCGAGCACTTTGCGGTCCTGAAAGGGATTGTGGAGCCGGGTGTGAGGCGCGACGTGGTCGACGCACTCTTTCAGAGAACGAATCTGTGGGGGGTGCGCGCGGAGCGGCTGGGAACATACTCCGGCGGGATGAGGCAGCGCTTCGGCGTGGCCGTGGCGCTCCTCGGAAACCCCAGGCTGATCATCGTCGACGAGCCCACTGCGGGGCTCGATCCGGAAGAGCGCGTCCGCTTCCTGAACCTGCTGAGCGAAATCGGCGAAGAGAGCGTGGTGCTGCTGTCGACGCACATCGTGGAAGACGTCGAGGAGCTGTGCAGCCGGATGGCGATCATCGACGGGGGTGAGATCCTCCTCGCAGCGGAGCCGCCACGCGCGATCGATGAGCTCCGCGGACGAATCTGGCAGAGGACGGTGACGCGGGAGGAGCTCCCTTCGATCGAGCGAGAAGAGCGGGTGATCTCGACGAAGCTTCTCGCGGGACAGACGCTCGTGCATGTGTACGCGGAAGCCTCGCCGGGACCGGAGTTCGAGGGGATCGAACCAGATCTGAAGGACGTGTATTTCAGCGCCATGGGAGGTCAGCACGGCCGTCGGGCGGCTGCTGCGCTGGAAGGGGCGGGAGGCGCGTCGTGAGGTTCCGCGAAGTGTTTCGCTACGAGCTGGAGGGTCTCCTCCGCAGCCCGTCGACCTGGGCGTATGGCGTCCTCCTCTTCCTCTTCGCCGGCTGGATCCTGCTCGGAACCTTCGACAGCAGTATCCTCTTCAATGCGCCGATCCGCCTCACCTGGATGGCTCAGGCGGCCGGGATGTTCGGACTCCTGGTCACGGCGGGGCTCTTCAGTGCCGTGGCGGTGCGCGACACCCAGGCGGGGATGGATCCACTCCTCTACACGACCCCGCTCACCCGAAGCGAGTACCTGGGTGGACGTTTTTTCGCTGCGCTGGCGGTCAACGCAGCCCTTCTGCTCGCAATCCCCCTCGGGCAGGTGGCGGCAACCCTCCTCTGGCGCCGGTTCGAGCCGGAGCTGGTCGGTCCGCTCGGCATCGCCGCGTTCCTGCAGGCCTTCCCCCTCTTCCTGATCCCTTCCCTGCTCTTCGGCAGCGCGGTCCTGTTCACGATCGCGATGCTCGCCCGCAGTGTGATCCCGGTGTATCTCGGCGCGATCCTGCTCTTCGTGTCAGGGATCGTGGCCGGGAACTACGCAGGCCGCATCGAGCACCCCATGCTGTCGGCGCTGGCCGACCCCTTCGCGATCGCAACGCTCGAGGGGATCGGTCGCTCGTGGACGCCGGTCGAGCAGAACACGGGGTGGGTCGGCTTTCCGGCCCCTCTCGTGTGGAGCCGGCTCGCGATGACAGCCCTGGGTGCAGCGGCACTGGCGTTGCTTTTCAACCGATTCCGGTTCGCGCACG
>JBGTMU010000170.1:0-3925 GCA_041743405.1 Longimicrobiales bacterium | reverse complement strand
AGCGTGCCTTCCTCCAGGCAGATATGCCGAGGCTGCGGGATCTGACGCCCCGCCTCGATCAGGCACCGTGCGTTCGTCTCCACCACGTGGCTTCCAACTCGCTTCCCGCTCGGCGTCATGACCTCCAGCGTGCAGCTTGACGCATGCGCATCCAGCCCGATATACCTGTCCATGGGCGGTCTCCTGTTGGGGTGGGTTCTTCCGGGCTCTCGTACATTCCAGAGTGTCCCGTCCCTCGGGAGATCGCCAACTCTTTTGCTGGGCCAGCCTCCGCATCGAACCTCCTCCGGTCACGGACGCGCTGCCCCTATGATGCCTATCCCTAGCCGGTGATACCAGGGATCTCGAATGCCGCATTCGGGGCGAGCACGCCACCGTGATGCAGCACCCGATCCGGCCGGCTCAGGCGGGACCCCCGCAGGGAGATCCCCGGGTAGGCGCGACCGAAGTTGTCCTTCTGCTCCATGAGCCGCCTCTGTATCAGATACTCAGCGTCCCGCGCATCCGTCGTCGAGGCGGTGGCTGCATAGAAGACCTCGATTCGCCGAAGGTACTCGAGCGCATTCCGCAAGGAGTCTGGATCACCGATCCACCTTCCAAGCCGGGAAATCGCATGCTCCCTGCTTGACCCCTCGAAGTTCAGATCGTCCTCGGAGTACCGGGCGGTATCGTTCTCGAAGATGGGCAGCCAATATTGTCCTCCAAGGGTGCATTTCACATGCTCGTAGTTTCTCCATTGCAGGTCGCTGGCATACCCCACGTAGTGGATCCACTTTTTCTTCTCATCTGAGGAAAGGGTCCAGAGGTAGGTCGAAGTGACTCGCGGAAAGCTGTCTACCTGCAGGTTCTCGTCCCTGAGAAGCCGGACAGGCCCTTCCCACCTGAGATCGATTCGGGCATCAGTCATGTCTGATTTCTGCTTGCGAGTTCTTCGTCACCCGGCCGCAAACCCGGCCCTGGTGGCCGACAACGACCGACCCAGCTCCCTCGCTTTCCGGTTCTGACGCTGTAGGCGGCGGATCTGTTCCATCAGCGCTCCGTCCAGAGGCCGACCGGAATCCAGGGTCGCTAGACGCGCTGCGATGCACGCCTCCTTGATGTGAGCACCGCTCAGTCCTTCCGATGCTGCTTCTGCCTCCGCCAGGGTGTTCGGGCCGGGTTTCTCACGCGTGTGAAGCAGGATCAACTGCTTCCGAAGGTCTGGATCAGGAAGATCGAAGACAATCGTGCGGTCGAAGCGCCCCGGCCGGTTCAGCAGGTTCTGGTCGAGCTGTGCTGGGTCATTCGAGGTGGCGATCCAGAGGGTCGGAACACTTGATTCCAGAAGTCCGTCCAGGCAATTCAGAAGATACTCCGCCGTCACGGCGCCGGATGACTCCAGACGATCGATGTCTTCCAGAATCACCATTGCAGGTCGCCGTCTCTTTCGCAAATTCGCCAACATTTCACCGAACGCATCTTCGGAGTGGTACTTCGTCCCTGAAATGAAAAGGTGGGCGTCCACTTCCGGATAGCGGGTGAGCAGGTGACGCACGAGCTGTGTCTTTCCCGTTCCCGGTGGTCCCACGAACAGCAACCCGCGGCGCGCGGTAATCCCCTCCTTTGTTGCCAGTGTCGCAACGGTCCAGAAGCGGTCGATCTCCTGGAGAAGGGTGGATTTCAGCGGCTCCGGGATCACCACTTCTTCCACGGTGATCGGCGGGGGTGTAGCACCGTCTGCGGCTCCTCCCCAGAGTGACAGGCGATGCCTCTTGCGGGTCGCAAGGACTCGATGGAGGAGTGCAAGGGCTTTCTCTCGTTCTTGCGCCATGATCACAAGCACCTCAGGGCGATGCCAATGCCGTGAGGTTCGATGCCCGCTCCAGATCACAGCCCGCAGTCCTTCGAGCTTTACCTCGAAAATGCCCTCCGCATGCACCATAGCTTCCGTTCGCCTCCCATGCTCGAACTGCGCCATGGGAAAGACACGCGAAACCCGGTCCACCATCTCCTGACTGGCGAAATCCGAGATATCCCAGACGACAGTTTCAGACACCGCTTTCCAACTCCCCCCGAGCACCACGATATCGGATAGAAATGGGAGAAGATCGCCCTGCCACAAGACCACATCGGAGACGACGTCCTCGGGCCCGAGGACACCAGTGCTGCGGCAGAAGTCAAAAACTGCCGAGTGAATCGAGGAGTGGAGTCCATAGCTCTCTACAACCTGCACTCTTGCGTCCCCCGCCGCGGGCCGACCGTTCGCGACCTCGTCGCTCATCACGTGCGGTGGCTCGGCAGGGTGTTGGATGTCCATCAGAGCGCTCACTCCTGGATGGGGTTGGTCTCAGCGTCACGGGCTCGAACGAGCATAAGGATCAACCCCCTGGAGTGTCAAGTATCACAGCACAGAATAGTGTGTACTCATATAAAGCGCTTTGTGTGACGGCACACTCGTGGTATTGTTAGAGTCATGCCTGAGCCTCTGAAGGTTCTCGAGTTGTATGCGGCCATTGGACGCCAGATCGCCGCTGCTCGGCTCCGCGTTCACCCGCGCCCGATTTCCCAGACAGAGCTGGCCACGCGTGTCCAACTGGCGCGAGGTTCGATTGCGAACATCGAACGCGGGCGGCAGCGTCCGCCACTCGATACCCTTTACCGGATCGCGCGCGCGCTGGGAGTGGAACCGCGCCAACTCTTACCGTCCCTGGCCGATCTGGACGCCGATGGACCCCGTTCGATCGACGTGGACGGAGTCCCCGGACCCGTTCTCGAACAGATCGAGGCGCTGGGAATTGAGGGTCGCGAGATCATCGCTTACATCGGCGAAGCGAAAGAGCGACTGGCGAGGGCTCCCCGGGAAGGAGATGGATGAGCATAAGCCCGAAAGTCGAGCGGAGAGCGAGCTCGTTGCTTGCGGAGCACCGGATCACCGAGCCCGGCTTCGACGTCGTTGCCCTCGCGCACCTCTGCGGGGCAACCGTAGAAATGGTGAACCTTGGCGAGGATGCCTCAGGGGTTCTGGTGCGGGATGGCCATAACGCAATCATTGGGGTGAATTGGGCTCATCATCCGAACCGTCAGAGATTCACGATTGCCCATGAATTGGGGCATTTCATCCTTCATCCTGGTGCGACTTTCATCGACAAAACCGTAGCTGTGAGGTTCCGCGACCAGCAGTCGGGGAGCGGTACCGATGAAGAAGAAAAGGAGGCGAACGGTTTTGCGGCCGCTCTCCTTATGCCGGAAGGATGGCTACGTCGCGATCTGGAGGATGGAGCCTTCAAGGCCGAAGACGAGGAGGCACTCAGCAGCCTGGCCGATCGCTATGGAGTGAGCACCCTGGCGATGTCCTTTCGACTCCAGAATCTCGAATTGATCGAAGTGTGATGTCGGGTTTCATTACCTCAGAAGCCCATACACCCGCACCGTCTCCACCCTGAGCGCTTCCGCTCCGACCACGAGCACGCGGTCCTCGATGGCGTCCACGACGCGAAGCCCGACGGAGAGCGTGAGCGAACTCGTCCCGCGGCCGTCAGGGTCGAACACCCTCCACGTGCCCTCCTCCCAGTCGGGGGCGAAGTCACGGACCCAGAGACGACCTGCCTGATCCATGAGCATCTCCAGATGGGCCGGCTTGGTGTTGGGGAGCGGGATCCCCGCCAGCCCGGCCCTTTCACGGGCCCTTTGTTCCTCGTCCATCTCCTCGAGGTAATCGTCGACCCAGCGCTGCATTTCCTCCGGACGCACCGGCTCGGGTTCCTCGCAGATCCGGATCAGCCCCTCGAGCTCTCCCTGAGCGGAGTAGTACTACTGTGTCATAAAAGTGGGTTCTTAGTCCTTGAGCCGTTGGCGCCGCACGAAGGACAGCAGGGCAACGCGGCGAGGAGGGTGCGTGCGATGACACGGCGCTGAGTGGCAATGGAAGCGGGATTATGTCGTTCGG
>JBGTMU010000169.1:0-2114 GCA_041743405.1 Longimicrobiales bacterium | reverse complement strand
GCGGGTAGCCGCTGCGCGGAGATGAGCTCCTAGACACAATGGAAGGGCTGGCCTCCTGCGCCTTTCGCGGATTAGCGTCCCGATTCGCAACGGAGCGCCAGAGCCACCTGTGGCGATAAGCCACACTGCACAGGAGACCAGCCCATGTCCACTTCAATGTTCTCGGTCGGCCTCGATGTCCACAAGGACTCCGTCACGATCGCCGTTTTCCGCAACCGCGATCCTGAGCCCATGCGGGTGGACCGACTCCCCTACGACCCCAAGAAGCTCCGCCGTTACTTCGAGCGCCTCTCTGCCGAGGGCAGCGTCCGCGCCTGCTACGAAGCCTCCGGCGCTGGCTACGTGCTTCAGCGCTCGCTCGGCGATTGGGGCATCCCATGCGAACTCGCCGCGCCTTCGCTGATGCCGACTCGGCCGGGAGAGCACCGAAAGACGGATCGTCGCGATGCGATCAAAATCGCCCAGGACTTCCGCGACGACCGTCTCGTGCTCGTCCACATCCCGACCGAGGAGGACGAACGGGTCCGCGACCTCGTGCGGTGCCGGGAGACCTTCCAGCGCGAGATCATCAAGTCACGCCACTATATCCTCAAGTTCCTTCGCCGACGAGACTTCATCTACCGCGAAGGCACCCACTGGACCACCCGGCACCTGAACTGGATCCGCCAAGTGCTCCAGCCCGACGTGCTGGCTGAGGAGGACCGCATCGTGCTCGCCGAGTACTTCGCGCTCCTCGAGTACAAGCTCCAGCGCAGGGACGAACTCGATCACCGTATCGAGACGCTTGCCCTTACACCCCGGTACAAGCCGGTGGTGGAGCGGATCATGTGCTTCCGAGGCTTCAAGACGCAGGCGGCTATGGTGCTCGCCACCGAGCTCGGCGATGTGCGCCGGTTCGAGAGTCCCCGCCAGCTCATGGCGTACCTGGGTCTTGTGCCCAGTGAGCACTCTTCCGGAGACCGAAGGCGTCTGGGCGCCATCACCAAAGCGGGCAACGCCCGCGTGCGTCACGTGCTGGTTCAAGCCGCTTGGCATTACCGAAGGCGACCCGCCGTGGGGGCCGCGCTCCGGCGTCGGCAGGAGGGCCAGGATCCTTCGATCCTCACCCACGCCTGGAAATGCCAGCACCGTCTCTACAAGGTCTTCCACCGGCTCGCCGCGAAGAAGCCCAAGCAGGTCGCAGCCACTGCCGTGGCCCGCGAGATGATCGGGTTCCTCTGGGCCGTGCTCCGAGAGGTCGACATCAGCCAGCTCCAGCTCGAGTCCCAAAATCCGGAGGCAAGCCGCGCCGCCTGAACACGAGCCACACCTTTACATCCAGGAGGGGAGTGTCCGGGGCACGATAGGAGAACGCCTCTGTACGTTATGGGGTCCGGCTACGCGCCCAACCTCCGGTGCCTCGGCGCCGGCGCTCAGCGCAGCCAATCCCCGTGTCTAGACTCCGGCCAGCTCCCGACGAATCCGTCTCATGATGCTCTGGGCCCAACGGCCCAACCATCGAATATCAGCAGGATGCATCGTCGAAGACGCCCCGGCCTCCCCTTCTGGATCACCCTACTTGACAAGGCCCTTCCATATCAACGTTTCTGCGTTTCCGAACTTCCGGAGTGGCGCGGCTCGTGCAACCGCACGAGGCGTGACACGGAGAGGAAGTTAGGCCGGAGGGGCGCCGCCAGGCGACCCGGAGCCGGAAACGCTTCAGTTATGCGAAGGCCAAGGAAAAACCCGCCTCGTGGCTATCGACTGCCGCTTCGACGGATTCGAATCCGCTCCGGCTCCACGACGGCAAATGCGTTCCCGAGTTCACTCCCATGCCGTTCCACTACCGAGAGCACCGCCTCCGCCTTTTCCGAGGGCTTGAGTCCATGAAGGCGGAGCAGGACCACCCCTTCATGTGCCTGCCCCCTCCGGAACACAAGTTCCCCGAAGTCCTTGTCCGATGTCAGTAGGATCGAACCTGCCCGAGTCGCGAGGTTCAGGACTTCGTGATCGCCTATGCTCGGCGAGAGTTCCGCGACATAGAGCACCTCGTGCCCCTTCTTTCGAAGGAGTTCAACGACATGGCGCTCCACTCCTTCATCGCACAGGAACTTCACACCGCTCCCGTCGAAACC
>JBGTMU010000168.1:0-5132 GCA_041743405.1 Longimicrobiales bacterium | reverse complement strand
TCCTTGAGCAGGGCAACGGCGTCTTTCTTGAACTGCGGAGTGAACGTCCTGCGGATCCGTTGATTGCGAGCCATGAGGGACACCTCTCTCTCGAGCCATGGTAGGCTCGTCGGTGTCCACTTTTCCGGGGAAGGTCAGGGGAGCGATCTCACCCTACGCCTGTCCATGAGCTAGTGCAACATCTCTTCTGTAAAGGCCGACACCCGATCGCATCGGGTTGAGGTGGCGGGCCAAGCCCGCTCTCCTTGTGGGTAACCACACCTCCGAGGAGTTCGCCGACATGGCCCACCACGAAGACCCGCCTACCGCGATCGAGAGCATTCTGGAACTGCTGAGTGAACACGGACTCGGGGCGATGGCCGAGGCGATGCAGACGCTCCTGAACGAGGCAACGGTGACCTGGCCGGTCACTTCCTTGGCGTGCGCGGCCAGAGCCTGCAGCGCCAAGGCGAGGACGAGGGCCAGGAACGCCAGAACAGGTCGGCCAGGGGGAAGCAAGCGCATTAAATCCCTCCGGATCCTTTGGATCATCCACCGAACGACGTAGATGCACTGCAAGCGACGTTGCGGTAGAGCACGAGGCGGATCGGTCCCATTGGCCGCACGGGGCTGATCGCGGCTACCGGCGAGGAGACTGACGTCTGGCGTGGGCGTGCAGTCCGGTGAACCCCATCGCCAGGAGGGCCAGCGTTCCCGACTCCGGCACGGTCTGGCCTGATTCAACAGGCGCGAAGGAGGCGTCATAGACCACGAACGGCTGGCTGCCCGGCACGCCGGCACCGAGCCACAGGAAGTCGATCGTGAAGCCCGTGAGCTCCGTGGGCAAGTCAGCTAGGGCCAAGGCGTCGTACAGCCCGTCGTCGGGCAAGCCTTGGTCCGGCTGAATTGACAGGATGTCCCAGTCAGAGCCCACAGCGGGAGGCGGGGACTCGAGGGAGGCGTACAGATTCGGGTCGAATAAGACACTGAAGCCGAAGCCGGTGGCGTAGGGGAAGTCGCTCAGCGTGTAGCTGTAACGGTGGAGGTCTTCCCCTGGTGTGACATCCGCGAGGTCTGTCGTTTCAAAGATGATTGTGATCGCAGCGGCAGGGAGAGCCAAGGAAGCGAACGGGGCAGCGAGGAGCAGCGCGAGCAGGCGGCAACGCATCGAGTGCCATTCCCTCTAGGAGGCATACGGCGACGCGCACCTCGCACGCTCTCCTACGCCTTCACTTCCATATGTGGCGACTACTATCTCAACGTGGCACGCAGTCCTAAAGCCACCCGCGCGAAGTCACAGCACCAAAGCGGCTCGACGGCGACAACCACGCAGGCCTAGCCAACCTCGACGGGGAACGCAGCCTGAACCTCCTATGCTCGCTGACCCCCCTGGAAACGAGCCGTGGCGCAGCGGGCGCAAACGGCAGGTCGGGCTTGGCTCGCCGTGCTCCGAAGCGTGTGCTTCGAGGAAGACCTTGGCCCCCTTGTCCTCGGTGTCTTCGACCCTCAGCGCGCCACCGTGCGCGAGGACAGTTTCCAGGCTTACCGGGCCTTGCCACGCGTTGGCATTCGCAACGACCGCCGGGTCCAGCGCGTCGCCCCCCCCCGAGGCCTCGAGCAAGATCCTGCCCTGGCACCGGGTCTTCGGGAACCTCGACTCGTGGCTACGAGGAGGGACCTTCTACGGCGTCAGCCAGAATCATCAGTCGGGCTACGTGGACGAACTCGCTGTCCGATTCGACCGGCCGCTGGCGCGAGAGCGAACCATTCGGCTTCGTACTCCAGCCCTTGGCCAAGGTTGGACAGCCCCTACGCGCGGCTTGGGGATGCGGCAGACGGATAGGAAAGAGCCTTCAAGTGACAACTCCCTCTGGAACCTCAGGCTCCAAGCACCCTGGGTAGGCTGCGATGCAGAAGCAAGGGCTCCTGACCGACAGGAGCCCCTGCTTCGAATCAGCGCCGACTTCGCCTGGCGCGTGCGGCAACGCCGAGCCCGGCAGCGAAGAGGAAGGCAGCGGAAGGCTCGGGAATGGGATTCGACGGACCCGGATCCACGGGCGTTCCGCCAACGCCCTTGAAGGCCCAGATGTAGGTGCCGGGGGTGCCGCCGGGCAGGTCACCTTCGTGCTGGCCGAAAGAGTAGACCTCGGCTTGGACGGCGGCGAGGGCTGCGAACGCGTCCGCCTCGCTGTACGTGCCGCCATAGAAGATGCTGAAGGCAAGGCTCTCACCGGGCGCGAGATCACCGAACGAGAGATCGAAGAGAGCCCCGTGGTCATCGAAAGGCCCGCAATCCGTAAAGTTCGTATTGATGCCGCAGCCCCCGATGTCGTACCCAGCTCCATAAAGGAAGGTGTTCGGCCTGGCAGTCTCGAAGCCATTGTCACTTGTGTAGACCACGTTGGATGCCGGCAAGCCGCCAATCGTTATCCCCTCGGTGAACGGGGTCGGCGGAATGTCCCAGTCCATCACGCGGCGGTAGAGGACGTCCGTGACTGTCGCAGATGAGAGATTCGTGATCGTCACGATATTCTCGAAGAGGTCCGGCGACGCCGACGGCGCGTAGGCCTGCGATACTTGCAGATTCCCCGTCTGGACGACCGACGTGGCGCTCGAAGCGTTGGAGCTGAATGATGTCAGCGTGAGATTGAATGCTCCTCCTTCGGTCTGATTCGCCCAGCCGCTTTCGCCGCTCCCTTCGACTCCCCACCCCTCGCAGGGACAACCCGGGCTCAGGGCGTCTCCGAGGCCAGCGAGCGAGAGGCCGACGCCGCTGACGTTGAGCTCACCGGTGTCGTTGATTCCCATCGTGATGTTTCCGGTTGAGATGATGGCGCCAGCGTGGGCCTGCGTCGCCAGGAAAAGGCCGAAGATCAACGAAGACAAACGAATGCATGTGTTCAACTTGCGAACCATTGATAGAGACTCCACCCGTCGCACAGCCCCACAGCCGGAACAGGTTGCGAGGCGCGAACACGGTATTGGCACGACGAAGATGTTTCCGTCGACGATTAGTGGTCAGATGGAAAGGCCTGGGATCCTTCTCACGACGCGGTCGTCGACGTTCCGTGAGCGATACACCAACGCGAAATACCTGAAGAGCCCAATGAGGCATTGATGCCACGCATCAGAAGCCACGGTCCATTGGGAAGGAGTCGTACCGGCAAATGGTCCAATCTCCGTCGTCGAGGATTCGTTCCATGTGGGATAGTAGACACCCTCAACGGCTGCGAGTCTCCCATAGGCCGTGGGAGGATTGCAACACATAGTTGCGACGAGTAGCGGTTCACGGAAACTTCACACCCCGTTTGGTCAACCCGCGGGGTAGCGGTTCCCGCAGGGGGGGCGTGACCCCTGTCGGGCGGAGCAAGCCCGCGGGATGGGTGAGCATAGGAGGATCAGGCTGCGTTCCCGTCTGTCCGGGTCGGGACGCTATGACAAATCCCAAGGGGATCCGCGACGGGTCGCGCCGCCGTAGTCGTGCCGGACAACGTGCTCTTCGAGGGCGGAGCCGGTGAGACGGTCCGCAAGAACCTGCTGAAGGAGTGCGACGTCCACACCCTCTTGCGCCTGCCCACCGGCATCTTCTACGCGCAGGGTGTGAAGGCGAACGTCCTCTTCTTCGATCGCAAGCCCGGCACCGAGCCCCTGGCGAGGCGGGGAAACCTCCCACGGGCGGTGCTTCCGGAACGGGCGGCAGAGCGTCCCGAGGGCAACGCCCGCGTGGCGATCGATGACGCCTCGTGCCTGCCCTACGACGAGGTCCTGCCGGAGGACTGAAGGCCTCACCGCCGTCGCCGTCCTAGAGCGCGCCCTGCGCTTCCTTGGTCGCCATCGGATCCGCGTTCGCGAAGTCCTCACGGACAACGGCTCGTGCCACGTCTCGCGTCCCTTCCGCCAGGCGTGCAAGCGCCACGGCCTCCGGCATCTGCGGACCAAAGCCTGCCGGCCGGAGACCAACGGCAAGGCCGAGCGGTTCATCCAGACGATGCTGATGGGCTGGGCCTACAAGCGCGCCTACCGAACGTCGAAGCAGCGGGCCAAGGTGCTCCCGACCTGGCGGCCCCATCGCCATCGGGCGCTCGGCATGATCTCGCCCAAGACCAGAATCCGGAGGGCATGCATGACCTAAGACCCTCAGGACCCACACCTAGACGCCAGGACGCTAGGCCGCCAGCCGCACCAGCACACCGCGAACGCTCCACTCGGAAGGCGGATCGCGCCCGGCTCGGAGGGGCCGCCTGGGGCCGTCGGGCCGTCGCCTATGCCGGCCGGTGCCGCCCCTTGCACCCGCTCGCAAGGAGGCAGACGCAAGTAGGCGTCACTCGTTGCGCTTCTTGCCCTTTCCCAAGCTGAGGGTCGCGGGTTCGAATCCCGTTTCCCGCTCCACACTTGGCCGATGTCGCGAATGCCCGGAGACGGATAGAGACGTTCGGCGACGTCGGAAGTTCCGCTGAAGTCGGCGAAGCCCATGTCACCGTCTTCGACGGGCAGCGCGTGCGCGTAGACCCGCATGGCAGACTGCCTCATCTCCGGTACCGGTTGCGCTGTTCGCGACCCCGGTTCCACTCAGGTGATCGTCCCTCAAAGCACTGTCGTTCCGGCAAACGGCGGCCGGATTGTTACTGCGGCCATCATCAACTATTCAAGCGATATCTATCTGCTTCCAAACACGCTCTACAAGATCTGGATCGAGGTCGACGATATCGATAAGAATCTGGAGAACAACAAGTTCGAGACAGCAGTCCTCCACGGTCATGAGGTGATCGACAAGGCGAGCCCACCCTAAAGCCTTTGAACCGGGTGGTCATCTTGCCGGCGCCGTTCGGACGCAGCAGCCTGAGCACCTACCCTGCACGTGCTGCTCTGCCTAGTCCAGCTGAATAAGCAGGATAGGTGGCACCCTGAGCCCACTCCCAGGAGGGCCTTGCCATAACGGGTCTTCTCGGCGCCGATCCGCCCGCTTCTTCGCCCTACCCGTCGCGCAGCGCCTAGGCTCGATCACGAAGATCGGCTCGAAAGCGCTGCGCTCGACGCTGGTACAGGCTGCGCACGTGCTCATGAACCGCTGCCGAGGACCGGACGCGATGCTCTTGCAGGCGATCGGGGCGCGCGTGCACACCTCGCGGGGGCGACGGAAGATCGCGACGGTC
>JBGTMU010000167.1:0-5028 GCA_041743405.1 Longimicrobiales bacterium | reverse complement strand
CCCGGGCTCCCGCGTAGAGCATGCCCCGCGCCGCGTATCCGAAGTCGCCCAGATCAAAGCTCACTTCCTCCGGACTTCCGCTCCACGGATCCCGGATGCGGACCGGAACCGGGCCCTCGGCGAGCCGAGTCCGCGCCGCTTCGAGATTCCGGCGAAGAGCCGGGTTCGCCTGGTGGCAGTCGGGCTGGTCCTCGCAGAGCGCGACGTACCCCTCGATCGCCGCACCGAGCGTCTGCGCGTATGGAAGCGGCGCCCGCAGATCGAAGGGAACGACCCCGTCCAGGACCATCCTTCCCACCCGGTCGGGAAGTCGCCGTGCATAAGCCTGCGCCAGGCGCGTCCCGTAGGAGACCCCGATCAGGGTAACCGTCGGGAAGCCCAGCGCGGCCCGCACGGCGTCCAGATCGAGCACCGCGTCTTCGGTCTGATAGTGGGCAAGGCTCGCTTCCCCTGTCAGCGCCTCGGCGCATGCGCGCATCGACTCCGATCCGAAGACGGTTCCGAAGCGGTCCGCGATCGCGACTCCCTCTCCGCCACCCGTGCCCGGGCAGTGGAGCGGGTTGGAGCGGCCCGTCCCGCGCTGATCCACCAGGACCACTGTCCTGTCCGGAAACCACCTGGCCACGAGGAGCCCCAGCCCGGGACCCGACGCCGCACCGGTTCCCGGGCCCCCGGTGAGCACAAAGACGGGTTCCGCTGCGGGCGCGCCTCCCTCTTCGCCGGAGGTGAGGATCACGGTGTAGAGCGAGATCACGACCCCACCCTCGATCGAACGATCCTCCTGCACCGGCACGGTCCCGCACCATCCCGTGCGTCCGGAGGCTCCCCCCACCTGACACTCCGTGAAGCCACGGGGAAGGGAGGCGGTGGGCATACCACGCCCGCCCATCGACGCGCAGGAGGAGGCGACCGCGAGGAGGCCCAGGAGCGTCAGTCGTCGAAGTCCGTCCATCTGGGAAGGTCCTCCGCAAGGCGTCGGGGGGAGGCTGGCGCACCCGGCCGCGCTCCGCCGAGGGGGGCGATCCGGGCCGAGTGGCCGTAGGGTGGATGCGTGAGTGTACAGGATCCTACGGACCGCAGGCGGCTCTGGACCAGAAGATCCCGGCCAGAAGGAAGCACCCTTGCAATTTCCTTGCATATCGAAAGCGCGGCTTGGTTCCCCCGTGGGAAGAACCGCGCCATATTTCAGGATTCCGTCACCTGTGCCTGCCGAAGGGAACGTCCCGAAGGTGGACCCGCCCGGATCGGCCTTGCAACGAGGAGCCATGCGTCGGCTTGCCCAGGTCCTTCTCCTGCTGGCCGCACCCTTCTCCGGGGTCGCCCAGGAGCTCCCCGGTCCCCTCCTGAATTCCGCAGTGAACCGGGTGCTCCCGTCCGCCCTGGCGGACTTCCGTGAGCTGCTCAGGCTCCCGAACGATGCGCGCCAGCCCGAAGACATCGAGGCGGTCGTGCTCTGGCTTGAGCACGCCTTCGGATCTCGCGGATTCCGAACGGAACGGATTCCCACTCCCGGATCACCCCTCCTCCTGGCCGAGCGCGGGCTCGCCGAAGATGGCCCCGCGGTGCTGGTCTACCTCCAGGCGGACGGTCAGCCGGTTGACCCGACCCGCTGGAGCCAGCCGGACCCGTGGGACCCCGTCGTGAAGCGACCGGACGGCCACGGCGGCTGGGTCACCTTTCCATGGACGGAACTCGAGCGAGCGATCGCCACGGCGGGCGAGGGGGTCCTGGGCACCGGAGTGGATCCGGAGTGGCGCGTGTTTGCCCGTTCCGCTTCCGACTCGAAGGGGCCGATCGCACAGTTCCTTGCCGCTCTCGACGCCCTCGACGGAATGGGTCACTCACTTCCCTTCTCCCTGAAGGTGATCGTGGACACGGAGGAGGAGCTCGGCTCTCCGCATCTGGCTGCGGCGGTAGAGAGGCACCGCGAGCGCCTCGCCGCAGAGATGCTCGCGATCTTCGATGGCCCCCCTCATGGCTCCGGACAACCCACCCTCTTCTTCGGCGCCCGCGGGATCGCGACCTTCACGCTTACGGTTTTCGGGCCCCGGGCTCCCCTCCACAGCGGGCACTTCGGGAACTACGCTCCGAACCCCGCCCTTCGGCTGGCCCGGCTCCTCGCGGGGATGAAGGACGATGACGGAAGGGTCACCCTTCGCGGGTGGTACGACGGAGTCGACCTCGATCCGGAGACGCGGCGCGTCCTGGCCGAGGTTCCGGACGACGAAGCCGAGCTCCGTCGCGCCCTCGGTATCATCGGGAGGGACCGGGTGGCGGGCTCGCTCCAGGAAGCGATCCAGTTTCCCTCGCTGAACGTGCGGGGGATGCGGTCCGGATGGGTCGGGCCCGAAGTCCGGACCATCGTTCCGGATCTGGCGGTCGCGGAGGTGGACATCCGCCTGGTTCCGGGCAGCGATCCCGAACGACTGCTTGCAGTGGTCCGGGAGCACATCGTGTCCAGTGGTTACCTGCTGCTGGGTCGGGATCCCACGGATGAGGAGCGAGAGTCGCACGAGCGGATCGCGCGCTTTGACCAGGAGATCTCCTACGGGGCGTTTCGCACCGAGTTTGAATCACTCCCGGGGAGATGGATGACCGGGGCGCTCGAGCGGCTGAACGGCGAACCTCCCATTCGCATCCGGATGTCCGGGGGCTCCATCCCCATCGCACCCTTCGTGATCACGCTGGGCCTCCCGGCGGTCGCGGCTCCCACCGTGAATCCGGACAACAACCAGCACGCGCCGGATGAGAACCTCCGTCTGGAGGACTTTATCCTGGGGATTCGCAGTATCGCGGCGATTCTCGGGGAGCCGCTTCCCTGATCTGGCGGGACGGAGGCTGAGGCGAGGGGCGGGGATCTCTTCCGCTTTTTTACATGCGGGGATGGCGGTTATCGTGGGGCACCCGGAGAGGCGGTGGGGCGGGGGACCTCGCTGCGTCAACACAAGCGGAGGGGCGGCATGCGTTTGATTCGCCAGGGGTGTTGTCTGCTCTTTCTTGCGGTCGCGGCCAGTTCGTGTGATCACGGTCATGGCGTCCAGCCCGTCGAGTTCGATGCTGAGGACCTGGAGAGCGAGCTTCGGGCTTTGGATGAGGCGCTCGAAGGTGTGCGGATCGTGCTGCTCGGTGAGAACGGTCACGGGGTCCGAGAGCACACGGAAGTCAGAGTTCGCCTGACCGAATGGCTTCACCGCGAGCACGGCTTCGATCTTGTTCTTTTCGAAAGTGGCTTCTTCGAATGTGGTCAAGCGGCGGAGCACATTCAGGAATTGGCGGCCCAGGACGCGTTGCGAGGTTGTCTTCGCTATCCACTTGAGTACGCCGAACTCCTGCCTCTCTTTGAACTGTTTCGCGGGTCGCCCGGATCCGAAGGACTGCTCCGTTTCGGCGGGGTGGATTTCCAGGCTCAAGGATTCGATTCTGAGCCCAGACCTGAAGCGTCATTTCGGTGGTTGGCCGGCGTCGATTCGGAGCTTGCATCCCGGATCGCCCGGTCGGACTCGGCGTTGTTCCTGGTACCGCAGACGGGAGGGCTCGGAGACGCTGTTTACCGGTACGCGTTTGAGAATGCCGAGCAACTCAATGACCATGCTCGCTATGGTCGCTTCCCTGCGGCCTCGGGGGACAGCATCCGATCAACCGGGAGCTTTCTTCGGGAGAGGTATGGTCCCGAGCTCCTGTCGGTCGGCCTCTTCTTCGGCCGGAGTCACATCGCCGACAACGCACGTCGCACGAGGGCCGTTGCCCCTCTCCCATCGGGCAGTGTGGAGTCCTTTCTGGCCGTGGGACGGCAGAGTTACCTCGTCCTGCGCGACAACCGAAACCCGGAGATGAGGGAGTGGGCCAGTGCGCCGCGCCCCTATCTGCGGATGGGACTCGACACGATGTTCCTGGAGCCAGGTCAGGAATTTGATGCGTTGATCTATATCGATTCCGTAAATGTTCCGACGTACGACCTGCGCGGGGGTGGGTAGGGCAACGAGCCGACGGGCACGGTCTCCCGACGGAATCAGTGTCGATACGAGCCTCGTACACCAACGCGCGATCTCCCCAGTCGCGGCTTGGCCCGTTTTCCGAGGCTGTACGGAGCCCCTCCCACAACCTTGAGAGTCCGTCGGAATACTGTCCGGGTCGTAGCTTGCGCCGCGATGTGCCGAGGTGAATGATGGTCCCAGCGTGGATCGACCGGGCCAGCCCCCCGCCGAGAGTTCGTGGCGGCCGCCCCTTTCAACGGACCGATAGTTCGGCAACCCTTCGGAAGGCTGCCCGTAAACGAACCGGAAGCCGGTCTGAGCCGGTTATGTGAAATGCTCTATCGGGAGATACGTTGGGATGGGAAAGACGGTGTATCCTGAATGGGTGGATCCTCAACTCTCGGAGGAGTTGCCGGTCCTTGGAGCCGCGGGTGAGTCCCAGGAGCTCGAGTTCAAGGCGTCGTTTCCGTCCAATGCACGCGATCTCGCGAAGGAAATCGCGGCGTTCGCATCCACGAACCCGGGGATGATTCTGCTCGGCGTTGCTGATGATGGCGAGTTGGTTGGTATTGCAGAGCTGGAATCGTCAAAAGGTCGGGATGCGTTCGTCCGACGCATCGCCGGCCTTTGTAGTGGTACGGTCGCGCCGGCCATGACACCAAAGGTCGACTTTGCGGTGGAGGAGAACAAGATCGTCCTCGTGCTTCAGATTCCACGGGGTGATCAGCCGATATACTATTGCCAGGGGATGCCATATGTGAGGCATCTTACTGATTCTCGTCCTGCGGGGCCGCACGAAGTCGTTGGACCGGTCCAGGAATGGCTGGCGACCAGACAACGCGGCGATACGGAGTCCGGGGCCGGTGACGAGGAGGTCGAGTTCTGGTCGGACGTGGCCATGATCCTGAGGGACAGGTTGATGTGGGCAGAAGAGGTCGGGGATCGTCAGGTCAATCCGGGCCTCGCATCCCTGAAATCGACCTTCTCGTATGTCGCAGAAGCCGCCCGACGGCTGGCTTTTCTGGCTCCGGGCGGCGGCGCCGTCCTCCGGCCC
>JBGTMU010000166.1:0-12472 GCA_041743405.1 Longimicrobiales bacterium | reverse complement strand
GGCGTCCGTACCCGTGCCCTCGGCCACCCCACCCGGCGCCGCTTCTCCTTCACCTCCGCCTCCGCACCCCGCGAGTGCGAGGGCGAGCGCCAACGCCCCGAGGGCCGATCCGGCCGTGCGACGATTTCTCATCCCCTTCCCCTCAAGGCATGGGTCCGCATCGCCCCGGTGCCGGGCCGTTGCGGCGCCAGCCTCCAGGGCGCAGGCGTTCAGTACGACTCGGTCCCCTCGGTGTCCCGCTCCAGGGTGATCCGGATCACCCTGTCTCCCTCCATGATCCGGTCCAGTACATCGGACCCCGATTCCAGCCAGCCGAAGGCCGTGTACTGACCGTCGAGGTGGGGCTGAGGCGAGTGCGTGATGAACCACTGGGAACCCTCGGTATCCTTCCCGGACGAGGCCATCCCGATGACCCCGCGCTCAAAGGGAATCCGGGTGAACTCGCTGCGCATGCGGTACCCGGGTCCACCGGTACCGTCGCCCACGCTCACATCCCCGGCCTGAATCACGAAGTTGGGAACGACCCGGTGGAAGCGCACGCCGTCATGAAACCCCGCTGCCACCTGCTCGGTTATGCTTTGCACGGTGAGGGGAGCCTGTTCGGTGTCGAGCACGACGACCATCTCGCCTCGCGTGGTCTCGATCCGCAGGCGCGGATGACGACCCACCTCGGCAAGGTATCGCCAGTCTACCTCCCGCTCCGGGTCCAGAGCCCGGATCACGTCGGGATCCACGACCTCGCCGGTGAGCTCGAGGAGGGCCTCCGCCCCAATCACGCGAACCCGGTAATCCGCATGTCCGGTCATCGCGCGAAACTGAGGCTCCCGACGGAGGTCTCCGGTCTCCACCACAGCCTCCGCCAGCCCGCGGGTCAGATACGGATCCCCGAAGGGCAGCCGCACCGCCAGCGCCTCCTCCAGTATCATGGCGTTCCTGAGGGGCTCAAAGGAGGGGAGCGCGAAGTAGCGCGCCGCCCGGATGGCCGCGGCCGTGGGCGCCTGATGCGCCATGTCCGCGAAGCGCACCCCGTAGCGCGTCATTGCGGCCTCGTCCCCTTCGCGGAGAAGCCAGAGAGCGCCCAGTCCGTCCACCGCTCCCGCCTGAACAATCACTTCAGGGGATTCGGTCAGCTCGAAGAGGAAGTCCTCGGCCTCCAGAAAACCCCCGACGCCGAGCGTGCGCGCACCGTGCATGACGGCGGTGGGATCCACCCCGACCATTCCGCGGGTCCATTCGAGCACCCGCGCACCTTCGCCCTCTTCGATGAGGGGCTGGAGGAGGGGGATCATCCAGCGCCACCGTTCCGACCCCGGAACCACCCGCGGGGCAATTCGCCCGAGCACAGGCGCCCGATGGTCGCCGGAGCGTGCAAGGACGGTGGCCGCGGCAACGGCTACATGCTCCGAGGGATCGTCCAGAGCCGAGACGAGCGCGTCGACCGCCGATTCCTCCGAGAGGAAGCTCTCCGCTGCGAGTGCCTGTGCGGCCGTCACGCGGAGCCGCCAGTCGGACGCCCCGCTCAGTCGATCCAGGAACGCGGGTAGATCGGCCGTGTCCCCAGCCCTCCCAAGTGCACGGATGAGATGGAGTTCAGCGAGCCCCACCGATGCCGCTCCGCCCTCGGCTGAAGCCCGGCTCAGAGCCGCCCGCAGGGCTGGTAGCCGGGCCTCCCAGAGAGGGAGCTCGGTGCTCCGGCCGAAACCGTAGGCCGCCGCCTCCCGGACTGCGGGATCCGCATGTTCGAGAGAGGCCACAAGTCGATCGAGGATCGGTTCGGAAACGACATCACGTGCGAGCCCCCGGGAGAGCGCCATCGCCACGGCGGCCTCCTGACCATCCGGAGCCTCTCGCCCGGCGAGCGTCGTGAGTGCAGCCGCGTCTGCCCGTTTGCCCAGCGCCCCGAGGAGAAGTGTCCGCACCTCTCGATCCTCCTCGGTCTCGAGCGCGGCCAGCAGGGCGGTTCCGCCCTCCGGAAGATCCATCTGCCCCAGTGCAAATGCCGCATCCGCGCGCAGCTCCGAGTCATCACCTTCAAGGAGCTGGAGGAGCCGCGCCCGCGTGGCCTCATCCTGGACCGATGCCGCCGCAAAGGCCGCTCGCCGGCGTACCGGCTCGCGCCCGTCCTCCATGAAGGTCAGAAGCCGATCGCCCGCCCGCGCCACCTGGGCATCCACGACGCTCTGAATGGCCCCGGAAGAAAACACCCCGTCGGATGCCCGCTCCGCTGGCGGAGGCAGGAGTTCCCCGTCTGCCTGTTCGGTGCCCTCCCGCTCACATCCCGATGCGAACGCGAGCGCGGTCAGGGCCACCGCCCCGGCGAACGTGCGATTCCATCCTCTACCGATCTTCATTGCCATCCTGCCTCCGGTTCAACTCAATCCGCAGTGTTGTTTGATGCCGAGGGGATCTCCTCAGTGGATCCCCCTTCTTCCTCAGTCGGGCCGACTTCCTCGACCTCTACGGGCGCAACCAGACCCCAATCCGCAGCGCGGGAGTCAAAGTGCGTCCATCCCCATCCGTCGAAGATGGCGTTCCGGAAGAGAACCGGCGTGAGAGTCGAGCGGAAGTCTCCGGCCGGGTACCCGAGCTCCGGATCATGGGCCCAGACCACCTCCACGGGAAACCCCTCGACGAAGTAGCGGTCGACCCGGTAGCCGTGGGTGATCGGGGGAGCGATCCCCCGAGGGTCTTCTGCAATCCCTCCGGGAGGGAGAGCTCCCAGGACTTCACCCTGCGGCACGCCTGCCTCGAAAGCAGCCAGAAGCTCCGCGCCGGGTGGGGGAGGGGGGGGTGACTCGCATCCGAGAACCATCCCGAGGAGGAGGAAGGGAATCCATCGTGGGTGAAAACGTGAAATCAGTCGCGCCATGGCGTTCACTCAGGAGAAAGAGGTACGGAAGAAAAGTGTAACGGTATTCGAATCCTTCCCACAAACAGAAGCGCCCCGCCACTGTGGCGGGGCGCTTCGTTCGTGCGTCCCCGCAAGGGGGCCGGCGGCCACAGGCCACCGGCCCCTCACGAGGGGTTGGGAGTGCTTAGTTGTAGACCGGCGCAGTACCAGCCGCCTGGCTCGCGGCGAAGGAGATCGTCGCCTCGCGCGTGACCAGACCATCATGCCCGCTGGTAAGCCCGATCGCGTGCAGGTTCGCCGTCGTCCCGGTAGCCCGGGCCATCGTGAAGGTCCACACGAAGTCCCGCTGCGCGCCGTTGTCGAGCGTCGGGAAGGGCGCAGTGAAGAGCGGCGTGAGCGTCACGTTGACGGGATCCGCAAAGATGTTCCCCTGCGGCGTGCGCTCGACGATCATGATTCCACCCGCGAACGGGTTCACGAAGGTGCCGGAAGCACCCGAAACCCGAACCCGGATCGTAGCCGTCACGAGACCGCCGGAAGCGGCCCCGGTCGAGTAGCTCTCGATCGCCCACTGCGACACGCGGGTAGCGGCCGCAGCCGTGGTGTAGTCAACCCCGGTCTGTACCTGCGTCCCGAGAATCGGCACGCTGAAGTGAGCCGAGGTTCCCGTAGTCGCTTCCGGACCGGCGCCCGGAGCAAGACCGATGGTGCCCTGGTGGTTCTGGCGCGCGGCAGCCGCCTGCGAGGCGTTGAAGCCGTTGTAGACACGGCCCGTCACCTGGTCCGGAACCGAGAGGCCAGCCACAGGAGCATGGTCGCCGTTGGCCGGAGCGAGCGGGAAGGTCGTGTGCGCAGACACACCCTGCAGCGCCCGGATGAAGTTGGCCGCCGTGAAGTTCACGGTCGCCGGGATCGTGATGACGTCATCAAAGAGCGTCGACACGGTCGGCATGGGCCGCGGATAGATGAGGCGCGTGGCCAGCAGCGAGCCCGCCGCCGGATAGCGCAGGTCGAACGAACCCTCGTGCACCTCGACCGCATCCTGCGCGGTTCCGGGGAAGGTCGCCATGGCGCCCCCGGTGAAGGTGCCCGGCGCCACCAGCCCGGTCAGAGCCGGGACCGAGCCGTTACTGAAGTAGACCTGGTAGCTCAGGATGTCCGACAGGTTCCCGGCCTTGTCCCGCGCACGCGCCTGGTAGATGTAGTACCCGGCGGTAGCGGTGGCGTTATCGAACGCGAACCCGGCTGGGCCCGTGCTGATCGAGGTCGGGGTCTGAGTGTAGGCCAGCGTGTTGGTCGGCGAGGCCGCACCTGCGGCCGTAGTCGTGACGAATGCGCCGGCGTTCGAGGTGGCGAACGGGCCAGCCACCGCAGCAGCGCCGCCGATCAGAACCGTACGGTTCAGCGTGGCCGAACCGGGGGTCGCAACCACCCGGATCATGTTGTGCGCCAGCGCGGCATCCGTAAGGGGCACAGCCGGACCCGGCGTCACCCCGGCGGCAAAGCCGGAGAGCACGTCCGTCGCCTGCGGCTCATAGGTCTGGCCCGCCGCGAAGTTGATGGTACGCTGAGCGGTCGTGATGCCGGTACCACCCACATTCCCACGCGACATGATCGGAGCGTCCTTGTCGACGCCGAAGGTTCCGGCGTTGTGCGACGCCGCAGCCACGGCATTGACGCCCGTGAAGGCAGGGTTCACAGTCATCGACGTGGTGCCGCAGTTCGCCAGCCTGTCGCAGGTCTGAACCTGGGCGTTGTACGTCGAGTTGTTGACCGAGTTGGCGAGCCCGGCGAGGGTCCGCGCGTCGTCGGAGAACTCATGTCCAGCCACCACCGTGGTTCCGGTGCGGACACGGAACTGCGCTTCCGAACGGGTCGCGGCGGGCGAGGCACCGGACGGGAGGCCGACACCGGCATCCGCAGGCGCCGTGTACCCGGAGGTCAGCGAGTAGGAGGCGTTCCCCCAGTTCTCGCGGTTGAGCAGGCCAGCCTGTGCGGCCATGACCAGCACGGCACCGGTCGGGGCGCGCGTGTCAATCCGGATCGGGAAGATCACGGGAGACAGGCCCTGCGCCGGATCCCGATTTGCGTTGGCGAAGCCAGCCGCGAAAGTGATCAGGTTGCCGTCGGAGCCCACACCGGTGAAGCCCGGGGCCGCAACGACGCCCTCGAAGTTCGCGCAGGTCCGAACGAAGGTGAAGGGGGCCGTGGTGTCGGTGGTCGCCGCCTGCCCACAGATGGCGCCGCTGTTGATGGAAGACACGGTAAGCGGCTGCCCATCGGTCCCGACACGGGTGTAGATGACCGGGATCAGGGTGATGTCGAGGGAGGTGAAGTTCGGCCCACCGATCCAGACGAGCCCGGTAGCGTCAAGCGCACGGGCGTCGTTCAGCGTGGTCCCGGCCGCAGTCACGAAGTCCTGCGTGATATGGAGCGCGTCCGCGTTGGTGAAGCGGACGGTCACGACCTGCGAAGCGCGGGTCTGGGTGCCGCCGGGGCCGACGCCGGTGAGGCGGGCACGGAGGCCATGCTGACCGTTCTTGTGCCGCACGGTCGCGGTGGTCCCGGTGATCGAGTAGAGCGCGGTGTTGAAGGAGAGCGTGACCTGCTGCACGACGCCGTCGGGCCCATCGACTTCCTGGACGGCGGCGGGGCCGAAGGTCTGCCCGGCCACAACGATGTCAGCACCGGTCAGCACGTCGGTCACGACGAGCTCGACCCCGGTGGGGTTCTCGTCCTTGCGGTCGACGTTCACGATCACGTCGAGCTGCCCCGCGATCGCGTTGATGTTTGCGGTCGTGCCCATCTGGTTGACCGCAAAGATCGAAACCTCGGCGGCTTCGAGGGCGCGAACGCTCACCTGAGCGGCGGCGCTGGTGGACTCGCCACCCTTGGTCACCGTGGCGGTGATGGAAGCGTTTCCGTTGGCGACGCCGGTTGCGCGGCAGCCGGTGGCCGTCACGGCCACGGTGGCGACACCGGTCGCGGACGAAGCGCAGGTCCAGGACGCGGCGGCCCCGGCGACTCCGCCGGAGACGGTCACGGCGAAGTCAGCGACTTCACCGGCGTTGATCGACGCGTTGGACGGGCTCAGCGAAACTACGAGGGGCGGCGGCGGCGGCGGCGTGGGCTCGACGATCTGCACGTCGTCGCCACAGGCCGTTGCGCCAAAGGCCAGCAGCCCGGCGAACAGTACTGAACGGTGGAACTTCATCTTCAACCCCCTGAGGTTGAGGTGGATGCCTCTCGGTCATCCGGTGAATAGTCGACCCTTCCGGGCCGATCAGGTCGGGCCAGCGCCGCAGTCACGGCGTGGACCCGAGAGTGTCCGGGCAACTGTGTTGCAAGAGAAGTGCCACAATCAATACAGGCGGGAAAGCCTTGTGGCACAACGGTTCTCTGCTGGGTCAAGGGGCTCGCGGCACCGGATTTCCGGAGGAATCCCCGGGTACATCTCAGTTTTCCGAGGAAGCCGCCGAAAGACCCCCGCACGCTGGGCCTCGCCATGCCTGCAGCGGCCTTCTATACGCGAAATCCCTCGTCCACTTCGTCGCGCCAGCGTTCCAGCCCGCCCTCGAGATTCCTTGCCGAGGCGAATCCCTGCTCCCTCAAGTACCGGACCGCGACCGCGCTCCGGGCGCCCGAACGGCAGCAGACGACAAGATCGCGTCCTTCAGGCGGGCGGGTGGCCCCGGAGAGGAGCCCCTGAAGGGGGATCAGGATGGCCCCGCGGCTGGCGAGGTTGTCCACCTCCCATTCCCAGCGTTCTCGCACATCGACCACGAGGGGGCCTCCCCCCCCACCCGCTTCCAGGCGGCCCGCGAGTTCGGTCGGGGAGATCGCCCCCTCCCCGATCCGCGCACCGGACGCAGGGTCTTCCTCGACTTCCTCCCCCACCTCCCCGCAGAAGAACTCATAGTCGATGAGCTCGGTCAGCGACGGGGATTCCCCGCAGAGCGCGCATTCGGGATCGGGGCGAACCCGGATCTCGCGGAACTCGAGGGCCAGCGCATCGAACAGGAGAAGCCGCCCCGCGAGCCCCTCCCCGACCCCGAGGATCCACTTGACCGCTTCGAGCGCCTGGAGAGAACCGATCACCCCGGGAAGGGCGCCCACCACCCCGGCCTCTGCGCACCCCGGCACCGCTCCGGGGGGTGGAGGCTCGCGGAAGAGACAGCGGTAGCAGGGGCCGCCGGGTGCGCCGAAGAGGGAAACCTGACCTTCCCAGCGGAGAATCGCACCGTAGATCCAGGGCTTCCCAAGAAGTCCGCAGGCGTCGTTCACGAGGTACCGCGTGGGGAAGTTGTCCGATCCATCGAGGACGATGTCGTACTCGCCGATGATCGCGATGGCGTTCTCGGAGGAAAGGCGAACAGGATGGGTCTCGACCCGGACTTCGGGGTTCAGCGCTTCGAGGCGATCCCGGGCCGAGTCGGTCTTCCGCCGCCCCACCGACGGTGTGCCGTGGACGACCTGTCGCTGGAGGTTCGAGAGATCGACGCGGTCGGGGTCCACGATCCCGAGCGTGCCCACACCCGCCGCGGCCAGGTACAGGACGGCCGGAGAGCCAAGCCCTCCAGCACCTACGAGAAGGACGCGCGCGTCGCGCAGGCGCGCCTGGCCGTCCACCCCCATCTCTGCGAGGGAGAAGTGGCGGGCGTACCGGGTGAGCTCGTCCGGGGTGAAGTCCATCTCTAGCGTCCCGAGTCAGGGGGTGCCCCTGCTCCCGCCCTGCGCCGTGACCATGAAGCCGTCGGATGCAGTCAGAAGCTCATCCACGAGCGCATCCTCGCGGCCCAGCCGCATGGCGGCATCGGCGAGCTGCAGGTGCAGGAAGTAGAAGTGCCAGGGAATGTTCAGCGAAGCCCGGTCGTTCCAGATCTCGCGGTCCGCGAGCCCCCGGTACATGTAGACTTCCCGGGCCAGATGGAGCGATTGCTCGAAGTCGATCCATTCTCCGCTCAGATTCTCGGCCACCCGCACGACGCCCTCCATCTCTTCCACATTCCCCACCCGGAGCTGCGCCGTGAGCCCCTGCCGCACGGCCCATCGCTGCATCCCCAGATCTTCCGGGAGCCCGCCCGTCGAGGCGAAGTGGATCGGGCGCTCACCGTACGAGTCCCGGATCATGGCGAGGGCAATCTGCTCGCCCCGCCCCAGCACGTATCCCGCCGGGTAACGGAGCGCCACCGAACCGATCGTGACCGTCTGATCCTGGGGAAGCCGGATGTGATCGATCCGGTTCAGCTCTTCGTCGCTGAGACGTGTCAGGCTGCGGGCCGGAGGAGATTCGGGCGCATCGTAGATCGAGGGTCCCAACTCCGGATCGTACGCCCTCTGGCGCCCCGGCGCGGTGTGATAGTTGAGCTGCCGCGGATACCACTGCGTATAGAGGTACTGCACCACCACGACGGTGACATCGGGGCGGATGCCCTCGACTTCCTGAAGGTACCAGAGGGGGAAGGTATCGTTGTCCCCATTCGTGAAGAGAATCCCGTACGGTTCAACGCTCTGAAGCAGGTTGTAGGCCCAGTCCCGCGCGGAGTAGTCGCCGGAGCGGGTGGCCCATCCCCAGTTCAGGATCAGAGGGAGGAAGGCCAGGATGAGGACCGGCGAGGCGAGCCTGATGTTCCGCGCCGATCCGCCTTCCCCTCCTGCGGCCCACCGCCAGGCCCCCATGAGTCCGATCCCGGCAAGGAAGCCCCACAGGTGGAACGAACCGACGAAGAAATAGTCACGTTCCCGGACCTCGTGCAGGGTGCGGTCCGCAACCTCCGGAGCCAGGGAGTACCCGAACTTGAAGTTCAAGTAGTAGACAAGCGCGAGAGTGAGGGTGAATGCGAGCGTGCCCAGGTAGATGAGGTGACCCCGGTCGCCGCGTCCCACGAGAAACAGCCCCCATAGGCCGAGGCCGAGGAACAGGAGGGAGAAGGGAAGCCGTGCATTCCCCGGCACCTCCGACGCCGCGAGTCCGCGAGCCCACTGCCAGTCGAAGTACTGGAAATAGTTGAGAAGCTGATCCCCGATCGGGGCCTGCCGATCGGAGAGGGGAGGCTTCCCGTACTGGTCGCGGCGGAGATTGGCGGCGAGCGCCGGGCATCCGGTTTTCCCGAGGGTGTAGACGGCGACCACCGTCTCGCCCACCGACTCGCATGAGGGTTCCCCCTCGTTGATGACAGGTTGGAGCTGCGCCCTGAGCGGGAGCATGAAGTTGAAGGAGAGGCCGATCACGATCGCGAGCACGCCCCGGGCGACCAGTCGGCGATCCAGGAAGACCGACGGCTTCTCCCTGAGCACCAGGAAGAGGGCTGCGGGACCCGGAAGGAGCGACATCAGATGGTTCGTCGAACCGAGCACCATCAGGTAGAGGGCGAGAACGAGGAGCCACCCCGCCCCGGGGGTATCCTTGCGGTCCTTCCAGAGGATGAGCAGCCACGTCACCATCGCGATGACGAGCACGCTCACCGTGTAGACCTTCTCGTTCACATTCGACTGGTTCCAGACCGTGAATGCGGTCGAGGCCAGGATCGCCCCTGCCCAGGCTCCGGCCAGCGGGAAGGGGGACCGGGGCTGCGAAACGTCGCTCCCGCGCGCGGGGCTGCCTGCCGTCCACCCCAGGAGAACCCGGTGCGCCACGAGAAAGAGGAAGCCCGTGGCGATGGCCGAGGAAGCCGCGGCCATCAGATTCAGCCGGATCGGGATCGAGAGCCCGAAGATCCCGAGGATGAGGCTCCACGCCCTTCCCACGACCACGAAGAGGGGATTCCCCGGGGGATGGGGGATTCCCATGATGTGCGCCGTCGCGATGTACTCGCTCGTATCCCAGAACCATGTCGTAGGCGCGAGCGTGATCACGTACAGCAGAAATGCCGCGCCTGCGGCGGCGGCCGCGTGCCCGTAGGCCGGTCGCTGATCGGTCATTGCATTCCATCGATCGGGGGAATTCTTCGCCGGGTATACATACCCACAGAAATCGACGAGTGGAAGGGGGATGTGTTAGGATTGAAGGATGTCGCGCCCCCTCCTGAACGCTCTTCGTTTCGGTGCCCACTGGGCGACACCCCGTCATGAGCTGAGCGTCGGTCGGGTGCGGGTGCCGGTGGAGGGGTCGGACGAATCGGTGCCCGGGCACCTCTATGAGCCGATGTGGGGGCATGGGCCGAGAAGGGGATGGGTGATCCTTCACGGGATGACGCGGATCGGACTTTCACACCCTTCCCTCGACCGATTCGCGAGGGCGCTCACCTCCGTCGGAGGGCGTGTCCTCGTCCCGGAGATCCGGGAATGGATGGAGCTCGAGTTCGCCCCGGAACGAGCCCAGGCGATCATTCGGGGCGCTGTGCGCTCTCTTGCGACCGATCCCGCGTCGCTCCCTGGCGGGGTGATCCTGATCGGCGTTTCCTTCGGGGGGCCCCAGGCGCTGGTGGCGGGGGCCGATCCGGCGATCCGGCCCTTCCTCAGGGGGGTGGTGTCGTGGGGCGGCTACGGGGATCTCCGTCGCACCGTCCGTTTCCACTTCACCGGCCGACACGGGTGGAACGGAGACCGATTCCACCGGCGCCCGGACCCCTACGGGCGCTGGATCGTGGGAAGCAACTGTCTCCAGCACGTGCCTGAGCATGCCGACCGCGCAGAACTCGTGGCCGCGATCCGGTCCCTCGCCATCGCCGCGGGGGAGCGTCGGATCGACTCGTGGGATCCGGTCTACGACCCGATGAAGGCCCGGCTCCGCCGTACCCTTTCCCGGGACGATCGGGAACTCTTCGATCTCTTCGCACCTCCGGCCACCCGGGAACCGGACCCCGAACCCTCGGAAGCCCTGGCCGATGCCATCGTCGCGGCTGCCAGGGTCCATCACCCGCTTCTCGATCCGATGGCCGGGGTGGGGAAGATCGATATTCCGGTGCGGCTTCTGCACGGGAGAGATGATCATCTGATCCCCTTCACGGAGACTCTCGCGCTTGGCGCGCACCTCGCGCCCACGGTGACGGATCTCAGCACGGATGTGACCGGCCTTTTCGCCCACTCGGGGACGTCGGGGTCTGGAGGCATTCCCGCACGGGTGAAGGAGGCGCGGAACCTCGTCGGGGCTCTCTCGAGGATCTTCGAGATGGCGTGACGATGGGGAGTGGAGCGGTCAGCCTTCCGGGGCTCCCGCGGAGAGCCGCGGGTTCTGCTTGAAGAGCGACTCGACCGCCTCACGCACCTCCTGATCCCGGTCGGAGAGGGCCGCGTCGAGGACCTTCCGGGCGTGAGGCGTCCCGATGGCCGCAAGGGCCCGGTAGGCGGCGATCCGGATGGGCCGGGGAGGCTTCGAGAACATGGATCCGACGGCGCGCTTCTCGATTCCCTGGACCGCTCCGGGGTCGCCGAGCTGCCCGAGGGCGCGGAGCACCTGAAGCTGCACGGCTTCGTGGTCGTCCTTCTCCAGCATCGTCTGAAGCTGACGCTGGGCCTTCTCGACCCGTAGCTCCCCCACTCCCATTACCGCCGCGGCCCGTACGTCCGGATCCGCGTCCTCGAGCATCCCGAGGATCAGGAGACCCGCGTCTTCACCTCCGATCCGGGCGATCGCCATCACCGCTTCCTTCCGTACCCTCGGATCCGAATGGGCCAGGGGAACGGTCAGGGAGGGCACGACGCTCGGATCTTCCAGTTCGGAGAGGAGGACGATCCCGTTTCTCACGGCGAACCAGCGAGGATCTTCGAGGAGCCGGAGAACGGCGTTCTGACCCGGGAGCCCGAGGCCCCGGAGCGCGTCCATGAGGGCGCGGCGGATGCCCCGATCGGGCGCATCGGCGAGGGCGTCGGCCAGCGCCGGAGCCATCAGGTCAGGGTGAGACTGCGCAACTCGGGCCAACCGTTCCCGCGATTCAGGATCCCTGTCGGTGCCCGTACGCGCCGAGAGGTGACTGGCGAGCCCCGGGTCCATGAACTCGTGAGCGAGACGGAGAGGGGCGTCATCCTGATCGGCATCGTGCAGGGTGAGCAGGATGATGGCGTCGGCGATGACCGGCATTCCCTGGTCCGCGCGGACGGCATGTGCCTCTTCGCGGATCCCTTCTTCCAGGGAGGGGCGCTCGGACGGCACCGCAGTCAGGTACTCCGCGACCTGCCGGGTGAAGCGCTCGCGGGCGGTGGAAGTTTCGTCTGCGTGCGGAGCCGAAGCCGGACGTGCTTCCGGAGTCACCTCGCCAAAGAGGTCCCGGATCGACCGGGCCATCCCTGCGGGCGGCGGACCGTCACCCGAGGCTGCATGACTGCGGGGGTCCGGCGAATCCTCATGGCTCATGATCAGGCTTCCCGTCGGACGGGTTCAGTGTGATGTCGTCGCATGCGCGGGGAAACAACTGTCGCGCCAACCTAGTCGCGCCAACCTGCCGGATGGCGAAGGAGATGATGTCGCCGCATGCGCGAGGAAACAACGCTGGAAAAGTACGGTCTCCGGGCGGCTTCGGCCACCATTCCGTGGGGCGGGGCTGTAGCATTGAAGTAGAAATGTCCGCATTGCGTGAAGTAGAAATGTCCTCCTTCGGGTTTCCTTCGATAAGCTTCGGGCGAACCTTGAGCCCGGGGAGAGGACGTGCTGAGAATGAGCCAGAGCGAGCGGGACCAACTGGT
>JBGTMU010000165.1:0-30430 GCA_041743405.1 Longimicrobiales bacterium | reverse complement strand
GGGTGGCGGCGGCGGGGCCGGGTTCCACATCGAGCTCCTGTTCACCCGGCCCGTGGACGCCGCCACGGAAGCCGTCTTCCAGGCCGCCGCAGCCCGATGGGAGGGGATCATCTCGGCGAAACTCCCCGATGTTCCTCCGTTCCTCATTGGCGCGGGGGCGTGCGGCAACCCCGAGGCCACCACGCTCGGCGTGGACGACCTCGCGATCTTCGTGACGATCGAGGAGATCGATGGCCCCCTCGGAATCCTTGGGTCCGCTGGCCCATGTTACGTCCGGGATGGGTCGCTCCTGCCCGTGGTGGGGCGCATCCGACTGGACGCAGCCGACGTGGCCCGCCTCCATGGAGATGGCCGTCTGGCGTCGGTAGTCCTCCACGAAATGGGTCACGTGCTCGGAATCGGGACTCTCTGGACCTTCAGGGGGCTCCTCCAGAATCCATCGCTCCCGTCGTCACGGGGGGCCGACACGCACTTCACCGGAGGCTCCGCGGTGGCCGCCTTCGACCAGGTGGGGGGCACGGCCTACGTGGCGGGTGCGAAGGTCCCGGTAGAGAATTCGGAGGGGGGCCAGGGCACGCGCGACGCGCACTGGCGGATCTCGGTTTTCGGGAGCGAGCTGATGGTCGGCTTCCTCGGGGCCGCCAGTCCGCTCAGCCGGGTGAGTATCGCATCCCTCGCTGACCTCGGGTATTCCGTCGACGAGGGGGCCGCGGATCCCTACTCCCTGGGGATCGCGCTCCCTGATCGGGCTCCGGGGGAAGGGGGACCGATAGAGTTGGGAGACGATATCTGGAGGGGGCCGATCGGGGTTCTCGGTCCGGGCGGGGGGGTGGTGAGAGTGGTGAATGCTCCGGACGCCTTGCGCGAGAGGTGAGAGGAGCCGACCATTGATGTGGGCGGCGGCGCCCTGAAGTCCCGGAGTGCTCCCGCCACCGACCTGTGTGCTACAGGCCGCGAACTCTCGCCTTGTCAGGAGCTTCGCCCATGGCAGCACGTTTCGAGGTCCATCGCGCCGTGCATCTCGGCGACCGTTACCTCTTCGGCCTCTCGGGGGTCATTGAGGAAGGGATGGTTCAGACCGGAATGACCGCGTCGATGGAATCCGAGGACGGGACCCGGTTCGAAGGGCGGGTCCACGGAGTCGAGTACATGGAAGAAGAGGACGGGGTCCCCGAGCCCATCCTCACCTTCCACTATCGGGACCCTGCCAAGCTGGAGCGATGGCAGTCAACCGAGTGGGAAGGGAAAAAGCTCCATCTCGAGTGGGTGGTTCACTGATCCGGGACCCCGACCGGTTTCACCCCATGTGCGGGTAGCGCCAGTCGGTGGGGGGCACGAAGGTCTCCTTGATGGAGCGCGGGCTCACCCATCTGAGGAGGTTCAGCATCGAGCCCGCCTTGTCATTGGTGCCCGAACCACGGGCCCCACCGAAAGGCTGCTGCCCGACAACCGCTCCGGTGGGCTTGTCGTTGAGATAGAAATTGCCAGCCGCGTTGCGGAGGCGAGCCTGCGCCTCGATGAGGGCGCTGCGGTCCCGCGCGAAGACCGCGCCGGTCAGGGCGTAGGGGCTTGTTGTGTCAACGAGGTCGAGCGTCTCGTCCCACTTCGCATCGTCGTAGACGAACACGGTGAGGATGGGCCCGAAGAGTTCACGCTCCATGGTGTCCGAGCGCGGGTTCGGGGTGACGAGAACGGTCGGCTCCACGAACCAGCCATCTGCATCATCCGTTCCACCCCCCACGAGCACCTCCACGCCCTCCCCCCGGGCGCGTTCGATGGCTTCACGATGCTTGCGGAATGCATTCCCGTCGATCACGGCCCCCATGAAGGTCGACATGTCGCCCACGTCGCCCATCGAGATGGAGCTGGCGAGGTCGGCCACGCCTTCGCGAACCGCCGGCCAGAGCGAGCGGGGAATGTAGGCGCGTGACGCGGCGGAGCACTTCTGCCCCTGATACTCGAACGATCCGCGCCCCATGGCCACCACGAGGGATTCCACCTCGGCCGAGGGATGTGCGAGGATGAAGTCCTTCCCGCCACTCTCTCCGACGATCCGGGGGAAGCTCCGGTAGCGGTCCAGGTTGTCGGCCGACCGCTTCCAGAGACTCTTGAGGACGGTCGAGGATCCGGTGAAGTGGAGTCCGGCAAATGCCTCGTGCTCCATCGCCACCCCGGCCACCAGGGCGCCGTCGCCGTGGACCAGGTTGATCACCCCGTCCGGGAGGCCGGCCCTGCGGAAGACCTCCATCGTGTAGTGGGCCGACAGGGCCTGCTTCTCCGACGCTTTCCAGACCACGACGTTCCCCATGAGGGCGGGCGCCGCACCGAGATTCCCCCCGATCGCCGTGAAGTTGAAGGGAGTGATCGCGAGGACGAATCCTTCCAGCGGCCGGTAGTCCGTGCGGTTCCAGATCCCGCGCGACGAAAGCGGCTGCTCCTCGTAGATCCGCTCGGCGAACTGCGCGTTGAACCGGAGAAAGTCTATCAGCTCGCATGCGGCGTCGATCTCCGACTGCACGACGGACTTGGACTGCCCGAGAATCGTGGCCGCGTTTAGAACCGACCGACAGGGCCCCGCGATGAGTTCGGCCGCCCGGAGGAAAATCGCCGCCCGCTCCTCGAAGGGGGTGGCAGCCCAGTCCGGAGCCGCGTTCAGCGCGGCGCGGATGGCCTGATCGGCCTGGGACGGTCCGGCGGCCTGGACGCGAGCCAGTTCCAGCTCATGGCGGTGCGGGGATCGCTGGATGAAGCTGGAGTCTCCCTCCACCTCACGCCCTCCGATGTGGAGGGGGAGCTCCGCCGTGGTCCCGGACTGGATCTGGAGCGTGCGCGAGAGTTCCTCGCGCTCGGGTGACCCGGGTGCGTAGTCGAGGATCGGTTCATTCACGGGGTGCGGAATGCGGAAGCGTCCGTCGCTCATCGAGTCGAGTCTCCTGTCGTGGAAGCAGGCGTCCTGATTGGCGGAGCCAGAAAGATGACGTCGGCGAACGTGCCCGAAAACCCCCGGCCCGGCAAAAGGTGGGCTCACCCGGTCTTGCGGACCGGTCCCGCTGGCCCCATCCTCCGGCTATTCCCTGACACACTTGTTTCAGAGCCGCGACGCTCCACGCGAAGGGACGCGCACGATGTCTCTCCATGCAGGCGAGAGTCTTCTGAGCTACCCCCCCATCCTCGATACCCCTCCTGACTTCCCGGCCGGGGAGCGTCGGCGACGCGCATTTCTCGGGCGCCTGACCCAGTGTGCATCGCTGCATCCGGGCGGCGAGTTGATCCAGTCTGCGGTGTCATGCGGAATCTCGATCGGAGGCGAGATCTGTCCGGGGAGGATCGCGATCACCTGGTCGGACAACCGTGAGGCATTCGCCTGGCGATGCGAGCACTGCGGAAGGAGCGGAGAGGTGCGCGACTGGGAGGGCACGGACTGGGACCTCTCCGGCTGGGCCAATCCTTCCGGTCGCCAGATCGAGGTGAACCTGTCTGACCCACACTGGCGCCTGCTCGATCGGGAACTGGTGCTGCTGGATCCGGATGTAGAGCGATTGGTGGCCGGGGCCCTTTCCCGCACTTCCGCCATCGGAGCCGATGTCATCCTGCGGGGGAGCGTGGGGGAATTCAGGGACATGATCGACTTCCTGGCGCATGAAGTCGGGTTCTCGTCAGACGGTTCCGAGCGATCCAGGCTACTGGAGTTGAGCGATTCCATTTCGGAGTCGCTCAGAGGGGCGTCGCGAGTCGCCTGACGGCCGGTCACGAACCTAACGCGGCGGGATCCCCTCCCGGTCGAGCGTGAGAATCACGTCGCGGATCGTATCCACTGCCCGGATGTAGAATTCGGGCGTGATGTCCTCGAATACATCCGAGGGCTGATGGTACCCCGCGTGGTCCTCCACCCCGAAGTAGAGGAAGGGGACTCCGGCCTCATGGAAGGGGCCGTGGTCCGAACTCATCGTCCAGTCGTCTCCGGCCGGGAGGTCGGGTGAATCATGCCCGGTGAGGAGGGTGATTTCTGATCTTCCTGCCACGGCTTCCACGACCGACAGGAGGAAGGGGTAGTGGTAGGTGCCCGCAGCATAGAGCTCTCCGGCTTCACTCCGGCTCACCATGTCCAGGTTCACGTTGACAGCGACCGATTCAAGCGGGATCGGTGCGTCAGCCACGAACGCCCGGGCGCCCTGCAGCCCCATCTCCTCGGCATCGAGCGCGATGAACAGGAGGGAGTGACTCGGACGATTCTCCGAAAACCATCCCGCCAGCGCCAGCAGGGCCGCGGTTCCGGAGGCGTTGTCATCGGCCCCGTTGTAAGTCTCGTCGTCGCGGAGTCCGAGGTGGTCGTAGTGCGCCGTGACCACGATGTATCGGTCCGGGTGCTCGGATCCCTCGATCCAGCCCAGCACGTTGAGCCCCTCCATTGTCCCGGCGTCGCCGCGCCCTTCGAACTGGAACGCGCTCGTCCAGCCCCCACCGAGCGGCTGCAATCCACGCGCAGGGAACTCCTGCAGGAGGAAGGTCCGGCTTCGCTCGGCTCCAGGAGTTCCCGTGCGCCGGCCCTCCATGGAGTCGTGCGCGAGCACGGAGATGTCACGAAGGAGTCGATCGCCGTCGATCCCCGCGACTTCGGCCGCCTGCGTGGTCGAGGGGGCATCCGGGGTCCCGTCGACACTCGGCTTGCATGCCGCGGGGAGCAGCGCGAGGGGGAAGAGGACGAGGAGCGGGAGAAGGCCCTTCAGGTAGGAGGGGAGGGCTCGGGGACTCGACATGGGACGCGCTCTCGGCGAAAGTGGTGAATCGACGGCCGGATAACGGAGGGCTCCGGACCTACCGGCCGATCCCTACCCCGCGGGGAGGATCGAGGTTCGATGGGCGCACGTGAAGCTTCTCATTCCGGGACCCGGGTGCCTCTTCCTCCGGGAGTAGGCCCGGGCCGAGGCCTTCCTCCAGGTGTGGGGTGGGCCCTTGCGGGGGTCGGGCTCGGGGTGGGGGGATGGGGGCTATACCGGTTTCTCGCCGGGCATCCCGGATGGGCGGAGGCGGTTGCGGGCGGAGGTGCCCTGCAGGGCACGATGCGTGGGCTTTCCCTTGTGACGGGGGTTGTCCCTTTCTCGTTGGCCGAGGTCCTCGTGTTGCTCCTTCTGATTCGCCACACCTGGGGTGCGTGGGCCGATCGCTCCAGGGCGGGTGAGGGCGGAGTCGGGGGCGCGGGGATGCCGACGCGCAGAGAGAGAGTGACCCGGATCGGTTTTCGCGTTGTGGGTGACCTGGGGGTCCTGGTCTTCCTGTTCTATCTCCTCTGGGGGGTCCAGTATGCGCGCCCGGGGATTGCGGTGAGGCTGGGCGTGGCGCCGGCAGGTGAAGTTCAGAGCGAGGAAATGGAGGCGCTCCTGGCCGCGGCTGTTCGGGCCACGAACGCAGCCTACCTGGAACTCCACGGGGTGGAGGATCTGGGGAGCCCCACGCCGGCCGCTCCCGCCGACGAAGTCGCGCCTTTCCTGGACGAGGCGTGGGGGGTGGCTGTCAGAAAGTGGGGCCTGCCCCGCCGGATGTCCAACCGACATGGGACACCGAAGGTGTCCCTGGCCTCCGGGCTCTTTCGACGGCTCGGGGTGGCTGGGATCTACGTCCCGTTCACGGGGGAGGCCCTCCTGGTGCGGAACCTCCCGGGCATCGCCAGCCCTCGCAGCATGGCGCACGAAATGGCGCACCAGAGGGGGGTGGCTTCGGAGTCAGACGCGAATGTTCTGGCTTTCCTCACAGCCCGCGAGGCCGAGGACCCGTTCGTTCGATACGGGGCCTACGCCTTCCTGCAGACCCAGTGGACTGGCGTACTTGGTACTCTCGACCCGGAGGCCCTGGAGAGGGTTCTCGTCGAGGTCCTTCCGGGGGTGGCGCGAGACCTGGAAGATCAATGGGAGTTCTGGGAACCGGCGCGGGGCCGGCTCGGGGCTGCGGGTCGGAGGGTGAATCACACGATGCTGCGGACGCACGGGATCCCGGAGGGGGTGGCCAGCTACCGCGGAAGCGCGTGGGTGTTCGTGGCGCTGGCCAGGGCGGGCGGGCCGGAATCGATTCTGCCAGCCGCCTCAACTGAGTTCGGACCACTCCTCCGGTAGCGCAGCCTTCAGCGCGATCGCGGACTGGAGGACCTCCTTTGCGCTTCGGGTATGGGGGAGCAGTTCCATCATGGATCCCTTCTCGAGCGTGATCTCCTGCCTGAAGACGGCTTCGAAGGGATCGAGTGAGCCGTTGAAGATCCGGATCCAGACCTCGGGCGCCCCCGCGAGGATGATGCGGGCCCGCTCCTCATCACCCGGTCCGGCAACACGGGCCTCCAGGCACTCGCCCCGATCCAGATCCAGAAAGACGCCGCGGTCACCCGCCGAGAGGACGATCGGGCCGGTCCAGGATGCACCGCTCTCCCGGTATTCGGCGCTCTCGCCGACGGCAACTCCGAGGGCGTGTGCCCAGTCGGGGGAAAAGACCACTGGGATCATCAGGGACCGGGCGGAGCGGGAAGGGAGGAGCAAGGAGGTTGCTTGAAAAATCGCGGGAGGGTGGGGAGATTCAAGGGCTGGGCGCGAAGTGCTGTCCGACCCTCCTCGAAATCCCGGACCCTGATCGGAATCGCCAGACCATGATCGGAATCGCAGGTGCCGGGATTTCCGGGCTGGCTCTCGGCTCCTTCCTCGAGGAGCGCGGGCTCGATTTCCGAATCTGGGAGCGCGCCTCCCGCGCGGGCGGGGTTATCCGGAGTTCGCGTGTCGACGGGCATGTCCTCGATCACGGCCCGCAGAGGACGCGGGTGACCGCCGGGGTCCGGAAACTGATCGAGCGCGCCGGTTTCGCCGACGGGACGGTTTCCCTTCCCGGCGATCTCGCCCTCTTCGTCTACAGCAGGGGGAAGCTGTGTCGCGTGCCGTTCCGGTGGAGCGAGCTTCCGGGGACCGGGATTCTCTCGCTTCGCGGGAAGCTCCGGCTCCTCCTCGAACCCTTCACGCGGGGAGCAACCCGCGAGGAAACTGTCGACCGCTTCTTCATCCGCAAATTCGGAGATGAAGCCTATTCGAACCTGCTCGGCCCGCTCTTCGGGGGGCTGTACGGGTCCGATCCGGCGGATCTGCTGGTCCGACATTCCCTGGCCCCCACCCTCGAAGGGATGGGGATTGGACGGAGCATCCTCATGCACTTCGCGCGGGGCGCCTTCACCCGCGAGGCCACACCGCCAGCCGTCAGCTTCCCTCATGGAATGCAGCAATGGGTCGAGGCCCTGGCCCTTTCCCTGGGCGATCGGGTGACTCTGGGAGCCGAGGTGACTGCGATCCGGAGAGTGGGTTCCGAGTGGGAGATGGAGGTGGGGGGGCGGCCCGAGCGGATGGAACAACTGGTGATGACGATCCCTGCCGATCGGGCGGCCCACCTGCTTCGGTCGGCCGTGCCCGAAGTGTCGCGGCGCCTGGCGTCGCTCCGCTACAATGATCTGGCCGTGGTTCATCTCCACGGTGAGGGGCCCACGGGGGCTCTGGGGTATCAGGTTGCCTACGGAGAATCGCTTCGGACCCGCGGGGTGACCTGGAATGCTGCGGCATTCGGTCGGGACGGCGTGTACACGGCGTTCCTCGGTGGAGCTCGCGATCCCACGCTCCTCTCGATGCCCGAGGACGGGATCGGGAGAGTGGCCGAGGAGGAGTTCCGGCACGTCACGGGTGCACGGACTCGGGTGCTCGCCACGACATGGGCGCGCATCCCCTCGTGGGATCGCAGTTGGACCGCATTGGAGGGGATGTCGCTTCCGCCCGGGCTCCACCTCTGTTCAAACTATGAATCGAGGGTCGGGATTCCGGGGAGGGTGGATCGAGCGGCCGCGCTGGCGCGCGAGTTGGGAAGCGGTTGAAGGCATTGGCGCGATGAGCGACCTTCCCGGGCCCGCGCACGACACCGAAGGAGACAGGCAAAGCCGAGTGGACCGATACCAGGCCATATTCCAGTCATGCCCCGACGGCATCCTGATCGTGGATCCGCAGGGCGTCATCCGCGACGTGAATCCCGAGGGTCTTCGACTCTTCGCTTACTCGCGCGAGGCCCTGATCGACCGATCGATCGAGCTTCTGGTTCCAAGGGAGAAGCGGGATGTTCACGTGACGCACCGCGAGGGATATGCCCGCAGCGCCGACCCGCGGCCCATGGGGATCGGTCTCGAACTGGAGGGGCTCCGGAGCGACGGTGTGCGGATTCCGGTCGAGATCAGCCTGAGCCCCTTTCAGGAAGAGGGGGAGTCCTAGACGATGGCGCTGGTCAGGGATGTGTCGGAGCGGCGCCGGTTGAGGCGGTTCGGAATTGTCGCGCTCCAGGCGGCGGAGGAGGAAAGGCGGAGGATCGCCCGGGAGCTGCATGACGACACCGCGCAGGCGCTCGCCGGACTCCTGGTCCGGCTGCGGGTGCTGGAGCGAACGGGGGATCCGGAGCGCAGGGAGGTCCTCATCCAGGAAATGCACGGTCACCTGGGAGAGGCCGTGGAAGGGGTTCGCCGGATATCCCGCGGACTCCGCCCTCCGGCGGTGGAAGACGCGGGCGTGGTCGCCGCGATCCGCTCGCACGCGCGGGAGCTGCAGGCAGGCTCCTCGATCCGGATCGAGGTGGATGCACACCCCGTTGAGTACGCACTCTCCCCGGATGAGCGCCTCGTGGTGTACCGGGTAGTGCAGGAGGCCATGACGAACGTCGTGCGGCACGCCGAGGCCGGGCTGGTCCGTGTCCGGCTCGAGCGGTTCGGGGAACGTGTGGTGGTGGAAGTCATTGACGACGGAAAGGGCTTTCACCCGGATGAGGTGGTGAGGGAGAAGGAGGGGCTGGGTCTCACCGGGATGGCCGAGCGTTCCCGCTCGGTGGGAGGGTCTCTCGAGATCGAGAGCGCCCCGGGAAAGGGGACCACCGTTCGCCTTGCGTTCATACCGACAGCTTCAGGGGTTTCCGATGGGTGATATCATCCGCGTGGTGCTGGCCGACGACCACGCCATGTTCCGGTCCGGGCTCCGGGCACTTCTCGACCTGGAAGAGGGGATCGAAGTCGTGGCAGAAGCCCGCGATGGGGAGGAGGCGGTGGAAGTCGCGCTCGCCGAACGCCCCGATGTGGTCGTGATGGACCTGTCCATGCCCGGAACGAACGGACTGGAGGCCACCCGCCGGATCGCAGCCCTGGAAATCGGCGTGCGGGTCCTGGTGCTGACCGTCCACGCCGAGGAGGAGTACCTGGTGCCCGTCGTGGACGCCGGCGCGAGCGGGTACCTCACCAAGACCAGCGCGGATCGGGATCTCGTGCTGGCCATCGAAACAGTGGCCCGGGGCGAGGTCTACCTTCCCGCCCGCGCCACCACCCTCCTTCTCCAGAAGTACCGGTCGGTGGAAGAAGAGGAGGGTGGAGGAGGACTCAGCGAGCTGAGTTCCAGGGAGAGGGAAGTGCTCGCGCTGACGGCTGAAGGCTTCTCGTCCACCGAGATCGGCAGGAAGCTGTTCATCTCGCCCAAGACGGTGGATACGTACCGCTCGCGGATCATGCAGAAGCTGGGTCTGAACCACCGCTCCGAGCTGGTGCGCTTCGCGCTGAAGGCAGGTCTCCTGAAAGACGTGTGACCGCGCCCGCCTCTGTGGGGTGAACCCCTACGCCAGGGCGAGCGTTCTCCCCGACAGACCCGCCGCCTCCTCTCCGGTAGCTTCGTTTCAGTGAAGCTCATCGGAATCAGGGGAGACCAGGCCATGAACGGGTATCGATCGGATCGAAGTGCCGGAAGGGAAGGGCGGAAGAGTTGCCCTTTCCTCCTTTCGGCGCTCACCGGTTCGGCGCTCGTGCTGGGCGCGGCAGCTCCTTCGATGGCTCAGTCGATCGACTCGCACCTCCCCTTCCGCCTTGGCGAGGTTCTCGAATACCAGGTCGAGTCCAGCCGCTTCGGGGAAATCGGTACGGCCCGGATGACGGTGGGCGGGCCCGTGGAGGTAAGGGGTCGGAGCGTCCTGGTCCTTTCAATGCAGACCGAAGGTCGGGTCACCTTCCTCCGGTTCGAAGACACGGCCCACTCCTGGTTCGATCCGGGCACGATGGCGTCGCTCCGGTTCGTGAAGATCGAGCGGCATCCACTGGCCCGTCGCAATGAATCGGTCGAGATGTTTCCGGCGATCGGGCGATGGGAGGAAGCGGGTGGCGAGGGCGGTCCCCTCGGCAACGCTGAGCCGCTCGACGAACTCTCCTTCATCTACTTCCTGCGCGCGCTTGATCTGGATGCGGGGGATGTCCATTCGCTCAACCGGCACTTCGACCCGAAGCGGAACCCGGTCCATGTGCAGGTGCTCGGCAGGGACACCCTGACGGTGCCAGCCGGGGTCTTCCCGGTGGTGATCGTCGAGATGAGGGTGAGAGACGACAGGCGTTTCGACAGGGGGGAGGGTGGGACGATCCGGCTCTTCCTCTCGGACGACGCCCGGCGCGTGCCGGTACGGATCGAATCTTCGGCCCCGTTCGTGGGGGCCATCGTCATGGACCTGAGATCTGCATCGCCACCTCCGCTGGGAGGCGATCCTCGCCGCTCCGCGGCGAACCGGTGATCGGATTCGACAATAGAGGATCTGTCAGATGAGACATGGACTGCGCTACGCCGGAATCGCCGCGATGATCGCGATCCCCGGGATGCTGGGCTTCTCGCCGGCGAAGCATGTACCCCCGACCCTGAGAGCCCTTTCGGCCGACAGCGCTTCGCGGGTGCTGGCCGCGGAGAGCCGCCTCTGGGTGGAAGGTGGATCCACGGTCCGCTCCTGGAGCTGTGAAACCAGCACCTTCAACGGGATGGTGCGGCTTTCACAGGGTGGGCTCGCGCTCAGCCGCCTCGCCGATGCGGTCCAGGCCGTGGATCTCAGGATCCCCGCAGGAGCCCTGGACTGCGGGAACGGCACGATGAACGACCACATGTGGAAGGCGCTGGAAACGGACGACCACCCCCAGATCCGCTTCCAGATGGAACGGTACTCGGTGGGTGCAGACAGCTCGGTGGAGCTACACGGTCGCCTCACCATCGCGGGCGAGACTCGCCCCCTCACGATGGTGCTCGCCGTGACGGAAGTGGAAGGAGGACGACTTCGTGTGGAGGGGAGCACGGAATTCCCCATGACGGATTTCGGGGTTCGCCCGCCTCGCCTGATGCTCGGAACGCTCCGGGTGCATGACCCGGTGGTGGTGTCCTTCGAGCTCGTGCTCGAAGCGCAGGGCGCAGTTCGCTGAACCGACTCCCGGAGGAGACGATGCCGGGATGCAGATACACAACTCCATGCAACAGGGGAAAATGATGAAAACGTTCCTGAAGGTGGCGACCGCGGTCGCCGTGATGGTCCCGATGGCGCTTCAGGCCCAGGGGCCCTCGGTACTCCAGAACTTCCGGCCCTACGACCAGCGTGGGATCAACGTCTTCGAAGCCCCGAAGGCTGAGGGCACCCGCTACGACGGCTTCCAGATCTTCTGGGGCGCATCCTTCACCCAGCAGTTCCAGGCGCTCTCGCACGAGAACAGCTCGACGGTCGAGCTGATGGAGATCGCTTCGGGATTCAACCTTGCGACGGCAAATCTCCATCTCGGAGCCCAGCTCGCGGACGGGATCCACGTGAACCTGACCACCTACCTGTCTTCGAGGCACCACCCGGAGGCGTGGGTGAAGGGCGGGTACGTGCAGATCGACAAGTCGCCGCTCGGAATTGAGGAGCTCGATCGACTGATGGAGTACCTCACTGTCCGGGTCGGGCACTTCGAGATCAACTACGGAGACGCGCACTTCCGGCGCTCGGATAACGGCAACGCGATGTACAATCCCTTCGTTGGGAACCTGATCATGGATGCTTTCGCGACCGAGATCGGGGGTGAGGTCTACTTCCGGAACCCCGCGGGCTTCCTGGCAATGGTCGGCATGACCGGGGGCGAGATCCAGGGGAGCGTACTCCGCCCCGATGACCGGGCGCCCTCGTTCTATGGGAAGGTCGGCTTCGATCGGCAGATGAACGAGGATGTGCGGGTTCGGGTCACCGGTTCGGCCTATACCACGGACAAGTCGCTGAACAACACCCTGTACAGCGGCGACCGCGCCGGTTCACGCTACTACTTCGCGATGGAGCCGACCACGGCGACGACGGCCGGGAACTTCACTTCGGGGCGGATGAACCCGGGGCTCCGGAGCGAGATCACGGCGATGGTGCTGAACCCCTTCGTGAAGGTCGGGGGGATGGAATTCTTCGGCACGCTCGAGAGCGCCGAGGGGCGGGCCGCGAACGAGGCATCGACCCGGAGCTGGACCCAGATGGCGGGTGAGGCGATCTACCGCTTCTTCGAAGACGAGTCGCTCTACCTGGGGGCGCGCTACAACACGGTTTCCGGTGAGCTGGCCGGAAGCGGGGCCGATGTGAGCGTGAACCGGTTCCAGCTTGGCGGCGGCTGGTTCCTGACCCCGCAGATGGTCATGAAGGCCGAGTACGTGAGCCAGAGCTACAACGACTTCCCGAACACCGACATTCGCAGTGGGGGGAAGTTCAACGGGTTCATGGTCGAAGGGGTGATCTCCTTCTAGAAGGGCCACCTGGAGGACTCAGGGGCAGACGCCCCCGCCGTGCTGCACGGCGGGGGCGTCGTTGCTCGGGGGTTCCTCGGGGCGTCGGTCAGAGAACGGGGAAAGGTGCGGCCTCGCTCCTCGGCACCGAGTTCAGGCAGAGGGTGCCCGCCTGGGGCCGGCATCGGCAGCGACCGAAGCGGAGCCCGAGGCCGCTCAGGGAGCCCGTGATGAGCGGCTCGACCAGATCGGCAAGCACGACCGCGAAGCGGGGGTCATCGTGCGGAACGGGGACGCGGTGGAAGTTGAGCCCCCGCGACTCGGCCTCTTCCCGCAGTTCGTGATCCAGTTCGGCCAGCGTTTCGGACTGTTCGTGCATGAATGAAACGGCGTCCACGACGACGGTTCCGGCATCCACCTCCGCGATCACCTTCTCGACATCGGGGCGGGTCCACTCGATTCCGCGGTTCGCGTGGTTCTGATAGCCGATCAAATAGCTCTCGACCTCCAGCAGCCCTGCGACCTCGCTGCAGAACTCCTCCACATACTCGACGTATCGGCTTCCGGCATCGAGGTACTTCTGCGGGGTGCCGTGCGCTGAGAACACGAGGCGGGCCTCCGGAGCGTTCAGATGCACTCCGGCCGCTTCGGCCACCTGCCGGATCGCCTCGGCTCTGAGCTGGAGATAGAGAGGATGGCGATGCCACCCGGTTATCCCTTCGAATCGCACGTTCCACCCGAGCTCATCGAGGGCGGCCTGCACCTGGTTGAGGGCGGCGACATTGGTCGAATGGCCGCAGAGGGGATAGATGGGGAGCCCGATGAGGCGTTCGACTCCGTCCCGGCGGGCCTGAGCGACCGCTTCCGCGACGAGAGGGTCCGTGAACTGAAAGGTGGAATACACCGTCACCTCATGACCGCGGCGGTCCAGCTCCTGCAGAAGCGCCAGCGCCTGGGCGTCGGCCTGCGCCTTGAGAGGCGACCCCCCGATCGCCTCGTACTCCTCGATCAGCCCGGGCGCCCGCCTCTCCGCCAGCTCCCGGCTGCGGGCGCGGCGGGCCCCCTCGTCCGGCGCATCCTCGAGGCTGGCGTTGGCGAAGAAGATGCGTTCCAGAAAGGGAATGACCTCTTCCGGCGTGGGGTGCTCGGGTTCTCCGAAGTTGAGAGCGAGAATGCCGATCCGCATGGGTCGGTACCTTTCCTTGTGAGAGCGCGGGCTTTGAGAGCGCAGGCTTCGAGAGCGCGGTCCCGGGGGATCGCACGGCGGCCCCCCGTACCCTCGATCCGCGGAGGAGGGTCCGCCCCTGACGTTTCTCCCCACGGTGACGGTTGCTCCCCGACTCTCCGCCCCCATATTCCCCGGGGAGGAGGAGCACGTGCCCCCGTCCAGATCGTGAGACCCCACCCGGGAAGTCATGGAAACCAAGCGACCCACCAGCCCCGCCGCCGAGGAGATTCTCGGCGGGTACTTCAGCGTCCTTGATCACGGCTTCGTTTCGCTCGTGGATTACATGGGCTCGGACGACGATGTGGAGCGCGCCGCCCGCGTCAGTTACGGCTACGGCACCCGGACGCGGTCAGCCACCCGGGGGCTTGTCCGTTACCTGCGGCGTCATCGTCACACGACCCCCTCCGAGATGGTTGAGCTCAAATTCCACTGTGCCATGCCGATGTTCATCGCCCGGCAGTGGATCCGGCATCGGACCGCCTCCGTGAACGAGTACTCGGGGCGCTACTCGCTCATGCCGCTGCTCTTCTATCGTCCGGACGAGGCGCACTTCTCGCTGCAGAGCGAGGTGAACAACCAGGGGCGCGGGGAGCGGGCCGCGAGAGATGTGTGGGATGAGGCGGTGGAACGCTGGGACCGCCTCCGCGACAGCGCCGCGGGGACCTATCAGTGGCTTCTCGAGGAGGACGTGGCCCGGGAGATCGCCCGCATCGACCTTCCGCTCTCGACTTACACGCAGTGGTACTGGAAGATCGACCTCCACAACCTCCTGCACTTCCTCTCGCTTCGCGCAGATCCGCATGCGCAGTGGGAGATCCAGGAGTACGCGCGGGTGATGGCTGGCATGGTGAAGCGGGTCGCTCCGCTCTCCTTCGAAGCCTGGCTGGACTACGACCTCGCGGGGGCCTCGCTCAGCCGGGGTGAGATGGAAGCTCTGGCCCAACTCCTTGAACCGGACGGGGATGATGGAATCGCCGTGAGGGAGGGGAGCGGCGCGCTCGGGAGCGCGGAGCTGGCCCGGATGGGGCTCTCATCCCGCGAGATCCAGGAGCTTCGGGCCAAGCTCAAGCCCGCGCCCGCGCCCGACTTCGATCTGGACCTCGGTCGGATGAAGGCCGCTGAAGAAGTGGCTGCGGAGATGGAGCGGGCGGTTCCCGGTACCTTCGAGTAGGTCAGAGCTCGCCGAGAAGCATGCGCCGCATCCGCTCGATCTCCATCTTCTGATCCGAGTCGATGTGCGACGCCATCTGATAGATTTCCCCTTCCTGCCCGCCCGCGGGAGAGCGGAAGAGTTCGGCAACCATCGTGACCGCTCCCTCGTGGTGCATGATCATGTATTCGAGGAAGAGCCGATCGAACTCGGCACCCGATGCGGCTTCGAGGCGGGCCATCTCCTCCGGAGAGAGCATTCCGGGCATGTGCCCGGCGTGTGGGTCGTCTTCGTAGGCGGTTTCTCCCCGTATCTCCAGCCACTGCTTCATCAGCGCGATTTCATCGGCCTGCGAAGCCTCGATCCGGAGCGCCATCATCCGGATATCGCGCCGCTCCGTTCGTGCCGGGACGAGCGCGGCCATCTCGAGCGCCTGCTCGTGATGGGGGATCATCATGCGCATGAAGTGGACGTCGGCGTCGGTGTGAGCGGGGAACTCGAAGTGGATCGAGGCGCCGGGCGGGAGCACCCTGCTCTCTTCGCCCGGCGCCCCGGGTTGAACTGTTCGTGCAGGGGGTTCCTGTGCTGCGCCCCGCTGAGCAGGGCCGCATGAGGCGGAGAAGAGCAGAGCGAAAACGATGGGCGCGTGGCCCAGAGCGCGAGTGGTCAGAGGCATGGTTCGTGTCCGTCCTGGTTCGTGTTCGCTCATCGCCGGTCCGGCGCCCGCTCGGGGTGAAGCAGAAGGTCTTCGAGGGTGGTTTGGGTTAGGAAGAGATGGAGAGGGCGCCGGACCTCCTTCCACCTGGCATGGGCCGCGCAGGGCTGGCGATCGTCGCACCGCATTTGCCCGAGAAAGCAGCGCCCTTCATCGTTCAGGAGCTCGGGATCAAACACCCTCACGACGTCTCCCACGGACACGCGATCCGGTGTCCTTGCCAGAGCAAATCCTCCCTTGGGACCCCGGTGCGAAACGAGCACCCCGGCCGTCGCGAGGGTATTGAACAGCTTCGACAGATAGTTTCTCGGGACGTCCAGCGCCTCGGCCACCCGATCGGACGGGGTCAGTTCCGCGCCACTCCGGGCCAGATGCAGCACGCCGCGAAGGGCGTATTCTGCGGATTGAGAGAGCATTCTCTGCGTGAGGGAGGAAAGTGGGGACGACCGGTTTCACACCGGCGAGATCGCGAGGGGGAGCCGCAGCTCGATTGTCGTTCCTCCCCCCGGGTGGCTCCTGATCAGAAGTGAACCCTTCGCCCGCGAGGCTCGTTCCATCATGGAGATGAGTCCCACCGCGGAGCGGGGTCCTGCGATCACCCCTTCTACATCAAACCCGACCCCGTGATCCCGGATGGTGATCTCGAGGTGGTCCTCCTCGGACCGCAACCGGACCGATACCTCGGCTGACTGCGCGTGTCGGAGGGCGTTTGCCAACCCCTCCTGAGCGATCCGATACGCGGTCAACCCCACCTCGGGGGTCACACGCCGCCGATCCAGGGCCTTCGCATCGATCCGCACTGCGATGTCGGCCTTCTCGGACACGTTGCGCGCCAGGACCTCGAGAGCCGAAACGAGCCCCAGTTCATCCAGTTCGGGGGGGCGGAGCCCCCGGGCGATCCGGCGCACCCCTTTCAGGGAATCCACGAGCCCCTCGCGGATCCGGGCAATCCCCTCGTTCCGCTTGTCGTCGTCCGCCTGAGGCGACCGGTCCAGGACCCGGAGCTGAAGAAGGAGGGAAGACAGGATCTGGGCCGGATCGGAGAGTATCTCCTCGGAGATTCGCCGCCTCTCGGCATCCTCGGCCTCGATCACCATGGCCATGAGCTCCCTCTGTCGGCCACGCTGTTCATCGAGGCGATCGAGCATGGCGTTCAGGGCGGCGGTGACCCTGCGCTGATTAAGGTCGGCGATGGGGGAGGGAGGTATGCGTGCCTCGAGCGAGCCGTTCTGGATCCTGAGCGCCGTCGTCTCGAGGTCCCGAAGGGGGGATAGCGCGGTCGATACGATGAAGGCATTCAGGAAGAGCGTCGGAATCAAGGCGAGGAGAGCGATCGTGACCCCCAGCGCAAGCTGCGACAGCCCGGTGAACAGGGTGTCGAGCCAGTAGGTGGCCACCACCACAGAGAGTGCCGTGCCGAGCACGATCACTCCGTTAGCTACCACGATCTTGTAGAGAAGAGGAATCCGCAGAACCGGCTCGACCCAGCGCGGCAACCCCGATTGCCAGGCCATGCGGCCTGCGCGAGGCTGGGGGAGGGGATGGCTGCTGTCAGCGTTCACTCTGTTCGCTCCGGAGCGGCGGCTCAAGATGATTGGCCCTCCCGCGGGACTCGCGCGATCTTTCGCTCCGGGACCGGGCACTACGTAAAGCTCGCGGGCCTCGAGCCCGCGGTCTGTCGGGAGACCCCGGCCCTTCCTGTGGGGAAATCTTCTACATTTGGCCGAGTCGTCCAGATCTGAACGCGGGAGGGGGAACGAACGGATGGAACAGGACGAGTTTGCCCCGGATGCCCCCGTGGTCGTCCGGGGCGAGGTGACGGTCGACGCTCCTCAGGGAGTCGTCTGGGACCTCCTCATCGACGTTGAGCGCTGGAATCGGTGGAACCGGGGGGTGCAGTTCGCGGTGCTCCGGGGCGACCCCGTGGCCGGGACCCTTCTCCACTGGAGGGCCGATGGGATGAATCTCCGCTCGGTGCTTCACGAGGTGGACGCGCCTCGGCGGCTGGCATGGACGACGCGTACACTGGGGGCGGTCGCGTATCATCGCTGGTCGCTGGAGCCGGGGAAGGGAGGGGGAACGCGAGTGCGAAGCGAGGAATCGTGGGATGGCCTCGTCGTGAGGTTGCTCCGGCGCACGCTCCTGCGGACCCTCCAGAGCTCGAGACGCCATTGGCTGAGCCGGATCAAGGCCAGGGTGGAAGGTGGATCTTCGGAAGAGTCAGGGAGTGAAACAGCGCCAGGGCGCCAAACCGGGACGGAGGAATGACAGGAAACACAGAGAAGAAGGAGTCGGTTGGATGGGGTCCGGGCGCGGACGAGGCGTTCAGGCTGCTTGAAGGGAACCGGATATGGGCCGAAGGCAGGGTCCTCGAGGACCCCGATGTCTTCCGCCGCATGAGCGAAGGGCAGGCGCCCCCGTATCTCTTCGTGGGGTGTGCCGATTCGCGCAAGCCGCTCGATGTGCTCACCCGCACGACGCCCGGTCAGCTTTTCATCCACCGCAACGTCGCCAACCTGCTGATACCGGGGGATCCCGCAGCCGAGGCGGTCCTCGAGTTCGCGCTGGAGGTGCTGGAAGTGCGGCATCTCGTAGTCTGTGGTCACTCCGGTTGCGGAGGGGTACAGGCCGCGCTGGCGGGACTCAGCAAGGGGGCGGTCGGGCAGTGGATCACGCCGCTCCGCGAACTCGCCGCCTCGAAGGAGAAGGAGCTGGAGCAGATCCCGGACCTCCGGGACAGGATGAACCGACTCGCCGAAATCAATGCCGTTGCACAGGTCGAGAACGCTCTTCGTTCCGCTCCAGTGCGACGGAGGATCGAAAACCCGGGCATTCCGCTTCACTTCCACGCCTGGATGTACCAGGTGGAAACGGGGCGCCTCCGGCCGATTCCCCTTCCCGACGCCGCGTGGAGGGCGGCCGGACTTCTACCCTGAGGTCACCACACTGGCAGTGGCTCCGTCCCACAGGGGAATGAGAAGGGTAACGACTGTCCCCTTCTCGGAGGATCGGATTTCGATATTGCCCCCGCTCTGCTTCATGATGCCGTGCACGGCGGGGAGCCCCAGCGCAATCGATGGATCCGGGCCGCCATCGCTTCGGAAGGGGGTGAAGACTTCGGCCACGATCCCGGACGGGATCCCCGGTCCGTTGTCTTCGACTTCCAGGGTCAGGAAGGGGGAGGACTCCGCGCGGCGGATTCCGCAGCGGATCTTCACGAGTCCGCCCGCGGGCATCGCGTCCCGGGCGTTCACGAGCAGGTTGAGCACGGCCTCCCGGATGTGCGCAGGATCCATCCGGGCATCCGGCAGATCAGGAGGCCCTTCCACTTCCAGCTCCACACGCGGCGACAGGGCGTTCCGGAAAACCCCCTCCGAATCGGCGAGAAACCCCGCCAGTTCCACCCGCCTGGGCACAATCATCTGACGGCCGGCGAGCGATAGCAGGCGTCGGGTCAGTTCAGCTCCCTTGCGGGTGCCGTCGAGTGCGGCTTCGAGATCCGCAGCCCGCCCGGGGTTGTCTTCCTCCAGTGCAAACTGGATGTGACCCTGCACGGCCGTGAGCAGGTTGTTGAACTCGTGGGCCACGCCTCCCGCGAGCCTCCCCACACTCCGCAGCGTCCGGTCCTGGGTCAGCTCGGCCTCGAGGTCACGCTGGGCTGTGATGTCCTCGGCGATCCCCGCCACGCGAACGACCTCCGCCTTCTCGTTCTGGATCGGGAAGGCGCGGTCCCGAATCCACCGGAGCTGACCATCCGGGCGCTCGATCCGGTATGTGATGTCGTAGCCGCCATGAAGCTGCGCGGGAACCGCCCTCTCCACCCGGGGGCGATCATCCGGGTGGATGGCCTCCATCCACAGCTTGGGGTTCCGATAGACCTCATCCACCGGGCGCCCCCAGACCTGTTCGTACACCGGGCTCAGATAGAGCATCACGTGCTTGAAGGGGTCGGTCAGCCAGAACACTTCGCGGATTCCCTCGGCGAGCTGTCTGAAGCGGGATTCGCTCTCCCTCCGGAGTCGATCGGCAACGTCCATGGAACGAACGGTGGCGATCAGGACGACGAGCCCGAGGAGGAAGAGAAAGAATCCAGAAAGGAGGAAGGCTATCCGGATCTTCCGTTCCAGTGCCTCGCCCCAGACGATCATCGAATTCCGGAAGTCTGCCCGGGTCTCGGTGACGCGCTCGTCCTGAAGGTCGATCAGCTCCGAAACGGCCACGGCGGCTTCCGACCCGGGCCCGGACTCCTCCACGGCCTCGGCGAGACCCTCGCCCATTCCCTCGAGCTCCTCCATGGCCAGGTCCGATTCCAGCCAGCGATCGAGAACGAACCGGGTCGCACTGCTCTCCCCGACAAACCGCGAGTAGAACACGAGCGCGGTAATCAACGGTCCGGGAATGGATTCGTCCTGCCGGAGCAGGGCATTGAAGGTCTCGTAGTCGCCGGGCGATTCCACTGCATGGCGCAACGGGGCCCGGAAAGCCCTGGATGGCGCCAGTGCGGCCCGGAAGCCTCGGAGGTTTTGGGCCTCCCCGGTGAGCGCATAGCGGTGGAGGTGAGCAACTCCGTCTTTTTCCTGTGCGAAGTACTCGGCTTCTTCCACCAGGATCGCTCGGAGCCCCGAAAGTGCGAAGAAGCCCGCCAGCCCACTCGCCATGAGGAGCGCGAGCGTAAGGGTGAGAACGGCACCCATGATCAGGAACCACGAATGGCTCCGCGCGGTGCGGGGGGGAGGGCTGGGGTCCATGAAGTCCGAAGGAGGGGGATGACTGCGTTGAACATCGGGCTGAGCCGAAGGGGAAGCAACCCGTTGCGCGGGGTTGCGGCTGCGCCGATGTTGCCGCCATGAAGATAGCCTATCTGGATGGCCCGAGGCTCCGACGGTCGCTCGTCGCGGCCTGCGACTACACGGAAACGCAGCGAAGGGAGCTGAACCGGATCAATGTCTTTCCGGTGCCGGATGGGGACACCGGTACGAACCTGGCCCTCACCGTCCGGGCCATCGGGGACCACCTCCGGCGGACGCGCCATCGCGACGTGTCTGCCGTGGCGCGCGAGGCCGCCGACGCGGCCGTCCTCGGGGCGCGTGGGAACTCCGGGATGATGCTCTCCCACTTCCTTCTGGGGTTTGCGGGCGAGGTGGGCGAACGCAGGCGGATCAGCACGCACGAGTTCACCGAGGCCATGGATGCCGGGGTGCGCTCACTCTATGCCGCCATCGAGCGACCCGTCGAGGGGACCATTCTCACGGTCATGCGGGAGACTGCGGAGGCCGCCAGGGCGACCGACGAGCCCGATTTCCTCCCCTACCTGGAAGCGATTCTGGGGCATGCTCGCGGATCTCTCGAACGGACTCCCGACCTGCTTCCAGTACTCAGGAAGGCCGGGGTCGTGGACGCGGGGGCGAAGGGGTTCGTGAATCTTCTGGAGGGGGTGGCGCACTACATTGCGCGGGGCCCCCTGGTCGTGGGGCGCAGACTGGACGAGGTGAGCGATCCGGATGACCTGCCAAGCGCATCACCGGTGGCCGAGAGCGAGTACTCCGGAACCGAGGAGCGCTTCCGATACTGCACGGAGGGACTCGTGCGCGGCGCCGGGATGCCGGATGCGGAGGCCGTGAAGGCGGTGCTCAGAGAGATGGGAGATTCGCTCGTGGTGATCCGGACTGGAGATGTGCTGAAGATCCACATCCACACGGACGAGCCGGAGCGCGTGTTCGAATATCTCCAGACGCTCGGGACGCTGGCGACGCACAAGGCGGAAGACATGGAAGCCCAGCATGCGGCGCTGTCCGCTCCTGGGGCGCATCGCACCCTGGCCCGCCGCCCCGTGAGCCTCGTGACGGAAAGTGCGCAGGATCTCCCCGAAGAGGTGATCCGTGCCCACGGGATTCATGTGGTCCCGCTCCTTCTCCTGCTCGGCGAAGAGGTTCTCCGCGATCAGGTGGACATCACTGCCGAGGAGTTCCACGGCATGATGGAGCGCCAGGAGCAGCTTCCGACCACCTCCCAGCCCTCCCCCGCCGATTTCGTGAGGGTCTTCGATCGCGCCGCCGAGGACGGGGAAGAGATCCTGTACGTCGGCCTGGGCTCGAAGCTCTCCGGGACTCTCGGGTCTGCGGAGGCTGCCGCGCGCCGTTTCGATCGGGTCCCGATCCACGCCGTCGACTCGAGGGCTGCATCGATTCTCCAGGGGCTGCTCCTTCTGAAGGGGGCGGAACTGGCCGAAGAGGGGGTGCCTCCCGCCGAGATCGTGGATCGGCTCAACCGGATCCGCGACCGTTCGAACATCTTCTTCACGGTCGATACCTTCGAGCGCCTTCTCGCTTCGGGTCGGGTGGGGAAGGGGAAGGCATGGTTCGGGCGCGTGCTCGGACTGAAGCCGGTGCTGGATCTCACCGAAGAGGGGGTCACGCGCCCCGTCGGGAAGGCCTTCGGGCGTGAGCGGGTGATCGAGACCGTGCTGCGCCTCCTCCTGGAACGCGTTCCACCCGGGAGCGCCGCGGTTCGCTTCGGCATCGTCCACGTGAGCCGACCGGAGGTCGTGACCCGCCTCACCCAGCGACTTCAGGAGAGCTACGGACCCAATGTCGAGATTCTCTCCTCCCCGGTCACCCCGGTCCTGGCGACGCATCTAGGGCCGGGAGCGTGGGGGCTGGCCTATCTGGTGGAGGAGGACTGATGGATGAGGTGGGGGCGGCCGTCGTCACGGTCGACGCATGGACGGTCGCAGCCTTCGTGGGGTATCTCGTTCTCCTGATCGGCATCGGGGCGATGTCCGCCCGCTTCTCGTCGCTCGGGATCGGCCACTTCTTCGTGGGTGGCCGGCAGATGAATCGCCTCGTGGTGGCTCTCTCCGCCGTGGTGTCCGGTCGGAGCGCCTGGCTCCTCCTGGGGGTTACCGGGATGGCCTGGACGATGGGGGTTTCGGCGGCATGGGCCGTGATCGGCTACACCGTGGCGGAGTTCTTCCTCTTCTTCTTCCTCGCGGGTCGACTCAGACGGTTCGCCGAGGCGCGCGACTGCGTGACCCTCACGGATTTCTTCGCGGAACGCTTCGACGATCGAGGTGGGCTGCTCAGGATCAGCCTCTCCATCGTGATTCTCCTGTTCATGACAGCCTACGTGTCGGCCCAGTTCGTGGGCGGGGGGAAGGCGATCGGGGCGAGCTTCGGTCTCACACCGGGGGTCGGGATCCTGCTCACGGCGGTGATCGTGCTCGGGTATACCACGGTCGGCGGGTTCCTGGCCGTGAGTCTGACCGATACGCTGCAGGCCTTCTTCATGATCTTCTCTCTGGTTGCACTGCCGATCCTGACGGCGAGTGCGCTGGGAGGATGGGGTCCGGTGGCCGCGGAGCTCTCTGCGTGGAACCCCTCCTTCCTCGACCTCTTCGCGCTGGCGGGGGGTGTGTTCCTGGGACTGGTCGGGATCGGCCTCGGCTCAGCGGGGAATCCGCACATCCTCGTCCGCTACATGTCGATCGATGATCCGGCGCAGCTCCGTTTCGCGGCCTGGACCGGAACGGCGGCCAACGTCGTGATGGGGGCGGGGGCCGTGGCCGTCGGGATCCTCGGCCGGGCCTGGTTCCCCGACGTTTCGCTCCTGAACGGGGATACGGAGAACCTCTATCCGATGCTCGCAGGCGAGGTTCTGCACCCCGCGCTCTTCGGGGTGGTCGTGGCTTCGATCTTCGCCGCGATCATGTCCACCGCCGATTCCCAGCTGCTGGTCGGGGCCTCGGCCGTGGTCCGGGATGTGTACGAGAAGGTGCTGAAGCGCGGCGAGACGGTTTCCCAGGAGACGCTGGTCCGCCTTTCCCGCCTGGTGGTAGCCGGACTGGTGGGGCTGGCTCTCCTGCTCGGCTGGCTCGCTCAGGAACTGGTCTTCTGGCTTGTTCTCTTTGCCTGGGCTGGACTCGGCGCGGCGCTCGGACCGGCCGTCCTTCTTGCGATCTACTGGCGGGGAACGACCCGGGCAGGGATCCTCGCGGGCGTGGCGACCGGAGCCGTCACCACGATCGTCTGGTACCTCACTCCGGCCCTCAAATCCACTTTGTACGAACTCATCCCCGCCTTCTTCCTCGCGGCGCTCGTGACGTGGGGGGTGAGCCGGATCACTCGAGCCCCGGCTGGAGTGGACGTAGCCTTCCGGGACATGGAGGGGGAATAACCCTGTTCACCCCAGCTTGAGCTTCCCTCTCACCAGCAGGTCGAGGGTGGCCTTCTGCGCGTCGGAGGGACGGGGAGGAATCGAAACGGGGATGGCGCGCACTCCCCTGGCTTCTGGGAGATGGAGGATCAGCGCCTCCCAGCGCGGAGGAGGCGAGAAGGGCGCGGCCCGCCCCGAACTGTCGATCACGACGGCCCTGCCCGGATGCACCCGCCCGGCCAGTTCGACCCCGAAAGCCAGCCAGGCCTCCAGAGGGTCGATCCCTCGTTCCGCGATGCCCCGGACTACCCCTTCCTGATATCCGGCCACAGCCTCCGCGTACTCGGCCTCGCTTCGTTCCCGGAGGGTCCGGAGCATCTCCCGGTAGAACTCCCGCGGATCGCGGGCTCCGGTCGAGGCCACTGCCTCGCTGTAGCGGCTGTCGGCGAGAGTCTGAGGATCGCTGGTCACATCGATTCCAGGGTGGGGGGAAAGTGCATGCGGAGGATGCCATCCCGCTCGACGGAGGTCAACTCCGCGGCGGACTCGCGCCACAATCCATTGCCATCGTGCCGCGCACGCCACTACGTTCAGGCCCCCCCTCATCCGAAGGAGCAGGAAATGGAATTCCACACCGGTCGGCCCGCGGACGGTCTCATTCGGCCCGATGAGTACATGGAGCTCTCGTGGGAAATGTTCGGAGAGCTCTGCCGGGCCCTCGCGATGCGACTCGCACGCGAGTACCAGCCCGAGCTGGTGGTGGGAATCGCCCGGGCAGGAGTCATTCCCGGGGCCATCGTCGCTTCGCTTCTCCGGATCGACTTCTACTCCATGAAGATCTCGCGATGGGAGGGGGGAGAGCGGATTCGTGAACGGCCGGCGGTGCTCACCGCGGCTCCGGTCCAGGCGGAGGGGAAACGAGTCCTGGTGGTGGATGAGATCTGCACCTCGGGTGATACGATGCGGCTGGCTCTGGCGGCGGTCAGGGGGGTGGGCCCCAGGGAGGTCCGAACCGCAAGCACCTTCGTGCGTCCCCGCGGCTACAAGCCCGACTACTCGGCACTGGAAACGGACTCCACGATCATCTTCCCCTGGGATCGGAAAGTCTACGAGGACGGAGAGTGGATCGTGAACCCGCGCTACGAGAGCGCGATCGCGGACTGAGTCGCGCTTCCCTTCAGCCTGCCTGCATCGATTCCAGGAATTCCTGATTCGTCTCGGTTCGTGACATCCGATCGAGGAGGAACTCGATGGCCTCCGTCGGGGGCATGTCGGAGAGGAAGTTGCGCAGGAGGTAGACCCGGTTCAGTTCGGTTTCCGAGAGGAGCAGCTCTTCCTTCCGGGTCCCCGATCGATTGAGGTCGATGGCGGGGAACACGCGCTTGTCGGCGATATGGCGATCCAGCGCCAGCTCCATGTTCCCCGTTCCCTTGAACTCCTCGAAGATCACCTCGTCCATCCGGCTTCCGGTTTCGACGAGCGCAGTCGCGATGATCGTGAGCGATCCCCCTTCGTCGATGTTTCTCGCTGCCCCGAAGAACCGCTTGGGCTTGTGAAGGGCGTTCGCGTCGACACCTCCCGACAGGATCTTCCCGGAGTGGGGCACCGTCACGTTGTAGGCACGTGCCAGACGGGTGATGGAGTCGAGGAGGATGACCACATCCTTGCCATGCTCCACGAGTCGCTTCGCCTTGTCGAGCACGATGTCGGCCACGAGCGTGTGGCGCTCCGCCGGCTCGTCGAAGGTGGAAGAGATCACTTCGGCGTCGACATGTTCTTCCATGTCGGTCACTTCCTCCGGCCGCTCGTCGATGAGGAGCACGATGAGGTAGATGTCCGGATGGTTTTCCCGGATCGAGTTGGCCACCTTCTGGAGGAGGGTGGTCTTTCCCGCCTTCGGGGGTGAAACGATGAGTCCGCGCTGCCCCATCCCGATCGGGGCGATCAGGTCCATCACCCTCATGGCCAGATCCCCCGCCTTGTTCTCGAGCCGGATCCGCTGGTCCGGGTAGCGGGGGCGGAGGTTGTCGAATGCGACCCGGTGCTTGGCCTTTTCCGGTTCATCCAGATTGATCTGTTCGACCTTGAGGAGAGCGAGGTAGCGCTCCCCCGACTTCGGCGGCCGTACCTGCCCGAGAACCGTGTCTCCCGTCCGGAGATCGAACCGCTTGATCTGCGAGGGCGAGACATAGATGTCATCGGGCCCGTAGAGGTAGTTCCAGTCGGGCGAGCGAAGGAAGCCATACCCCTCCGGGAGAATTTCCAGCACCCCTTCGCCTCGGAGCACCACCTCGGTATCCAGAAGGTTCTGCTCGATCCGGAAGATGAGATCCTGCTTCCGCATTCCGGAGTAGTTCTGGATGTTGAGCTCAGTGGCGAGCTCATGCAGCTCGGGAACGCTCTTTCGCTTGAGTTCGGCGATGTCCACGGGATCTCCAGGTCGGGGATGCCGACGGGCAGGAGGGTGATGTGTGAAGTGGTCGGAAAGGGTCGGGGTGAGGGTCGACGCAGGCCGGAGGAGGGGCGAAGCAACAGGAGAATGGGAAACGGGCGGCAGGGGCCGCACGGATCGACGTCAGGGGGAATTCCGGGCATAGTAGGGGCCACGCATGGGCGGGTCAAGGCCCCCGTGTCCGCGCGGCTGCACTCGATGGCCCTCCCGGGCGGACTCCCCGCTTGACAGCCCCGGTGGTCACGCGGGACATTCGGGGTTCTCTCCGGAAACCGGGAGGGGAATCGGTCGACGCAGGGCTGAAGATTCATCATCGGGAGGGGAAGTGGCACGCCACAACAGGGAAGGAACGGGTGTCGACCAGCGCGGTTTCGAGTACCGGATCAGCTACCAGCCCGACTGGCTCCGCCATGTGAAGGTGACCCGATCCCTCGAGAACGGGCGACAGTCCACCATGACCCTCTTCCGGAACCCTCTGGAACGGCGCGAGGGCCCCCCTGGCGATCGCATCCGGACACGGATCACCTGCCGGGAACAGGGTGTCGACCTGCAGGTTTCCGTGCGCGCCACGAAAAGGGGCCCCACCCGCGTCACGGTGTCGTGCTGGGTTCCCGGAGCCGATGGCGGGGACGAGGAAGAGGTCACCTTCACTCTGGAAGACGGGCTCGACTGAGGTCCATGACGGCACGAATCCTGGCTCCGTTCAGCCTTCTCGGCCGCGGCGCAATCCAGCTCGCCGTGGGCGTGGGCCGTTGGGGGTTCCTCACCTTCGATACCCTCCGGGCGCTTCGTCATGTCGATGTCTGGGGGCGGCTTGTGGTGGGGCAGCTCGCCAGGATCGGGGTGGACTCGCTCCCGATTGCGCTCTTCGTGGCCATGTTCACGGGGATCGTGATGGCGCTGCAGGCATCGTACACCTTCACGGGTGCCATCCCCCTGTACTTCGTCGGCGTCCTGGTCGGCAAGACCATGATGCTCGAACTGGGCCCGGTACTCACGGGGCTGGCCCTGTCGGGACGGGTCGGTGCGAATGTGGCCGCGGAGCTCGGCACCATGCGCGTGACCGAACAGATTGACGCGCTGGAAACGATGGCGTACCCCCCGGTAGCCTACCTCGTGCTCCCGAGAGTCATGGCAGGGACGATCATGTTCCCGATCGTGACCGCCTTCGCCATCGCGATGGGAATCGGTTCCGGGTGGATCACCGCCATCCAGCTCCTGGACATGACATCGTCACAGTTCTGGATGGGGCTGACGCTGTTCTTCGAGCCTTTCGACGTGCAGTACGCCCTCATCAAGGCAACCAGTTTCGGGTTCGTGGTAACTTCGATCGGGTGCTTCTTCGGGTTCGGAACGCGCGGCGGAGCGGAGGGGGTGGGGACGAGCACGACCCGCGCGGTGGTCGTGAGCAGCATGGTGATCCTCGTGCTCGACGCGTTCTGGGCCGTAGTGCTCCTGTGAGGTACCGGGAATGAGCATCGAACTGAACGGCATTCACAAGGCCTTTGGAGACAACCGGGTCCTGCGGGGTTTTTCCATTTCGGCCCGGGAAGAGGAGACACTCGTCATCCTCGGGGGTTCGGGGAGCGGAAAGTCGGTCACCATCAAGCACATCGTGGGACTGCTCCAGCCGGATCAGGGCGAGGTGTGGGTCGACGAGGAGCGGGTCGATACAATGGACCGGGAGGCGCTCTTCGAACTTCGTCGGAAAGTGGGGTACGTCTTTCAGTTCGCCGCGCTCTTCGACTCCATGACCGTGGCGGAGAATGTGGGAATGGGGCTCCGGCGCATCGGGGACCTTCCGGACGCGGAGATCCGGGACCGAGTGGAGGAGTGCCTGGCGCTGGTGGACCTCGACGGGTTCGGGTCCAGGCTCCCGTCGGAGCTCTCCGGGGGTCAGCGCAAGCGGGCCGGGATCGCCCGAGCAATCGCGGCGCGCCCCCGCTACATTCTCTACGATGAGCCGACCACGGGGCTGGACCCACTCACGCGCGCGGTCATCGACCACCTCATCATCCGCATGAGAGACGAGCTTGGAGTGACGGGGGTCGTGATCACGCATGACATGGAGAGCGCATTCCGGGTAGGTGATCGAATGGCGATGCTGCACGATGGAGTCTCCCGCTTCTTCGGCACCCCGGACGAGATCCGGGGGGTGGACGATCCTGTGGTGCGCGCCTTCATCGAAGGCCGTCCCGAGCTTCTGGAGGAAGTCAGGTGAACCAGAGAAATGAAGCCCTCGTGGGCATTGTGATCATTGCGGGTCTGATCCTGATCGTCGCGGGAACCCTCTGGCTTCAGGGGGCCAGCTTTCGTGGCGACTTCCGTGAAATGACGGCGGCATTCTCGACCGTGGGACAGATCCGGGACGGAAACGCGGTCAAATTCCGCGGTGTCACGGTGGGGCGGATCGAGGCGATCCGGGTGGACGATCAGGGCGAGTACGTCCTCGTCACCTTCCGGATACCAACCGATCTGTCGATCCCCGAAGACGCAGTCGTCGTGCTCGCCCCTGAGTCGATGTTCGGAGACTGGCAGGCCGAGATCCACACCCCCGGGCGCTTCCCCGCTACCCGCTTCGCCGTCCACCCCTCGGGGGATTACCTCCCGGGGTATGCCCTCCCGGACATGGGGCAGCTCACCGCCACCGCCGATCAGATCTCCGAGAGCATCGAGGTTCTCACCGAAAGGGTCGGGATCGCCTTCTCCGACGAGACCGCGCGCAATATTGCCTCCCTGATCCAGAACGTGGAGGGCGTCACCCAGCGACTGGAAGAGCTCATCTCCCAGCAGGCCACCTCCTTCACCTCCGTAACGGACGAGGTGCAGCGGGCCACGCGCGAGGTCGGCGACGCAGCGGTGGAGGCAGGCGAGATGTTCACGCGACTGGACGGTCTTCTCGCCCGCGACGATCTCTCCGATGCGCTGGCTGACCTCGCCGTGGTCTCCCGGAACCTGCGGGAGCTGAGCGAAGGGGTCGACGAGACCAACGCCAACTTCCGCGCCATGGCGGAACAGGTCGACACGACCTTCGCCCGCGTGGATCGCGTGGCGACGCTCATCGAGTCCGGCGAGGGATCGATCGGAAGGCTCCTCGGTGATCCGACAATGGCGGGAGAGGTTGAAGGTACGCTGCAGGAGCTCAGAAATCTGCTTGCCGACATCCGGGAGAATCCCCGCCGATACCTGAGGCTCTCGATTTTCTGAGAGGAATCACATGACACCCTCCCGCCTTCCCCGTTCTCTTCGCCCGGCGCGAGAGCCATCCGGTCCAGAGTCGGTGACCCGGATCGTGGAACGGAGCGCGGGGGGGGTCGTGGTCCGGATGCGGCAGGGCCATCACCACCTCCTGCTCATCCGGGATCCCTATCGGAAATGGGGCCTCCCGAAGGGACACCTCGAGGAAGACGAGACCTCCGAAGCGGCCGCGATCCGGGAGGTGCGGGAAGAAACGGGACTCACGGATGTGCGCATCGGCCCGGAGCTGGGGGAGATCGACTGGACTTTTCGGGCCCGGGGTCGAATCGTGCACAAGTTCTGTCGGTTCTTTCTGATGGAGGCCGTGAGCGGGGAGCTGCAGCCTGAGGTTTCCGAAGGGATCACGGAGTGTCGCTGGCTTCCGGTGGCTGAGGCCATCGAAGCCGTGGGCTATGAGAATGCGCGGGAGATCCTCCAGATCGCTGCGGGCAGGCTGATTTCCCCGGAGGAGCTGTCGGAGGGCCGCCTCTGGCGTGATCCGGAAGGCGAAGTGGATGGGGGGTCGCCGCGATGAGTCCCGAAGCGTCGGATCCGCCGTCGGCGAGAGTGTTCGGAGTTGTGGCGGGTGCTCTGCTGTTCGCCCTGCTCCTGTGGAGAGTTGGGGACCTTCTGAACCCGTTCCTCCTCTTCTGGGCACTGCTGGCCGTACTCCTTCCCTTCCGCAGGACCGCCGCGTTTCTCCCCGTGATCGGGACCGCCGGGGTGCTGACCGCCCTCTGGCTCCTCAGCGAAATGGGGTTCCTGCTCGCGCCTTTCGTTCTGTCGGGAGTCCTGGCCTACATCCTGAACCCGGCGGTGGGCTGGCTGTCCCGGCGACGGTTTCTCTCCCGGTTCAGGGGGGACGCCGCGGGTGCCGCGGACGCCCAGGGCGCCGGGGGCGCCGGAGACACGGGGGCCGCCGGAGCCCACG
>JBGTMU010000164.1:0-7292 GCA_041743405.1 Longimicrobiales bacterium | reverse complement strand
GGGCTGCGGTGTCTGGCCCTCAACGGACCCATTCCCTGCGGCCACTGGCGAGCAGGAGCTCAGGAGTACAAGCGTGAAAAGAGCTATGGAGAAACGCATCATGAAAGGCGATAGCGAGAGTGAGCGGCCCGGGGACCGGATGTCGGACTCGGGCGAAGGTGCCGGGAACGGGGAGAGAATACCATTTCGCTCAAGCCCGCACCACCCGCACCGCCGGGACCTCCCGCTCCGGATCCTCGTGGAACCCGCTCACTTCCAGGATATGGTCACCGGGAGATGCGAGGCTGTGTTCCTCCACCAACCGGCGCACATCCACGGCCCGGCTCCCGCCGATCTCGGGGTCCAGGGCGGGTACGACCCCCCAGAAGAGCGAAAGTGATCGGAGCGTTCCGGGATCGGCCGAACCCACGAGCACAGGCGCCTGGGGCCGGCCCGCACTGACCATCGCCGCCGTTCGGCCGTCCCCTTCCAGGACCACCACCGCCCGCACCATGAGATCCCGGGAAAGCTGGGAGACCGCGCGGGCAATTGCATCCTGCAGCCGGATCGGCTGGTACTCGGGGGTGGGTGCGGTTCTCACTGTTTCCCCCGCGAGCGTGCCGAAGCCGCCCCGTTCCCAGAGGTACCCTTCGACCTCGCGGCAGACCCGATCCATGATCCGTACCGCCTCCACCGGGTGCGCCCCGGCCGCGGTTTCCCCCGAAAGCATTACGGCATCGGCGCCGCTCGTGACTGCGCCTCCCACGTCGGAGACCTCGGCCCGGGTGGGGCGCGAATCGGTCATCATGGACTCGAGCATCTGGGTGGCCACGATCACGGGCTTCGCCTCGTTCCTCGCCATCTCGATGAGCTGGGCCTGCGCCACGGGGACTTCCTCGGGGGGAAGCTCGACGCCCAGGTCGCCGCGGGCGACCATGATCCCATCGCTGGCCTCGAGAATCCCCTCGATCTCTTCGAGCGCCTCGGGTTTCTCGATCTTTGCGATGATCCGCGCGTTCGAGCCGACCTCGGAGAGAAGGCGTCGGAGCTCCAGCACATCCGAGCTCCGGCGCACAAAGGAGAGGGCTACAAATTCCACCCCGAGACGGGCCGCGAACCGGGCGTCCTCGCGATCCTCCGGGGTGAGAGCGGGGGCCGAAACCTCGACGCCGGGCAGGTTGATCCCCTTTCGATCGCGAAGACGGCCGCCGCGTACCACCCGGCACTCGATCTCACTCCCGAGAACCGACACGACTTCTACCTCCAGGCGACCGTCGTCCATGAGAACGCGGTTGCCAGGCTTCACATCGCCGGCCAGCTCCCGATAGTGCGATGGGATGAGCCCCTCCGCGCCTTCCACTTCGCGCGTCGTGATCGTGACGGTTTTTCCGGGGATGAGATCGATCCCACCTCCGGGAAAGTGCCCGACCCGGATCTTCGGGCCGCAGAGGTCCGCGAGGATCCCGATGAAGGCCCCCTCCGACTCGGCGACCTCCCGGACACGGCGGTGCACCTCCGCATGATTTTCGTGCGTGCCGTGCGAGAGGTTCAGCCGGAAGGTGTTCGCCCCGGCACGGATCAGTTCGCGGATGGTCTCAACCCGGTCGGAAGCGGGACCGAGGGTAGCCACGATCCGCGTGCGGCGATGGCGAAGCCGGATCACCCGCGTCGAAATGGACATCGATGCCTGCCTGATCGGCGAGGGGACCCCCGCAGGTGACGCCCATCGTGCGGGAGAACCCTCTGGAAGGCTCCTGACGTGTCAGCAACGCCTCAGAGTGCACCGGGGATGGGGCATTTCACAAGGGCCAATGTCCACCTAACCGTCAACAGGCTCCAGTCGCCCGCCCCGGTAGCAGCGGATTCCTCCCTGCTGATCGTGAAGAAGAAGGCGCGCATCGCGGGATCCATAGCGCTTCATGAGATCCAGCATCAGTTCCTCTTCTCCACCCCAGGGGAAGCCATAGACGAGATCAAAGGTGTCGAGGGGGCGCCCCATCCTCGGATACGCGGACTCCCCGTGCCCGATGGTGCCGGCCCGTCCGTCCCCATTCCTGGGCCGCCACTGGTAGCCGGACGGGAGGAAGCTCCCGGCCTCGAAGCGCGCACCCGAACCGTGGCGCTCCGCCAGAGCCCGGGCTTCCCTCACGAGATCGGTATCGAGTTCGATTCCGTGGGAATCGTAGCCCAGGAGGTCCGCCATGATCGTGACGACACCCGTTGCGGATCCCCATTCGAGGAAGCTCTGACCGTTCGTGGGAGACGGCTGGGCGAGGAATGCCTCCAGGATCTTTTCGTAATCGCCGTGGACAAAGGGGTGCCATTCCTGGTGGCGCACTTCGCAGTCGAAGCGATCCCAGAGTTCCCATCCCTCCTCGAAGAGGTCCTTCAGACGGGAGCGCAGGGCGGGGGCAACCTTCATTCACAACTCCGGGTGCGGGATCGGGCGCATCGGATCGACGCACCTGGGGGGACGGTCACGATCCGTCCACCCCACAGAGAGCTACCCGCCCCGCCCGGGTTCGATTCCACGGACCCGTCATTCGTCCGGAAGAGACCGGTGCGGGAGTGCGTTGGAAAGGAGATCTCCTGACGCGGGCCCCCTGGCCTCCCCCTGGTCACATTTTCGGGTTCCTCGCCGTTTCAAGTGGGGCCGCCCGCCGCAACCGGCATGTCCCGGCGGTGATCAAGGACCACGCAGCGTCCGCGTTCAATCGCCAGCTTCCACTGACTCGGATCAGCGAAGGGTGCGGCGATCTTCCACTCGTGACGTATTGTGGCCACCACTGGTACATCGACCGCCGTGGGGACGGTGGATGTACCAACGGTGGATCCAGGCGGGCTCACGAGTGGAAGATCGACCGTCGTGGCGACAGTGGATGTTCCGTTGGTGACGGAACGCGGACACGAACGGAACATCGACGGCGGGGGCGGTGGCCCTCCAGTAGTTCAACAGTCTGCCAATCGTCACCGCGCCTGCCACTGCAGTGCGGGGCAGCGTGCGTGGCTTCACGAGTTCGTGCCGGTCCGAAACGTCAGAAGCGACGGAATCGATCGTGGGCGGGCGGTTCACGCCTTCGCACGGAATCTGGCTACCCACTCGAAACGGCGAGGAGCCCATTTTCGGCGATGACGCTACACTACTGAGCCAGTGCGATCCGGATGCGATTCACGGACGACCCGGCCGGTGCGACCATCGACCTCCACGGGCTCGTCCGGGGCGAGAATCTGCATCGCTCCGCGGGCTCCGAATACGGCCGGAAGGCCGAGCTCGCGCGCGACGACCGCAGCATGGCACATCGCCCCTCCGACTTCCATCACGACCGCGGACGCTCCGGGAAAGAGCGGGGTCCATCCCGGATCGGCGTACTCCATGACCAGAACATCTCCGTCTCGGCAGAGGGTCGGGTCCGGGCGCGTCAGGAGGGTGACCAGACCGCGCGCCGTCCCTCCGGAGATTCCGGTTCCGAGCAGAACGCCTGCCTCGACCGGCGGTTCCGCCTCGACGACGGGAACGCCGTCCGAGCGAACGAAGTCGGGCGGGCGTCGCGCGAGAAACCGCTCGAACATCTCCTTTCTCGAATCGATTCGCTTCTGAAGATCGTCAGGAGCTGGATTCCCGCCAGCGAGCGAAGCCACCTCGGACCATTCCAGGTAAAAGACGTCGTCCCCCGATTCGAGCGTGTTGCTCTGGACGAGCCGGCGTCCGATCTCAAGAGCGACGCGTCGCATGCGCTGGAAGACGAAGAGACCGTAATGCTTCGGCGCTTCACGCAGCGGCATGTGACGGACGAGCGCGTTCGCGGTCCATTGCATGAGGGGTCGCTTCCAGAGAGGAGAGTCGGAGATGGCCTTCCGGATCTCGATCTCTCGCTCTTCCATGAGGCGGTGCAGGCGATCCGCTGTTCTCTCCGAGCCCGGGTTTCGGAGTCGGCTCCGCACGATGTCGAGGAGCATGGTCGGATCCTCATCCCATCGGGAAGCGGCGAAGTCGAACTCCTTCGGACCGCGATGACCGAACTCTTCAAGGAACTTCTGGAACCGGTCGAGCCATTTCGATCCCGCTTCCGAGCCCCGGAGGCGCAACAGGAGTTCGTCGCTCGAGCCCGTGTCGAGGAAGTCGGTCGCAATCGGCCCCGCCGCCTCCGCGAGCTCTTCCAGCGCGATGCTGATCGCGGAGGTTGGATTTCCCGGAATCCCCATCGGAAGCATTTCGCAGGCGCGCGAATGCTCTGCGAAAAGGCGTTGGGCCCCAAGAAAGAGAAAGATTGCGACAGCCTCCATCTGGAGCCCATTTCGCAGGGCACGGCAGTCGGGTGCCAGCCACAGTCGCATCTCATCGAGCAGCTCACTCGATGAAAGATCGGCGGGAGCGGGACGGCTGGCGATGGCTCGGGCTTCGCGCTTCAACTGCTCCATGCAGCGGCGCGGGAACAGACTCCCCACCCATCGGGGAACCGTGCGCAGGTTCGCCCCCGCGATCGAGAAGAGAAAGTGCACGCGAGACAGAGCCAGACGCCGCGGTCGAAGCACGCCGTCGTCGAGAAGTCCCTGAATGGCCACTCCGGCCCGATGATCAAGAACGGTGAGCAGGCGCCCCATCAGCATGCTCATCGGTGGCATGCTGATCATCGCGTTGAGATTGATGTACATGTAACCATGGACGAGATCGATGCCATTCATCTGCGAGGACGCGGCCGATGAACGGGGGAGCCCACAGACCTGCTCGACGATCATCGGGAGGACGACCTCCCGCCACGTCGTCCATGTCAGGGGCCGGTACGGATCCGGCATGGTCTCCCGAACATTGAAGTTCGACCACACCGTGACCGGACCATCGTTGGCGTCAGGAGACGATCGCTCGATGATCCACTCGATCGGAGCGATTGCCGCCGTGACGGGACGAGCCTGGAGCCACCAGAGCGTGCCGTCGCGGTCGACTGCCCACTCGAGGTCGAGAGGGTGACCGAACCCGTTCTCGATCACCTTCGCACCCGATGCGATCGCCCGCACGAGATCCTCGCTGAGGACTTCTTCAACCGACGACCGCCGGACGACCGCGAGCCGGTCGAATCCGGAACGGTAGACACGCCACTGCTCCGGCTCGACTCTGCCCGACACGAGCGCATCACCGAGTCCCTTCACCGCCTCGATCAGAAGTGCGCCGTCCTCCCCCGTGGGATCGATGGTGAAGCAGACTCCGGCCGCTGCGGCATCGACCATCGACTGCACAACGATTCCGACCGGGATGGGGTCCTGCCGCCCGGCGTAGGTGAGCACGCGTTCGCTCGCTCCCGAAAGGATGCACTGGTCGACCGCCGCGAGAAACTCCGACTCGTCGCTCACTCCCAGAACCGTTTCGAACTGGCCCGCGAAGGAGCATTCTCCGGAATCTTCACCAATCGCCGAGGATCGGACCGCAACCGGGCCCTGGTCCAGGAGAAGTCTGGCCGATTCGAGCAGCGCCGAGCGATCGTCATCGCGCCACCGGGAGCTCGTCTCGGTGCGGGCCATCACCGCAAACGCGGGCGGTACCCTGACGCCAAGTGCAGTGAGCCGGGCCAGACCGCACGCCTTGCCGCCGAACCCTGCCGGGTCGGAAGGGTCGATCGGGCCCACGGGAAGAATCCGTGGCCTCACCTGCGCTCGACCTCCGCGATCCAGTTCGTCACGACGGTCAGCGGCTGCGTGCTCGACAGTGTCACAGGCACGATGGCCAGCAGGCGCGTGCCATCCGCGGAAATATCGTAGTCACGCCAGGCGGCGCCAGCGTCGAGCGTGAAGAGCCTCTCCGGCGAGCCGATCTGCAGGGCCGGGGCCGTTTGCACGCGCACCGCCATCACACTCTCGTCTGCGGCCAGATACAGCAGTTCCCGCCCGTCACGACTCCATCTCGGCAGGCGCCCGCCCAGCGGCGAGACCTGCGTGCGCGCACCCGTCGGCGGAAAGGGAGTGATGTAGATTTCCTGGCGTCCCGACCGGTTCGACGCGAACGCCACGTACCGCCCGTCTGGTGAAAACCTGGCTTCCGATTCGTCGAAGTCCGGAGAGCCAGCGAGCAACTCCTCTCGACCATCGTCGAGCGAGAGCGTGAACAGATCGAACTGACCGTCGCCACGGCGTTCGGAGAAGGCGAGATGCCTGCCGTCCGGAGAGACGTCATTCGGCACCTGCATGCCCCGATCCGGCAGAACTCGCGCGGTCGCGCCGGTCAGCACGCTGCCGCGATGAATCGTCGGCGGCCCGCCAGCGGCGATGCTGAGGAAGAAGCTCAGATTGTCGGGAAGCCAGGCCGGGAAGACCTCGGTCATACGATCGGTCGTCAGCCGGCTCTCGATACCGCGCTCGAGATCGATGAGCCAGATATCGTGCGTACCGAGTGCTGGCTGCGAGCGATCGAAGAGCACCTTTCCGCCGTCCGGCGAGATCCGTAGGTGCAAGGCCCCTTCCGCCGCACCCAGCGTGCCGAGCGCGCGACCGGTGCGATCGAACCAGGTGAGCTGATCGATGTCGTGATGCGGCTGGAATGCGACGGCGCCGGAGCGGGACGCCGTGAACATCCCCCGACCCGTACCCAGGAAATAGTTGACCGAAGCACCGATCGAGACGGGTTCCCCGATGATCCGCCCGCCCGGGATGTCGACGCGCTGGCCCAGCAGACTGCCTTCGCTCGCGAACACGAGATAGCCAGGATCTACCCACTGCGCATTGGAGGCCATGGGCACGAGCGGCCGGGACGGCAAACCGGCCTCGCCGAGCATCAGGTGGGAGCTTCCGTCCTGCAGCATCCGATAGTAGAGGAAGCGATTGCTGCCTGGAAGGAACGAAGGCCACAGCACCCGCGACTCACGCAGGGACGAATCCGGGGTGATGGCCGTCACGGGCGTGCCGCCGTTCATCGAGACCCGGTAGATGGCCTCGCCCTGAACGGACGCAAACAGCGCATCACCCTGTTCACCCCATGTGCCGGTCAGCCCAACGCCGGCTGGTGCACTGCTGACGGTGACGGGAGAACCGCTCGTCAGGTTGAGTCGCCTGAGCGCGCCATCCGCAAAGAACCCGAGCGACTGGCCATCCGGAGACCAGAAGACCGAGGTGGCGTTCCGCGTGCCCGGCACGGCCGACAGGTCGAGGGCATCGAGCGCGCGGAGCCAGATCTGCGACGTGCCCGACGTATCTGTCGCCACAAAGGCGAGCTGCGTGCCATCCGGCGAGAACGCCATGGCCACGGTCTCGACGCTCTGTTCGAACGCGCCACCGGGCGGGGGGGAGACCTGCAGCCTCACCGCCGGAGCGGACCCAGCGGGCGCGCC
>JBGTMU010000163.1:0-3059 GCA_041743405.1 Longimicrobiales bacterium | reverse complement strand
CTCCGCCACCACCCGCAGGAAGGCCGCGCTCCGTGCATGAAACCGGTCGTGCGGATCGAATGACGCCACCCACACGTTCGCGTCGATCGTCAGCATGGGGTCAGCATCCGATCAGCGACGCTCGAGCCGATCGCGGTCCGCGGCCAGAACTTCGCTGGCCGTCGGCCCGTCCGACGCGCTTCCCAGTACCGAATTGCCCAGCGCCTCCCACTCGGACAACCACTCGCTGGCCGTCCGCCCGGGCGCCTCGGCTGGCACGTCGCCGAGCCAGCGCCGATAGAGCTCGACGGTGACCTCGCGAACCGGCCGACCGAGCATCGCGGAGCGTGCCTTGACGCGGCGGTAGAGTTCGTCGGGTACTTCGATAGTGGCTTTCATACCGCCATGTTAGCTGTATAGCTGTATTCCTGTCAATGGAGCCCGGGCGTTGAACGTGCGCCTCGCGGGCCCTGCTGATAGACTCGGCGGTGTGGTGGTGAGACTTGGAACCAACCGGAGAAAGCACCGTGATCCAGTATTTCAGGAAAGTCATCCTTCCCCTCGCGGCCCTCGGCCTGTTCCTCGCGCCGCCCGCCCTGGCGCAGCAGGAAGAACGTGCCCCGGTCGAGAATCCGGATCTCGCGAGCTACATCATGCCTCCGCCCGAGGTCGAGCGGATCCTCCGGACCGACAAGAACTGGGCACGACTGAGCTACATGAGCCCCGATGGGGACCACTTCCTGATCGCCCACGAGAACGAGCTTTCGACCCTCGAACTCATGTCGCGGGAGACCTACCGGCTGGCCGAGCTCGAGGTGCGTCCGCAAACGGACCGGCTCTGGCACCTCGATACCTATGGCATCTACGACATTCGCTTCTACTCGTTGAGTGAGCGCCGCTTCATCGATGTGGACATCCCCACGGATACCTTCCTGAGCGACTTCACCTGGTCGCCCGACGGATCGCGCATCGCCTTCCTGGCGCACCTTCCGAGCCATACGGAAGTGTGGACTGCCGATCCCGCTACGGGCGAAGCCAGCCGCCTGAGCGACGCGCGGGTCATGGCCACCCTCGGCACCGGGGCAGGCGGGCAGGGGAGCGGCCCTTCGAACATGCTCCAGTGGACCCCGGAAGGGAGCGTGATCACCCTGCTCGTGCCTGGAGACCGCGGACCCGAGCCCGGACGGAACCGAATCCCGGACGGGCCGGTCACCCGTCACACCCGCGATGAACCCACCGGGAACCCCACCTATCCGAACCTGCTCGAGGACGAGCACGACGCCATGCTCTTCGAGCGCTATACCACGAGCCAGATCGCCGAGCTCGGCGAGGGCCGCGCACCGGTCCCGATCGGGGAGCCCGGCATGTACCAGTCGATCTCGGTGAGCCCCGATGGGGGCCACATCATCGCTCAGGCGCTCCGCCGGCCCTTCTCGTACATCACCAGCTACCGGGGATTCCCCACATCGACCGTCATCCTCGATCGGGAGGGCACGCTCGTGGAGACGCTGGAAGAACAGCCGCTCCGTGAGGGGCGGGGCGGCGGCGGGGGCGGCGGGAACGATCCCAGGGGATTCGCGTGGCGCCCGGATGGAGCTGGTCTGGTCTTCCTCCAGCGGGCTGCGAGCGATCCGGAGGGAGATACGGCTTCATCCTCCTCCCGCCCGGACCGTGTCATGCTCGCGACGGCACCTGACTTCGATCTCGCGGCTGCGACCGTGGTGGTCGAGAGCGCCGATCCCATCCGATCGGTGACCTGGTCACTCGACGGCACCCATCTCTTCGCCGTAGCGACACGGGACGGGGACACCGGGCTGGTGCACTGGGAGCTGGACGGCGCCCCGGGCGACCCCGACGTCCTCGTCGACTTCGCGTCAACGAGCGACCCCACCGAGCAGCCCGGGGATCTCGTCACGATGCGCACGGGGAACGGACTCGCTTTCGCCGTGGTCTCTTCGGCCGGTGACGCCGCGTTCCTCGAGGGGGAGGGCCTGGCCGAAGACTTCCGACCTCAGCCATTCGTCGATCGGGTCCGCTTCGCGGACGGCGAGACCACGCGCATCTTCGAGGGGTCGAAGGATTCGTTCGACCAGCCTGTCCTTCCTCTCGATGCCGACTTCGAGCGGATGATTGCGAGGCGTGAGTCGGTCAGCGATTTCCCCGACAGCTTCCTCTGGACGGCCGCAGGGGGGTGGGGTGAGAACCTGACGAACAACGTGGATCCCTTCCCCGAGATCACCAGCGCTCGCCGCATCGACTTCTCTTTCGCGCGCCGCGACGGGCTCGAGGTGCAGGGTCGGGTCTCGCTCCCCGTGGGATATCGGGAGGGCGACCGCGTGCCCGCGATCTTCTGGACGTATCCGCGCGAGTATGAGGAGGCGGAAGATTACGAACGAGCCACGATTCGCGCCCGGAATCACAACGCCTTCACGCACATGAGCTGGCTGCGCTGGTCCGACATCTGGCTGAGCCAGGGGTACGCACTGGTCTATCCCGACATCCCCATCATCGGTGAGAACTACAACGACACCTACATCGCGAACCTGGTCGACGCGATGTACGGGGCGATCCGCGCGGTCGACCGGCTCGGGGTGATCGACATCGACCGGATCGGCCACGGCGGGCACAGCTACGGCGCGTTCGCGACTGCGAACATCCTCGCGAACGCTCCCTTCTTCAAGGCAGGGATCGCGGGTGACGGCGCATACAACCGCTCACTCACGCCCGATGGATTCCAGGCCGAGGGTCGGAGCCTGTGGGAAGCCCCGCATACCTACATCGAGATGTCCCCCTTCTTCCGCGCCGACCAGATCGACACGCCGCTCCTGCTCTACCACGGCGGCGACGACAACAACACCGGGACCTTCCCCCTGCAGTCGCGTCGCCTGATCCAGGCACTCACGATTCTCGGCAAGGAGGCCGTGCTCTACGAGTACCCATACGAGTCCCACACCCCCCGTGCCATGACCCACAAGCTGGACATGTGGGCCCGCTTCATCGACTGGTTCGACCGGCATGTGAAGGGCTGATCTCTCACCCGGCCCCCCCCCCCCCCCCCCCCCCCCCCCCCCCCCCCCCCC
>JBGTMU010000162.1:0-7687 GCA_041743405.1 Longimicrobiales bacterium | reverse complement strand
TGCGGAAGGGGTGGATCCGCCCTGCCATCGCCCGGGAACCCGGACCTCCTCCCCGGCATCCGGTGATGTCCCTGAACGAGCTTCTCGGGGAGCTTGCGCAGGACCGGGACGACCGGTGATTTACCTGGACACCTCGGTTCTCCTGGCGCACCTCCTGGCCGAGGATCGGAGCCCTGGGCCGGAGCTCTGGAACGAGACGCTCGTGGCCAGCCGCCTCGTGGAGTATGAGGCGTGGATCCGTCTGCGCGCCCGGGGACTGGAAGAAAGCCATGGGGACCATCTCCGAAGCGCTCTCGATCGGGTCGCGTTCCTGGACATGGCCGGTCCAGTGCTCGCGGGAGCCCTTACCGGCCCCTCAACGCGCTTGCGGACCCTCGATGCCCTTCACCTGGCCTCCGCCGATTTCCTGCGGAATCAGGACGCTCACGTCGAAATGGCTTCGTACGATGAACGTCTCTTGGAGGGGGCCCTTGCAATCGGGCTACCCATCGCGCAGTTGAAATAGCCGGGAGCGATGCCTCAGGGCTTCCGCTTCAGCCGTACGTTCTCGAGCCCCTCGAAATCGGCATCCTGGGTCCAGAAGACGGCATCATGTGCCCGGGCGGTTGCCAGCATGATGCTGTCGGCCAGCGCCAGCTTCGTGGTGACACTGAGCTCCGCAGCGTCCAGCGCCACGCGGTCATCAAGGTCCATGACCGTTCCCTGCCGCATGGCCGCGATGATGTTCAGGGCGTCGTCCCTGCCCAGGTGGCGGAGGAGGTGTCTGTAGACTTCGAACAGGCTCAGCGTCGGAATGAGGAGAGCTTCCTCGTCCTCGACAGGATCGCGGAAGAAGTCCGCGTTGGGGCCTCCAGACAGGTACTCGATCCAACCGCTCGAATCAACGACGTTCACAGCCGGTCCGGCTCCCGCGTGAGGGGCGGCAGGTCAGGGAACTTGCCACGGAACGCCTGGATCGGCTCAATCGGGACAAGCTCCACCCGGTTGCCAACGGCAAACGCCTCGACCTTCTGACCAGGGCGGATTCGCAGCTTCTCACGAACATCCTTCGGGATTACGACCTGGAACTTGGGTGACACGGTCACAACCGACATATGACGGTTCCTCCATCGATAGGTTTCCTGTAATACGCTACCCCTCAGCGGAGGATCCGTCAACGAAGCGCAGGGAGGGCCGGAAGATGGGTTGCCGAAACCATATCGATGTAGTACATTGTACGACATGAAAACTGGAGCCGTTACCATTCGCCTTGATCCGGGCCTCGAAGAGATGCTCGATCGCGTTTGCAACGACACCGGCCGTTCGCGGAGCGAGGTCGTCCGGGAGGCGTTGCGCCGCCAGTTGACGCTTGAACTCCTCGAGGAGGCGCGGCGGCAACTGATTCCCTTTGCTGAAGCTCAGGGAATCTACACCGATGAGGACGTCTTCAAGCTGGTATCGTGACGCGGATCTGCCTGGATTCCAGCGTGCTCGTCGCCGCCTTTGTCGCTCGAGGACTCTGCGCTGACCTCCTGAGACTCGTGCTGTCCGAGTACGAGCTCGTGATTCCTGAGCTGGTCGCGCAGGAGGTTCGCCGCACCCTGATTGAGAAGTTGAGAGCCGGTCCTGAGGCGCTCTCTGCGGTGGAGGCCATCTTCGAGCGGTGCGAGATCATTCCTCAGGGGGGCGCACCTTCTCCGATTGCAGTGCGAGATCCCGATGATGAACGAGTCCTGGCCGATGCCATTTCGGCTGAAGCGGAGATCCTTGTGAGCGGAGACCAGGATCTCCTTGTGGTAGCCGAGCGATCCCCGATCCGCATCCTTTCCCCCAGAGCCTTCATGACCCTCGCTCGGGGGGGCTCGCCTTAGCTCTAGCGGTGTTGCTCTCCCCGACTTGCCGCCAGGCGCCCCAGGCGGCACGTTGCAAGGATGAGCAGTGGGACGAGACGTTTCGACGGAGGCGGAAACCATGAACCCAGCCCTTAAACTCGTGCGCGAAGGCGACCTCGTCGCCGAGGTGGCAGTTCGGTTACTCAACGATGCGGGAGCGTGGTCTCCGGTCCTGTCAATCGACGACGCAACCAAACTCGACGACGTTCGGCTGGCTCTGCGCGCGGGCAACCTCCGACGCGCAGCGCAGCTCGCAAAGCACGTCTACCGTCTGACGCCGCTCGCCCTCGGAGACGCGCGCTAACACTGATCCGGACCGATCCACCTCCGTAGGACTGTTGCAGTCGAGGCCGGGAACCCCCTCACCCCCCGAACGCCGACCCCACCTCCCGGTGCACCTCGTCCATCTCATCCCCCGCCCCTGCCGGGGGTTCGGTCAGAAGGCTCACCCCCACGGTGGCGGCGAGCCCCGCGGCGAACCCGGGGATCATTTCGTACAGGTCGTGGAAGCCGCTCTTGAAGAAGAGCACCCATCCGACCGTCACCACGAACCCCGCCAGCATCCCGGCAATCGCCCCGGCCCGCGTGGTCCGCTTCCAGAAGACGGCGCATAGCACGACCGGCGTGAACGCGCAGGCGAGCCCCGACCACGCGAAGAGCACGAACCAGAAGATCACCCGCACCTCGGCGAGTGCCATGAGGATCGCGCCTCCCCCAAGCACCACCGTCGTCGCCTTCCCCAGACGCGACAGCATGAGCTGCGACATGTCCGGCCGGAGCACCTTCTGCACCACGTCCCGCACCACGGCGGAAGAGGCGAGGATCAGGAGCGAATCCGTGGTCGACATCATCGCGGCGAGCACCACCACGAGGAAAACCCCGGTGAAGACGGCAGGGAAGAGCTCGGCTCCCATCAGCGGATAGATCGTTTCGGGGTCGGTGAGCCCCGGGAAGATGGCCCTTCCTGCAAGCCCCGCGAGCACCGCTCCCACATCGAACACGATGATGCAGAGCACCGCGATCAGGCTGCCTTTCGTAATCTGCCGCGTGTCACGCGCAGACATGAAACGGGTGAGAAGCTGCGGCGACCCGAGAAACGCGAGTCCGATGGCCACGAACCCCGCTGCACTCGCCACCCCACCTGCCGACATCCCGAGGCTCCCCATCGGATCGAGCAGGCTCGCGTCTTCGGCGCGCACCGTCTCCAGCATCCCCATCCAGCCACCCGCCGCCGCGATCCCCACGATCGGGAGAATGAGGAGGCAGACGAACATCAGGATCCCCTGAAGCAGGTCGCTGTACGCAACGGCCTTGAACCCGCCCACGGTCGTGTAGAACAGGATGATGAGCGCCCCGATCAGGACCCCGGTTGTATAGCTCATTCCGAGGAAGGCATCGAAGGCCTTCCCCGCCGCCGTGAGCTGGGCGGCGACATACATCGCGGTCATGATCAGGATGATGCCGGCGCTCAGAAAGCGGAGCACCCGCGCGCGGTCGTGGAACCGGTCTTCGAGGAAGTCCGCGACGGTGACCGAGTCGTACCGGTCCGTATAGACCTTGAATGGCCGCGCCACGTACACCCATGCGAGCGTCACCCCGAGCACCTCGCCCAGCACGATCCAGAACGCATGGATCCCGACCAGATACCCCATCCCGGTCAACCCGAGAAGGAGCCAGGCGCTCTCTCCGGTGGAGTTCGAGCTGAAGGCGATCACCCACGAGGGGAGCTTCTTCCCCGCGAGGTAGTAGCCCTTCACATCTCCGGACTCGCGCCCGCCCCAGATCCCGATCGCGAGGAGTGCCAGGAGATAGACCCCGAGGATGGCGAGGATCGTGGCGTTCGGGGTCATCCCCGCCCCTCCGGTCCCCCCCGCCTCGCCCGGAGAAAGGCCACCTCGATCACCAGCCCCGCTCCCACCGCCACGATCATGAGCAGCCAGGAATCGAGCGGGAGCCCCAGGATCATCGCTCCCCCGCCTCCACGCGCTGGCAGGCGCGCCCCAGTCGAAGGAGACCTTCGTCGATCTCTTCAGCGGTCACGAGGAGCGAGGGGCCGATCCGCACTACCTGTCCCCGGAGCCCGCCCAGCCCGATGAGCAGACGCTCGGCCCTGGCCGCCTCGAGGAGAGCGCGCGCCCTGGCCGGGTCCGCCTTCCGGCTCTCCGGATCGGTGATGACCTCCATGCCCTGCATGAGCCCCATCCCCCGCACATCGCCGATCCAGGGGTGCCGCGCCTTGAGAAGCTCGAGTCCGGCGCGGAGCTGGGCACCCCGTTCCGAGGCCCGCTCCGGAACCTTTTCTTCCACCATCACCTGGAGCGTAGCCGACGCGGCCGCCATCGAGACGGGGTTCCCGCCGAAGGTCGAGATCGAGGACGAAGTCCATGCTTCCGCGATCGCGCCCCGTGCCACCGTGGCCCCCACGGGGGCGCCATTTGCGATCCCCTTCGCCATCACCATGAGGTCGGGCTCCACCCCCCAGTGGCTGACCCCGAACCAGTGATCCCCGGTGCGCCCGAACCCGGTCTGCACCTCGTCGGCGATGTAGACCCCCCCGAAGGCGCGGATCACCTCCGCGGCCCGCTTGAGATATCCGGCGGGGGGTACCGTATAGCCTCCCACTCCCTGAATCGTCTCGATCAGGAGGGCCGCCGGGCGCCCGTTTGTCGTGGTCTCGATAGTCTCGACCAGGTCGTCGATGAAGAAGTCCGTGTTCTCTGCCTCGGAGGCCTCCTGGCCGAGGGGTGAACGGTAAAGATGCGGAGCCCGCGCGTGCTTGATCCCGGCGATCCCGCTCGGAAGGGTCCGCCACCCCGCGTGCCCGGTGATGTTCGAGGTGAGCACGCTTCGTCCGGAGTATCCGTGCCGGAGCGCAATGATCTCGGATCGGCCCGTGTAGAGGCACGCCGCCATGATCGCCACTTCCACGGCCTCGGTCCCGCTGTTCGTGAAGGCCACGCGGCTGAGCCCCGCGGGGGTGAGGTCCATCAGTCGCTCGGCCGCCTCGACCTGCGCCTCCGTGACGTAGAGGGTCGAAGTGTGCCCCAGCCGCCGCGCCTGCGCCTCCATCCGGGCCACTACTGCCGGATGACAGTGACCCACCGACGTGGTGAGGATTCCCGCGAAGAGATCGAGATACTCGTCCCCCTCGATGCCCTTCACCCACACTCCCTCCGCCTCCCGGATCACCAGGGGCTCGGCGTAGAACGGCTTGACCCAGGGAAACATCCGGGCTCGGTGCGCGGCCACGACTTCCGCGGAACCGCGGGTGGCGGGCGGGGGAGCTTGATTCATGGGGGACTCCGGGTCAGGCGTTTGCGGGGGAAGGGCTGGCAGGGGAAGGGACATCGGACGCGGGGTCCGCGCGGGGGCCCGTCGGGGGACTCGGATTCATCGGGGGCTACGCCTCAGGCGTTTACGGGGGAAGGGTGGGCAGGGGAAGGAGCGGGCGATGAACCCGGAGCCAGCCGCTCGAGCAGCCGCCGCGCATAGACCGGCACCATCGCCCGGCGCCAGTCCGGGTCCACGATGATGTTCTCCAGAGGAATGCACTGCTGGTGGGCCCGTTCCGCGAGCGCTTCGATGACCTCCGGGGTAAGCCGCTCGCCCACGGCGATCTCCTTCCAGCCGGAGAGCTCCCGGGGGCGGGATCCGAGCGCCGTGACCACCCCCGCGATCGACTCGACCCGATCATCCGCATCCGTCCAGACGGCGGCCGCGAGGGTCAGAAGCGGGAAGTCGACGGCGTTTCGCTGGCGAAGCTTCACATACGCGGAGTGGCGAACGAGCCCATTTCCCGACGCAGTCAGGGGAATCCGCACCCGGGTCAGGACCTCGCCGGGCTCGCGGCGCGTGTTCCAGATGCCATCGGCCACGAAGAAGTCCCGGACCGGGACCCATCTCCGGCCCGCCGGCCCGGCCAGCTCCGCCTCGGCTCCGGCCGTCATCAGGACGGGTGGAGTGTCCGCGGAGTGAGCGGCCACGCACTTCTTCCCGACCTTCGTGACGTGGCACACCGTGCCATCCTTCTTGAGGCAGTACCCGAGCGCCGAGCGCCAGAACTCGGACTGGTTGTAATAGGTGCACCGCGTGTCCAGGCAGAGGTTTCCGCCGAGCGTCCCCTGGTTCCTGAGCTGCGGTCCGGCCACATGCCCGGCGGCATCCGCGAGAGCCGCAAGTTGCAGTCGGACCATGGGATGCGCCGATACCTGCGTGAGCGTGAGCCCGGCCCCGAGCACCAGGAACCCGTCTTCTTCCCCGACCCCATGCAGGGCGTCAATCCGCTTGAGCGCGACGAGATGCCCGGGGGTGAACAGTCCATGCTTCATGTTCGGGATCAGATCCGTACCCCCCGCAACGGGCATGACGTCGCCGGCATGCTCCTCGAGCAGGCCCACGGCCTCGTCCACCGTGCGCGGACGATGATACCGGAAGGGAGGGAGTCGAAGCATCAGCTCAGCGCGGCGCGGGAGGTAGTCGACGCATGGGGGCGGCGAGGCGGAGGCGAAGTCGAAGCATGGGGGCGGCGAGGCGGAGGCGAGGTCGACGCATGGGGGCACGGAGGCGGCGAGGGCGAAGCATGGGGGCACGGAGGCGGCGAGGGCGAAGCATGGGGGCACGGAGGCGGCGAGGGCGAAGCATCAGCTCAGCGACCGGGCGGAGGAGGGTGAATGGCTGGACCGGCCCCGGAACCCGGCTCGGGACGCCCCTCCGGCTCCAGGGGTCGGGCCACCATGATCCCCCTCTGCCCGGAGATCCTCTGGATCCGCTCGGCGAGAGGAAGGGGAGAGATCTCGACGACGTCGCCCACAAGCGGAGCGTGCAGCAGGTGGAGCCGCCCGTCGTGCCAGAGCGCAATTCCCGTATGGGCGATGTCGAGCCCGGGAACGGTGCTCACCGCGGCGATGATGTCGCCGTTCTGGATCCCGGACTCCGTGGCTGCGATGGCTTCCTTGGGGATGAATCGCCGCTCCACGGCCGAAATGCGGGCCTCCATGGCCCGGATCTCCGGGAGAAGGGCCGGGTCTTCGGCGAGCTGCCGATAGGAGGCCGGATGGGTGCTCATGAAGTCGATGGAACGCGGATCGGGGATCCCCCCCAGCTCACTACTCACGTCCCGCACGAGCCCCCGCGCGGCACCGTCCCGGATCCACTCGGAGAAGTAGTGCAGGCGACTCGTGTACCCGTCCAGCACCCCGTTTCGGTACCGTAGCCGGGTCAGCTCGGTCCGGTACGCGTCCCGGAACGCGCTCCTGTCGTCGGGATCCGGGCCGAACACGGTCAGCCGCGCGAGAACGAGCGCGTGCTCAACGAAGGTGACGCAGTCGAACACCTGGAGATTCACGACCAGGCCTTCCGCCCCGGGAAGCTCGAGCGAGCCGGGTTCGTAGGGAGCGCCCACGAAGGTCGTGCCGATGAAGGCGGTCACCTCACCAACCGGAAGGAGGTCGAGCCGCTGGTCCCGGGCCCACCGCACCGTCCCCTCGGCGATGGCCCAGTCCCGCTCGGATTCGTGGGCTGCCGGACCGGACTGGTCGGCGGGAGGAAGGTCGAGCACGGGGCCAGCGTAGCTGAACCCGCCTGCGCTCCCTGCGCCCGGAAGCGGGTTCGACCCGGGAGCCCCTGATCCCGCGGCCCCTGTCGACCCCGCGGCGCCCATCGACCCCGCTGCCGATCCCGAACCCGACGGCATTTCAGCCCCGGAAGCGGATCCAGCCCCGGAAGCCCCCGACGCCGTCCCCGACAGCACTCCATCCGCCCCAGCTCCACCCACCCACCCCCCCCCCCCCCCCCCCCCCCCCCCCCCCCCCCCCCCC
>JBGTMU010000161.1:0-47636 GCA_041743405.1 Longimicrobiales bacterium | reverse complement strand
GCCGGGCTCGCGGCACGGCGAACGCAGCCGCCGCGCCATACATGGCCGTACCGCCGTGGGCGTGGACAATGTCCGGTTGGACGGAGCGGGCAACCCTCCCGGCTCCCAACATGGCCCGGGCATGAAGAGCCGGGGAGCGGGATCCCGTCACATCCAACGAGTGGAAGGTGATATCGGAACCCAGCTCATCGAGCCCATCCTCCGGGAAGAGTGGGCGTACGGTACACACGTGCATCTCGAAGGCGGAGCGGTCGAAATGCCGCAGCAGGCCGCGCATGACGATGGGGACGCCCCCTCCACGTGTGAGGCGCCACATCACAGTCAGGACGCGAATGCGGGCGTTCGATGAGGCGGGAGTAGGCAAATCAGTAGGTAGGAACTCAGGCGGGCCGTAAGTTCGGCGACTCCAACGCGAAACCGCTCATGGTCTCAAGATAGTCACAACGCCCTACGGTGCAACCGGGGTTGAGATCGAGGTGTTCCCGCCCGAGTTTCATCGAAGGAAACCCGAAAGAGGACATTTCTACTTCAATGCTACCCACTCGATCCGCGCCCCTTGCACACCAGGCCGATGGGTGTCAGACTACGATGTCTCATCAAGAAACATTTGACGCCCGGCCGCGCGAGCGCGTGCTTACCCCGTCCCCTACAGCTTTAGAGCGTCCCGGTCTACCTTGGACAACGCGAGCGGCTGTGTCAGGTGTGCCTGGACTGACGGGCACGAAGTGCGTTCACGTTTCATTTTGGGACAAAGGCGCCTTGCGTCGCGAGGGAGCCCGCTGCGAAGTGGAACCCGTACAGAAGGACGTACCGCGTGAATGCGATCGTGCTGACGTACGACCGCTACCGGCCGCTGGCTGACCACATGATCTTCAAGTACGATCAACTGTGGTCGGATCACCCTTTTTGCTTTCGGGTGCCCTTCCAGGATCATCCGCCTACCCGCACGGGGAGCAGGGTGGAGTATCGGAAGTCGCCTTCCGACATCAGGGGGACGGTGTTGACCCTGCTTGAGGATCTCGACGGGGATGAGTGGATCTACTGGTGCATCGACGACAAGTATCCGATCCAACTGGACGTGCCGGCGATCCGCTTGATTCATGCATGGATTGCCGAGTCTGATCCCGTCGATGCTGCCGGAGTCCTCTGTTCGCGCTTCGGGAACCTGTGGAAGGGGAGTTACCTGACCGGGAGGCGCGAAGTTGCCGGATCCGGTGAAAAGCTCCTTGAGATGAAGGGGTACGGGCACATCTGGGTGCATCAGTTCGTGCGGGTCAAGGTCATCCGCTCCCTCTTCGAGAGTTTTCCGGTTTCGATCCAGGCGGCCAAGGCGATGGACGGACTCCTCGAAAGAGCCGTGAAGCCTGAGTCGTACCGCCTCTTCGTAACCCGGAGGAACCTGGGAATCTACGGGGAAAGCACCACCCGGGGGCTACTTACCCTCAACTGCCACGAGAGCATCATCGCGAACGGCCTCACCCTGCCCGAACTCAAGGGGATCGCTCCGCGCAGGATCGTGAAGGGGGAGATGCCTGGGACCTTCTGGGAGAAAGCCCGGTTTCGACTGAAGCGCTCGCCGGCGATGCGTGCGGTGCAGCGTTTCCGATCCTGGACGCGAGTGTGAGTTCGTCAGCCCTCAGGCGCAGCGCGCGCGGGGTGATCGAGCGCCTGTTCGATCTCTCCGACGGAGAAGCCGGACACCTGGCACACCGACGTGCATGGGTCACGAGGCGAACGAGTGTTGAGACGCTCTCGGAACTCATCGCCAGGCTTCGTCCGCTCAGCGACGAGCGGCTACCCTTGATCCGGCTGGGGCCGGACGGGGATGGGGGGTATCTCGTTCCGGATGACCTCGAAGGTGTGGGGGGCTGCTTCTCGCCAGGGGTGGACCGGGTTTCCGGCTTCGAGCTGGACTGTGCTCGTCGAGGGATGGACGTCTACCTCGCCGACCGATCGGTCCCTGGCCCTGCCATCTCGCATGAGCGCTTCACCTTCCTCCGCAAGCACATTGGCGCGTCCAGCGGCGAGGGCTTCGTAACCATGGACGATTGGGTGGCCGGGTCCTCTGTGGATCAGGAGGCCGACCTCCTTCTCCAGATGGACATCGAGGGGGCCGAGTTTGAGGTGCTGCTCAATATGTCCGAGGGGCTTCTGCGTCGCTTCCGCATCATGGTCATCGAATTCCACCACCTGACGGAACTATGGAGCGAGCCGTTCTTCCGTGTGGTGGCACCGGCGTTCGAAAAGATTCTGAGGGGTCATGCCTGCATGCACATCCATCCCAACACCGGGTGCCGCGGGTATCCACGAAGGGCCGAATTGGACATTCCGAGGACGATGGAGTTCACTTTTCTTCGGCGTGATCGGGTACACTCATCCGTGTATGCTGAGAGATTCCCTCATCCGCTCGACCGCGACAACACGCCCGGCCCTCCTCTCGTGCTTCCGCCCGACTGGCGCGGGACCGGGACGATCCCTGCCGATAAGATGACTGGAACGTGAACCTGTTTCCCGGAGCCGTAGGATATCTTGCGATCTTCCGTCGCCATGTCGGTCGACGCATCTATGTGATCTTCGGGCTCACCGTCCTCGGCACGTTCATGGAGGGGATCGGGATCGCGTTGCTCGTTCCCCTGCTCGCAGTTCTCGACACGGGCTTGGGAGATGCCGATTCGAGTGTGCCCGGTGCGCTCCGTGCGATGCTGGAGTTCCTCGGTCTCAGTGGCTCGTTGCACGGGATCCTCGCCCTTATCGGAGGGGTGTTCCTGATCAAGGCGATCATCGTTTTCACCAACTCTGCGTACTCCGGCTGGGTGCAGGCTCAACTCCTTCGAGAGTTGAAGGCGAAGATGTTCGATGCCTACAGCCGAATGTCGTACCAGTACTATTCAAGCCGCGATACCGGTCACTTCATCAACGTTATCAATGGGCAGGTGGGGAGCTTATACGGTACCTTCAAGATATACATCGGATTCCTGTCGGTAGCCATCAGAGCGGTGATTTATCTTTCGATCGCGTTGTGGCTGGCGTGGCAGTTCGCTGTCATGGCTATCGTGATAGGCGGACTGGTGGTGCTGTGTTTTCAACGGCTCAACGTGTACGTCCGCCAACTCTCGATCAAAGTGGCGCGGGAGACGAGCCATCTGAACAAGCTGCTCGTTCAGGCTCTTCAATCCTTCAAATACCTGGTGTCGACCCAGCAGATCGACCCACTCCGCAGCGGGGTCGTGGCCAGCATCCGCCGGATGACCGGGTATCGGCTGCGGAGCGCGATCTGGGCGTCGGTGACCAGTTCCATCACCGAACCGCTTACCATCTTCCTTCTGATCGGAATCATCATCGTTCAGATCTCGGTTCTGGGTCAGCCCCTGGCCCCTATCCTTGTTGCGATCTTCCTTTTCAACCGAGCGCTCAGTGCGATCCTCGGACTCCAGAAGGGATGGCAGACGATCATGAGCAACATCGGATCGGTCGAAATGGTGGAGGAAGAGTTCGAGGCGCTTGAGCGGCATCGTGAGCCGAATGGGACGGTGGCAGTCGGGCCGCTTGCAAGAGAAGTGCGCTTCGAGGGGGTGTCGTTCTCCTACGAGCCGGAGAAAGGGGATGTACTTCGCGACGTCGATCTGACAATCCCGGCGAGAACCACGGTCGCCTTCGTCGGCGAATCAGGTGCCGGGAAGTCGACGCTCGTGGACATGCTTACCCTGCTTCTGAAGCCCAGATCGGGAGAGGTGTACATCGATGGGGTGCCGGGGAGCGAGATTGAGGTCACGTCATGGCGGCGCCAGATCGGCTATGTGTCACAGGAGACCGTGGTTTTCGACGACACAATCGCCGGAAACATCGCGCTGCAGCCTATTGACAGAAAGACGGATCCGGACGCCTGGGAGCGGGTTCTCGTCGCCGCGCGACGAGCTCACATCAGTAGGTTCGTCGAACGCCTTCCGCAGAAATATGACACCGTCGTCGGCGATCGAGGGATCCGGCTCTCGGGCGGACAACGCCAGCGCCTGTTCATCGCTCGCGAACTGTTCAAGGAGCCCAACCTTCTGATTCTGGACGAGGCCACCAGTGCACTCGATTCGGAGTCGGAGGGGATCATCCAACGAAGCATCGACGGGTTGAAGGGATCGATGACCGTTGTAATGATCGCTCATCGGTTGTCAACCATCCGGAATGTCGACTTCGTGTATGTGCTGGACGGGGGCAAGGTTGTTGAGCAGGGGCCATACGAGGCGCTCATGGGCCGGGAAGCCTCGAGGTTCCGCGAGATGATAGAGCTGCAACGGCTTTGACGAACATGTTGTTTCCATGAACCCTTTCTTGGACATCAGATGCTGAGCAAGGTTTTCTCCCATGTCCGACGACGCCTTCGGCGGCGTCGGGACGATCGTCCCCCGACCGCGCCGGTGCGGCATGAGTTCTACTCCCTTCCCCCTAGCTGCCAGATTCCGAAGTTGGGTGCCGTATATGAGCGGCATTTCGGGCGGCGCACCCAAGGGTCGTTCGTTGAGGTGGGGGCGTATGACGGAGAGAAGTACAGCAACACCTCCTGTCTCGCCGATCTCGGGTGGAGCGGACACTATCTGGAACCGGTTCCAGAACACTACGAGAAGTGTGTCGAGCGCCACAAACGCAATCCACGGACCACGGTGAGTCAGGTTGCCGTCGGACCCGAGCGAGGCGTCGCGAGCATCCATGTGGCGGGCCCACTATCCACGATGGATCCGGACACGAATGAAGCGTTTCAACGTTTTGAATGGTCAAGGAATAAAGTGACGGGTCGGCTCGTCGAGGTGCCTCAGATTCCACTTCATGATTACCTCTGCGAGGCGGGCGTGCCACAAGGCTTTGACCTTCTGGCCGTGGACGTCGAGGGGTATGAATGGGAGATTCTGGAACCGTTCGACATCGGGCGGTGGCAGCCGAAAATGGTGATAGTGGAGCTTCACGATCACCACCCTGACTATCACCATCTCCATGTGAAGGGCCGGGAGATCGTGCGCTACTTCGAGGCTGCGGACTATCGGATAATCTACAAGGATTTTCGGAACACCATCTACGTTCGACGTGCATGGGCCGAGGACATGGCGATATCCTCGACGAGCGAACTGCAGTAAGCAGCGTTATGTCCCTCGCGAGCCGGGTCCGAGCCTTCGGAAAGCGTGCACTCCGTGCGACCGGGTACCGGCTCGTACCCGAGGGCCGACTCTTGTGGCAGGCTCCGAGTCTGCAGATGACGCAGGCGTGGGCCGCACGCCTTGTTGCGGACCGCCCGGTAGAGGTGGTCTTCGACGTGGGCGCAAATGATGGGAAGTCGGTCGAGCTGATGCGCAGGCTCTTCCCCACAGCCCGGATCCTTTCCTTCGAGCCGTACCCTCCGAGCTTCGCAGCACTACTTGAGAGAGCGAAGACGTTTGCTGATCTGGAACTGTTCAACGTCGCCCTCGGCGACCGGTCGGGTTCGAACACCTATCATGCCAACAGGAGCGCGGGTACCGGTTCGCTCCTTCCGAATGCGCCGAGGATCACGAGCTTCGCCCCTGAATCGATGGTGTCCCCTATCGGGCAGGTCACTGTTCCAGTGGAACGTCTGGATCACTTCTGCGAACGGAACCAGATCGATCGGGTCGACGTGCTGAAAATCGACACACAAGGGTACGAAAAGCGAATTCTGGACGGAGCCGGGGAACTGCTGCACCCCGCCCGCATTCGAAGCTTGATGCTGGAAGTGAATTTCGTTGAACTCTATGAGGGGCAGGCGTGGCCGGACGAATTGTTCGGCCTCCTGAGGGAGCGCGGATATCGCATGTACGGTCTCGCTGGTGTCAACTTCAGTTTCGAACACGGATGGCACTGGGCGGACGCGCTCTTCGTCGCGGCTGATTCGTGAGAGTCGCAGCTTCCGGGCGTGGGGCTCCGCCAGGGTTTTACATCGAGACCCACAAGGGCGGCTTCACGCACCAGCTCTACGAGTTCAGCACGTTCTACAAACTGGGGGTTTCGCTGGGCTACTCCTACCTGCATGCGCCATTCCGAAGCGTTCGAAGCTCCCCTGGAGTGTTCGAAATGCTGGGCTTCAACGAATACCTCCTCCCGCCCCGGCGCGCTCATCGGGTCGGACAGGCGCTCCGCAGGAGGCTGTCCCGCGTTGTCGATATAGGGCTGAACGACCGGATCCTCGAGCAGGCGGGAGTCCGGTCGCTATCGGAACTGCAAGACTACGTGCGGAGGCGCGTGGAGCAACGGTCAGGCGGGAGATGGCCAGTGGTCGTGCGCTTTCGATGGGCGCGGGCGAAGGCCTCTCGGCACTTCTTCGGATGGGTCAACGAAGCGATGGAAGAGCTCCCCAACGGCCTGGACTTGAGAGACGCCTATTTCCGACTCGGCGTCGGACGGTCTCTGACGCTCCCGAACGAAGATGCAGGACTGAAGGTTCTGGTGCACATTCGGCAGGGAGATACCGCCGTGATTCCCACGCCCTGGCGCACCTTTATCCCGCAGACTGGCCCGCATGCGTTCAAGGAGGTGGCGAGCATCGAGGGTCCCGAATTCAAGCGAGGGCTGGAGGTCAGTGACTATTTCGGCTTCGTGTCCCACTTCCTCGCATCCCTGGATGCTGCGTCGGTGGGGACACTGGTCTGTTCCGATGGATACGGACTGGGCATCACGCGCGTATGCCGCGACGCACACCGGATTCCGCTCGACGCGGGACAGGTTGAACGACTGGAGGCGAAGGCGAGGAGCATGGATGTGGAGCAGTTCCGGGCTTTTGCGGAGCTTGCAGGCGTCTCCTGCGCGATCGGAGAGAATGACGAAAATCTCGCTCAATTGATCCATGCCGCGCTGGTTTCGGACGTAATCATCATCGGCGATCACCAGATGCTGATCCCGAAGCTCTTGGCCGTGTACCACAACTCGAAAAACCCGCCGGTGCTGATCGCCATCCACAGGAGCGATGAACCGCCCAACTTCAAGCAGAACGTGGGGTTGACCGCAAGCAAGGCATACGTGATCCCGGTCCACTTCGATGATCGGAATAACGTGCCAGCGGTTTCGGAACAGACGCAGGCGTTCCTCAGGGGACGATCATCCAGTGTGACGCGGAGCGCAATAACCCAAATGTGGGAGGGGTGAAGATGATGACTGATCGGTGGCTGAGGAGATTCAGTTGAGCGAGGTCGGACGCGCGGTAGGGCGGTTGGCGCGAGCGATGCCGGACCCGTGCCGCCACGCCGTATATCGCCTGACACCTGGACGACTCCGGGAGCCTATTTCACGGGCTCTGGGAATTGGTGGGGCGCGCACCTTCCAGGAGACGTACTTGGGCTTGGAGGAGCGTTGGCGGCTGGTTTCTCCCTTGCTTCCTCAGGACCCAGCCTGGGTCCTCGATATCGGGGCCAACCTCGGGGACACGGCCCGGCGCGCCGCGGCGATGGGTCACACCGTCATCGGAGTTGAGGTGAGCCGGTCGCTCGTGCTACGCGCTTCGGAATCCGCTCCCCCACGGGTCGCCTTCATGGCCGCGAAGGTGACCCCGGAACTCCTTCACCAGATGCCTCGGTTCGCTACGGTGTTCCTTTTCAGTGTTCTGCACCGGATCTGGGCGCTCCAAGGTCGCGAAGTCGCGGAGAATTGCCTACAGGCTTGTATGGCGAAGACGCCATGTCTGCTGGTGGAGGGAGCGGTTCGGCATGAGCGCTACATGGACAAGGGTCATGCGCCGCCGGAGTTCGAGTCGAACGACCTCGACCAGGGCGTGGAGTGGCACCTGGAGTGGTTCCAGCGCCTCGCGCCGGGTTCGGGATGGAAGGTCACGCATCTCGGGTCGGTGCCATCCTCCCCGTCGGAGCCCCACCGTCCTGTTTTCGCCCTCGAAGAGCCTGGGCGGAGGCCCGGCTCCCAGAGTTGAGGAGCCCTTCGGCGCCGAACCTCCGGCGGGTGCGGGCGGGCTTCGAGGTCGCAGCCCGGATATCGCGAAACTTCGGGTACATGATCAGAGGCGCGCCCGGGCTGATCCGGGTGAATCCGGCTGAGATCGGGTGGGTACAGTCGCCAGAGTGGAGGATGTCTCTGGAGATGCGCCGTCCGGTGCGAGGGCCCGCTTCATATGTGCTCCCCGGCGACTGGGACCAGGCTGTGGAGGGGCGGACAATCTTTCACGGGGGACCGTACGAAGCCCGCTTCGAGGGTGTGGGACGCGGGACTGTTCCGATGGAGCGCTATGCTTTCTTCGTCGCGCTCAGGGAGCGGTTCGTCGATGGCCGCAGGTGGGAGGACACGGAGTGGTTCCAGTGGATCGCGAGCCGAAGGGCCGGTGGTCGGCCGATCTCGCGGTATGCAACGCCCGAGGCAGCGAGGTCACGGTTGCAGTGGCTGGACCGACTTGCAGAGCAGATCGCAATGGACGGGTACCGGTCGCTTCGAGAACTCCACTTTCGCAGACGATCCTCGCTGGTGAGATACACCGCTCGCCGAGCTGTCGGCGTGCCGTTCGAAGAGTTGGAGCCGTTCGTGAACCGCGGCCGCGATGGGAGGCTGATTCTCGAAGACGGAAGGCATCGGATCTGCATGGCGAGGGTGTTGGGAGTGCCCGAGATCCCTGTACGGGTGTTCGTGACACACTCGGACTTCTTCGAAACCCGGGGGCCTTCCAGCTCTGGCGACTCCTGAGGAATGCGGCACCCGACTCCCAGTGCTGACGGAACGTCGTCGGTGATAGGCTCAAGAGAAGTGGGGGCTTCACCTTGTTGCGCGAGGGCGAGTTGAGTTGCACATTGAGCGACCCCGTATGTAGTACTCTCATTCCATCGATCGAGGAGGAAAGATGTTTCAGAAGAACATTCTGGCTTCGGCGCGAAAAGTAGGATTTGGAGGGCTGTGCGTTGTCTTAGTTTCCGGGTTAGCCGCTTGCGATCAAGGGGCGGCGGATCCCCTAAGCCCACAGGTTGAAGCTCCAGCCGGTCCGATATCCCCATCGGAGAGACCCTCACTCCTGTTCACCACGTTGGGAGTGAGCGCCACAGGTCTGCAATCTGCGGCATTCGGTCGGCACACTACCGCGAGCGGATCGGCTTCGATGGCAATGGGTACCAGCTCGAGGGCGACTGGAGTTATTTCCACCGCGATGGGGTCCAACACCCTGGCCAGTGGAGAGGCCTCGATCGCTATGGGAACGCTCTCGACGGCCTCGGCTGCACATGCCTTCGTCCAGGGCTATCAGAGTACGGCAAGCGGCATTGACGCTGTGGCAATGGGAAGAGCCGCGATCGCAAGCGGGAACAATTCGTTCGCGCTGGGGCTCAGTGCGACTGCGTCCGGCTCCAACTCACGGGCCTTAGGACAGAGCGTGACTGCGAGCGGGAACCACACAACAGCCTTGGGATACAACGCGTCCACCAATAATCACCAAGGCTCGTTCGTGTTCGGCGATGTCTCCAACCTCACCCTCAGCACCCCCGTCACGCCCACGGCGGCCAACCAGTTCGTCGTCCGGGCGGCAGGTGGTACGACATTTTTCTCGAACGCGGCAATGAACGCTGGAGTGCGGCTCGCTTCCGGCTCCGGCTCATGGAGCAGCCTCTCCGACGCTGGGATGAAGGAGAACTTCCGGGAGCTGGACGGTGAAACGGTCCTCGAGAGTATCGCTCGGATGTCGATCCGGGAGTGGAACTACATCTCCCAGGACGCCGCCATCAGGCATGTGGGCCCCACGGCCCAGGACTTCCATGCGGCCTTCGGGCTCGGCGAGGACCCGACCCGCATCAGCACTGTCGACGCGGCCGGAATCGCCCTTCTGGCCATCCAGGCGCTCGAGCGCAGGACTGCCGAACTGGAGCGGACTGTGCAGGTTCAGGACGAGCAGATCCGCCTGCTCAGCGAGCGGCTGTCGGCCGTGGAGCGGGAGCTCCAGGAGAACTGACGACACTGGGTCCACAACGGCTTCCCCTGGACCCTGATCACCCCAGGATGGGACGTGAGGGGGCGGCGGTTCGAGCCGCCGTCCCCTTCGTCTCCCCACCATCCCGCGCGCGCCGCCGTGGTGCGCGGTACTTCGACCTTGCCACTCGCGCAGGGTCCACCCGACTTGTCCTCGATCATCGACTGGAGCGGGGGGCGGGACCGCCCCCCGCTTCATCGAGGGCCCCCATACTCTCCCCTCCGGGCCCTCGGTCAGACCCCACTTCGACCGGCTTCGCGAAACCTACCTTGGCTGAACAACCCTTGAATTCCGTCGCAGAGATTCGCGAACGCCTGCCGCTCATCGAGCTGCTGGACCGGAATGGGAACGTCTCGCAGCGCTGGATCGCCGAGCGGATGGGGATCGCGCTGACCCGGGTGAATCGGCTGATCCGTGATCTGGTTCGGGAAGGGATGCTGAAGGTAGAGGATGAGGACGCAAGGCCGTTTGCATATCGGCTGACGCCGTCTGGTCGGACCTACCGCCGCCAGTTGAAGCACACTCATGACCATTCCGTGGTGGGGAGCTTTCGCCAGGTGCAGCGCCGGATCCACCGGAGCCTCGCTGACGTTGCGGGGGAAGGAGTGCGCAGGGTCGCCTTCTACGGCGCGGGCGAGATCATGGAGGTGGCGTACCCGCTGGCTACGGAAGTGGGCCTCCACGTCGTTACGGTCGTGGACGACGATCCGGCGCGCCATGGGCGCCGGACGGACGGAGTTCTTGTCGAGGCGCCGGTGCATCTGCGGAGCCAGGTCCCGGACGCGATCGTGATCACATCGTTCCGCCATGCGGAGGAGATTCTGCGTCGAATCGAGGCCGACGGAGAGGCCCGGATCGTGGAGCTGTGACCTGATGACAAGGAAAGTGCCAGCGCCCGAGGAGGAACTCGACATTGATGGGGCGGATCCGGGAGGGGCGCGGCGCCCGCCGAGGATGACCCCCGTCCTGGAATGGACCTACCGCCTGATTCAGCGTTACAGACCCTGGATCGCGGTGGCGGCGTACGCCGGAGTCACGGCCGCGGCCTACCTCGGAGCCTTCCTCCTGCGGTTCGAGTTCGCGATCCCGCCAGCCCAGTCGAGGGTCTTCCTTCTGACGCTCCCTGCGCTTCTGGCCGTGCGACTCGGGGCGATCCGCTTTTTCGGGTTGAGCACCGGACGCTGGCGATTTGTGGGCACGGACGACGTCGTACGCCTGACGGGGGCGACCCTTGCTGGCTCCGTCGTTTTCTGGATTCTGGTGGCTTTCGTTCCGATCTTACCCAGACCCCCCCGTTCGGTCCTGTTCCTGGAAGGGGTACTCACGCTGGTCGGCACGGCGGGTCTCTGGGTCACATACCGCGTCAGCTATGAGCGGTTGCGGCGGCGAAGCTTCGATCAGGCGGCCGATCCGACCCGGGTTCTGATCGTGGGCGCGGGTGAAGCGGGAAACCTACTGGCGCGTGAGCTGATCCGGTTTCCGACCGGATACCGTCTGATCGGATTCGTGGATGATGATCCGTTCCGGTGGGGCAATACGATGCACGGGGTGGAGGTGGTGGGGGCGACGAAGGATCTCTCGTCGATTGTGGCCGCCGTCGGAGCGGAAGAGATCATCATCGCCGTACCCTCTGCCACCCCGGAGCAGATTCGCCGAATCGTCGAGCACTGCGAAGCGGTCGATGTGCCCTTCAAGGTTCTCCCCGGGATTGCCGAGGTCCTCGCGGGCGATGTCCAACTGAGACAACTCCGGTCTCTGGAGATCGACGACCTGCTGGGGCGCGAGCCCGTCAGCCTCGAGCTTCCAGAGCTTCGCCGGGCAATCGAAGGCCAGCGGGTGCTCGTGACGGGGGGGGCGGGCTCCATCGGATCGGAGCTGTGTCGTCAGATCGCGGCTCACGCACCCGGACACCTGATTGTGCTCGATCAGGCGGAGAGCGATCTCTTCTTCGTGGAACTGGAACTCCGGAAGGCCTTCCCCCGACTCCGCATGGATTGCGTCGTGGGTGACATTCTGGACCCCGTGAATCTCGGGCGCGTGTTCCGGGAATTCCGCCCGGAGCAGGTATTTCATGCGGCCGCATACAAGCACGTCCCGCTGATGGAATCGAACGTGCGGGAGGCGGTGAGGAACAACGTGATCGGCACCTGGAGGGTCTCTCGGGCCGCGGCGGAGCATGAATGCCGTACTTTCGTCCTGATCTCGACGGACAAGGCGGTCCACCCTCACTCCGTCATGGGGGCCACCAAACGGGCGGCCGAGAAGGTTGTGATGGCCTGCGGAGAGATCTACCCGGACACCTCCTTCGTCGCGGTGCGGTTCGGGAATGTGCTCGGGTCGAAGGGGAGCGTGGTGCCCATCTTCCGGAACCAGCTGGAGCGGGGAGAGCCGCTCACGGTGACTCATCCGGATGTGACCCGCTACTTCATGACCATCTCCGAGGCGGTGCAGCTCGTTCTTCAAGCATCCACTCTCCAGGCAGCGAAGGGGCAAATCGCCATGCTGGAGATGGGAGAACCCGTCAAGATCGTGGATCTCGCCCGCAACATGATTCGGCTCTCGGGGCTGCGAGAAGGTCACGATGTGATGATCGAGTTCACCGGGCTCCGCCCCGGCGAGAAGCTCCACGAGATGCTCGCGGGGGATGGAGAACGAACGAGTCCCACCTTGGTCGACCGGGTATTGCTCGTGGAAGGGTCCGACCGAGGCGCTGGAGGTGACGAATTCATCGCCTTGCTCGACGAGCTCGAAACCCTCGTGGACTCCGGAGCGGAGGGGGAGCAGGTAGGAGCGCGGCTTCGCGACTTCCTGGAACTCCAGGAGATCCCGGTGCCGTGATCGGCCATCCGCGTCGATCGTTCCCCGGCGCGCCACCGTGCCCGATTCATGAAGTGCTGCATCTGACGAATTGAGGGCGTGACCGAGGCTTCTTTGGACGACCGATACCGAAACGAATGGGAGGGCGAGTGGACAAGGTGCGAAAGCGGGCGCTGATAACCGGGATTACGGGACAGGACGGGTCGTATTTAGCCGAGTTCCTCCTCGCACGAGACTACCAGGTCCACGGGGTGGTTCGTAGAGCCTCGCAGTTCAATACCGACCGGATCGATCACCTTTATCAGGATCCTCACGAACCCGACGCTCGCCTTTTTCTCCACCACGGAGATGTGGCGGATGCCTCCGTTCTGCGCCGAATTCTGGAGCGGGTCCGCCCATCGGAGATCTACCACCTGGCGGCGCAGTCACACGTTCAGGTTTCATTCCAGGAGCCGGGGTACACGGCCGACGTGGTAGCTCTGGGGACCCTGCGGCTTCTCGAAGCAATTCGGGACTACTCCGAACGTACAGGCGATGAGGTCCGCTTCTACAACGCCGGATCGTCGGAGATGTTTGGCGCTTCGCCTCCACCCCAGAGCGAAGACACGCCCTTCTATCCCCGAAGCCCCTACGCCGTGAGCAAGGTGGCGGCCCACTGGTTCGCGGTGAACTACCGCGAGGCCTACGGGCTGCACGTTTCCAATGGAATCCTGTTCAATCACGAGTCGCCGCGGCGGGGGGAAACCTTCGTCACCCGCAAGATCACCCGGGCCGTCGGTCGCATCGCCGAGGGGCTTCAGAATACGCTCTACCTCGGGAATCTCGATGCGAAGCGGGACTGGGGCTTTGCCGGAGATTACGTCGAAGCGATGTGGCTCATGCTCCAGGCGGAAAAGCCGGGAGACTTCGTTGTGGCGACCGGGAAAGCGTACTCGGTGCGGGAGTTCGTTGTGGCCTGCTTCTCGCACGTCGGCCTAGATTGGGAAAAGTACGTGGAAATCGATCCGAGGTATTTCCGCCCCACGGAAGTGCACCACCTTCTCGGAGACCCGACCCGGGCGCGAGAGGAACTGGGGTGGGAAGCGCGCGTCACTTTTGATGAGCTGGTACGCATGATGGTGGACCACGATCTTGAGCAGGCGCGCCAGGAAGCCACACTTCGGAATGCGGGGCACCTGTTCCCGCTTCGAGGAGCCGCATCCCAATGAATCCCGCCGACCGGATCTTTGTCGCCGGTCATCGCGGCCTCGTTGGCTCGGCGATCGTGCGTCGGCTGGAGGCCGAGGGCTGCCGGAACCTGCTCCTCAGGGGGCGGGGCGAGCTGGATCTCACGGATCGGGCTGATGTGGACAGGTTCTTCGCTTCGGAGCGGCCCCGATACGTGTTCCTCTCCGCAGCCAAGGTCGGAGGGATCCTTGCCAACGACATGTACCCGGCTGACTTCATTCGAGACAATCTGGCCATACAGCTCCACGTGATCGACGCGGCCTACCGCACCGGCGTCGAGAAGCTCCTCTTTCTCGGTAGCTCCTGCATCTACCCGAAGCATGCGCCGCAGCCCATGAAGGAGGAGTATCTGCTGACGGGCCCCCTGGAGCCGACCAACCGGGCCTACGCCGTGGCGAAGATCGCCGGTGTGGAAATGTGTCGTTCGTACAACCGGCAGTACGGCACGCGCTTCATCTGCGCCATGCCGACGAACCTTTACGGGCCGGGCGACAACTTCGACCTGGAAACGAGCCACGTCCTCCCGGCACTGATCCGGAAATTCCACGAGGCAGTGGTGTCGGGCGCGTCGGAGGTCCTGCTGTGGGGAACCGGCTCTCCCCGGCGGGAGTTCCTTCACGTCGACGACCTCGCGGACGCATGCCTCCATCTGATGCGAACGTACGAGGGGGAGGAGATCGTCAACGTGGGGGTCGGGAAAGATGTGTCGATCGCAGAGCTGGCCGAACTGATTCGGGAGACCACGGGGTTCAAGGGAGCGCTCGCGTACGACCCGTCAAAGCCCGACGGCACCCCGCGGAAGCTGCTCGACGTGTCGAAGATCCGGGAACTGGGTTGGGAGGCGAAGGTCTCGCTTCCCGAGGGAGTTCGGCAGACGTACGAGTGGTACCTGAAGAGCGGTCGCGGGGAGGGTGTGAGGGCATCCACGGTGGACGAACCTGCGGCCCCCGCTCACTGACGAGAAGTGGCCGAACCGAAGGAGTCCACGCGGGAGGAGAGACCACACCATGCCTCCGTGGTCATTCCGGTGTGGAATGCCGCCGCGACTCTCCCCATCCAGCTCGAAGCGCTCGCTGCGCAGGTGGATGCCCCGGGATTCGAGGTGGTGATCGCCGACAATGGCTCCACGGACGGAAGCCGGGATGTGGTGGGCTCCTTCGCTGGACGCCTCGATATCAGGATCGTGGACGCATCGGTCCGGCGAGGGCCCGCATTCGCCCGCAACGCAGGAGTGGCGGCGGCCTCCACGGACAACATTCTCTTCTGCGACGCCGATGATCGTGTCTCCGGAGGATGGGTGGGCGCCATGTCAGAGGCTCTGAAGGACCACCAGATCGCTACGGGGCCGGTTCTCTACGTGGACTCGCTCGCGCCCGGTCCTCGCGCACCTCGAACTCCGAGCCGGATCCCTACCGCTCCCCGGAAGTTCCTGGACCAGGTCCCCTTTGCCCCCACATGCAACCTCGCGGTCACGGCCCGGGTGTTCCAGGAACTGGGAGGGTTCGACCCGGAGCTTCGGACTGGACAGGACGCGGACTTCACCATTCGGGCGCACTGGGCCGGGTACCCTCTCGGGTGGGAGAAAGCGGCCGTGGTTTTCCATGCCCGGAGGGGGTCGCTTTCGGAGGCCGCCCGGCAGTTCTTTCGGTATGGGTATTATGACGCCTTCCTGTATCGGAAGCTGAGGGGCGAGCACCTGACCAGGCCGTCAGCTCGACAGATCCTGCGTGCCTACCTCGCACTGCTGCTTACGCCGTATCGGCTTTTCACGGGTCGGAGGTGGTCGTGGGTGGTCAACGCATCCCAGCGCGCGGGCAGGCTCGCGGGCTCGGTGCGTTTCCGGGTGTTCTGCCCGTGACGTGTGGTGGGAACAATGATTGCGCCGTGGATGGGACGGCCAGCGGCGCTCGACTGAGCTTCCCGGGGTGAGCGCGAAACAGGAGTGCAGCCCGCTGGTCAGTGTCGTGATCCCGGTGCGGAACGGTGCCAGGACCATTCGGGAGCAGCTAGATGCGTTGGCCGCACAGGAATTTTCCGGCACATGGGAACTGGTGATTGCGGACAACGGTTCGACCGACGGTACGGCCGACATTGCGGCGGAGTTCCACAAGCGGATTCCTCTTCTCCGGATCGTGCAGGCGGCAGATGGAACCGGGATCAACTTCGCCCGGAATGCAGGAGTGCGCGCTTCCCGGGGGGAGCGGGTCCTGATCTGTGATGCGGACGATAGGGTTCATCCCGGATGGATCTCGGGACACGTTCGAGCTCTCGAGGAGTTCGACGTCACGGGAGGCCCCCTTGAATTCGCTGAGCTGAACCCTGACCGAGTGGCCGGACTCCATGCGGACAAGGCTCAGACGGGCCCGCCCGTGGCCGGGCGGTTCCTCCCCTACGCTACCGGTTGCAACTTCGGATTCCGTCGAGAGGTCTGGGACCGGCTCGGTGGCTTTGACGACGCCTGGAAGCGCGGGCATACCGAGACCGAGTTCTGTTGGCGAGCCCAGCTCGAAGGCTTCACCCTGGGATGGGCGCCGACCGCCGTCGTTTCCTATCGTCGGGCGACGGAGGTTTCGGGGGAGCTGCGCCGACTCTTTCGGTCGGCACAGGCGCTGCCTCGGCTGTACCGCACCTTCGGCGAGCGCGGCATGCCGGGATCATTTTTTCGCTCGGCGATTCGGGCGTGGGCATGGCTTCTCTACCGGGTGCCGTGGGCTGTCCTGAAGCCGGTGTGGCGGCTCAAGTGGCTGCAGGTGCTGGCCTGGAGGAGCGGGCGCCTGACGGGCTCGGTGCGATATCGCACGCTGTATCTCTGAACCAGGGAGGAAATTCGTGCGGATCGCGTTCCTGACGAGTGAGTTTGGCGACTTTGGCCGCATTCGCGGGGGACTTGGATATCATCTATCGCGTACCACCCCGCTTCTGGCAGTGCAAGGACACGAGTGCGAGGTGTTTCTCTGTTCAGGGTACCCTGGGGAGGGAGATGAGGGTGCAGAGTTCGACCATGGGGGAGTGCTGGTGCGGTGCCTCTCCGGCGATGCTCCCACCCCATTCGATGACCTCGCGGCTCCAGGCAAGATCCGCCGCCACCTTCGCGCCGCCTGGATCGTGGCCGAGGCTGTGGAGGCTCGGTGGAAGGAAGCCCCCTTCGACGTGATGCAGGTTCCGAACTTTGGAGTGTCTGGCCTCTTCGTCGATGTCCCGGCGCCCGTGGTGATGCGGTTCAGCTCTCACGCCCCTACCTGGCACGCGGCAGCGGGGGCGCCGCGCAGTCGGTGGATCGTGATGAGTGAGATCCTGCAGCGACAGGCCATCGCCAGGGCGGAACTGCACTTCGCTCCGAGTGCGTTCGTTTCCGCACTGCTGCGGGAGGAGCTCGCACTCCAGGTCGAGGTGGTCCGTCCTCCCCTTTCGGCCCAGGGCGGCCTGCTGTCCTCAGGCCGGGACAATGAGTGGGCCGACAGTGTGGTGCAGGACGGGAGGCACATTCTCCATGCCGGCCAGCTCGGGCGGGCGAAGGGTACCGACCTCGTCGTGGATGCGGGTAGAGTTCTCCTGAAAGCTCACTCCGACCTCCACATCCACTTCTGTGGGCGGGACGCCGGTGCGTTGACGATGATCCGGGAATTCCGCTCCGAGTTTCCTGGCCGGGTGCACCACCACGGGCGGATCCCGCGCGAGCGTCTCGTCCCGCTCATGGAACGGGCGGACGCCGTCGTGTGCCCGTCGAGGGCAGACAACCTGCCGAATACGGCGATCGAGGCGATGAGCGTGGGTGCACCCGTGGTGGGCGTTCACGGAGCGAGCCTGAACGAACTGGTGGTGGATGGGGTTTCAGGACAGCTTGCCCCCATGGAGGACCCCGGAGGGCTGGCGAGTGCCGTGAATACCATTCTGTCGATGTCTCCCGATGCCCATCGAGCGATGGGAATGCGGGCCAGAGAGCGTGTCGAGACGTTGCTCGACGATAGTGTCAACATTGCCGATCTCCTCAAGCTGTACGACAGGGCCGCACCTCCCCCTGTTCCTGCTCGCCGGACCAGAAAGGAGATTGCCAACCATCTTCTCGCGGACCTCCAGGCAATCGATGAGCTTTCCCGGAACGCGGTCAGTGATTCGAGGCCGTGGACTGGAATAGTGGCGGGCCTTCGAGGCCAGCTATTCGGGCGCCGATGAACATCACTCCGCACGTAATGGCACCTGAGCAGCAGGGGTATCTCACGATCGCGGTAGAGAAGAGGCGATTTCTCGAGATGGCCGTCGACCTGGCGCTCTCGATGCGTCAGTTCGACGATCGTCCGCTTGCGCTTGCCGCCGACGCGGGCCTCGCGGATGTAGCGAGGAGTGACTTCCCCGGTGTGTTTGCGTCAATCCACCTCGTCGACCCGGCGTTCATCCACCATCGGGCATCGAAGTTCTGCGCTGCAGAGGTGTCGCCCTTCGAAGAAACGGTCTACCTGGACGCGGACTGTCTGATCCTGGACGACCCGGAACCTCTCTGGTCGGGCGCGGGTTCGGGCCCGATCACCATGACCGGCGCGATCCTGACACGGGAATCTCGCGATTGGTGGCACCAGGGGTTCTCGAGCCGGGAGCTGATGGCACGCTTTCAGCTCGACACCTATCTAAAGTCGAATGGGGGGGTCTTCCACTTTCGGCGCGACGGGGCAGCCGAGTTGCTGAAGGAGTGTCACGAAGTCTACCAGACGGTTGTTCTCGGAGAGCTATGGGACGGCGAGAATCCGCCGATAGGCCTCGGCGACGAGTTCGCGTTTGCGATCGTCGGGGGGCGACGGGGATTCGACGTCTATCCAAATCCCGTGCCCACGCACTGGATCCACGAGGTAGTCAAGCTCGACCTGGATAGCATCAGAAAGCCGGTCCTTCACTTTACCGCTCCCGTGCCCAGGAAGGCGCTTGACAGGCTGATGGAGGAGGTGAGGGAGCGACGTCGTGTGGCCGGGCTTCCCCCAGGATCCTCGGAAGCGGCTTGGCGGAAGAAGGCGCAGGGGCCCGGTCTGGTGAAGAAGGTGAAGCGGTTCCTGTTCCGTACTTTGGGCCGCCAAATAATTCGACGCAGTCCTAATGCCCTAGTTGTGGGCGATCACCCCGACCGCAGGAGGGAACACTAAAATGTCACGCGAAGTGCTGGCGTATTGGGAGGAGAATGCCGTGATCTACAGGGACAGTGCATATAAGTTCGATGCCAAACTCGGCCGCTATCCGTTCTATGAAACCCGCCTGGCGCTCATCGAGGATATGGTGAGTCCCTTGCCGAAGGCAGAGCTGCTCGACGCTGGCTGCGGAGGCGGATCGGTGCTGATCCATTTCCTCCAGAACGGCTGGAGCGGTCGTGGCTGTGATGGTGCGCAGGCCATGGTGGACCTCGCGCACGAGAATCTGGCCAAGGCAGGATTCGATCCGGCTCTGGTGCACCGATCCGATGTTACTGCCCTTGCAGAGGTTGAGGACGGCAGCCTGGATCTGGTGATTTCTGCGGGCGTCATGGAGTATCTGACGGAGGATGAGGAGGTCTCTGCTTTCGCGGAGACAAGGCGAGTGTTGCGCCCCGGCGGACATTTCGTTGTTGAGAACATCAATGAACTGTTCGACATTGCTACATTCAATCGATTTACGGTCGAGTTTTTCAGTAAACACGTGCTGCCGGAGTTCTTCGACGAGCCATCGATGGTTGAGGCGTTGACGGATCGAATCACGCAGTTGATCACCCACCCGGATAAGCCGGACCGATCGGGCACATATTCAACCACGCGAGACCAGGTTTTTACCAAGGCCGAAGTTCCGCTCGATTATGGGCGCAAGTGCGCGGAGCGCGGTTTCCGCCAGATCGACCAGGGATTTTACCGCTTTCACGCGGTTCCCCCGCTGCTCTTCGACGACGAACCATCACTCGAGCATGTCACGATCCGTCGAGAGCTGTCGATGTCTCGACATTGGCTGGGCAACTTGCTCGCCTCGGGTTTTATTTCTCTTCTGGTGAAGGAATAGTATCGAGCGACCGGCAGCCTGCGTTCATGTCCAAATCACTTCCCCAGCTCGTGTAATGGAATTCTCATGATACAACGCATTCGCGCTCTTGCCCGATCCAGCCGGATCTTGAGACCCATCTGGGAACGACTCAGGAGGTGGGACCGAGCTGCGGGCGTGCCCGGGGATGGCCAGGCGGCGGAGAAGCAGGTGCCAAGCGCAGACGAACTACATTCGTTCTGGACTGGAACAGCACCAGAAGGGAATGTTCCGGAAGAGTATCTCGAACCGATAGATCGCAGCCGCGCACTGTTGAGCCTGATCGAGTTTCTGCCAAGAGAGGCGCGGATTCTGGAAGTCGGATGCAACGTCGGCCGCAACCTCAATGTTCTTTATAACGCCGGCTTTCACGGTGTGGAAGGCATCGAGATCAGCCCGCATGCTGTGCGGATTCTTCGGGAGGCTCATCCCGACCTGGCCGACGTTCCCGTGCATCTCGGGGCTGCGGAGGACATTCTGCCGACCATGCGCAGCGGATCGTTCGATCTCGTGTATACTATGGCCGTTCTCCAACATATCCACCCGGATAGCGTGTCCGTATTTGACGATATCGCACGAGTCACTTATCGCATCCTCGCCATTGAACGCACGATCCCGGGGTCGTCAAGTCGCACGTTCCCGCACGATATCCCGGCCATATTCAAGGCGCGAGGGTTCGATCTGGTCGATACGACGCCCGTCTGGGATATCCCGCAGGCGAACTTCGACCTCGGCCTGAAGAACTACAGCGCGTATTCGTTCGTGCGTTCCGGAAGTGCGGTGGCGCCTCGGCTCGATGCGCGGCCTGATGCATGACTGTGGGGGTTCTTCTTCCTACCGTCGTCAGGAGGTGGATCATGGGCGGCATCCAACGATCCAGAGTGTCTGGACTGCGTATGGCGCAGAGGGTTCGGTATCGAGCTCTCGCGGAACCGACGCGTATCCTGAATGTGCCGCTGAAGGACATCCGCTACAAGCTTTCAGATCGAAAGCTCCTCAGGAAATATTATCCCGGCGTCATATTGTCGTCCTTTGAAGATCAGCCGCTCTACACGTGGGACGACATCACGCGCAACAATACCAAACGTCGTGCCATACGTGACCGTTATCTGCGGGGAGTGCCGTGGGAAGAGTCGGATCTGTTTGCATGGTACGCTGGCCAGTTCCAAAGCGGCGCCTCGGTTCGAGGGTGTCGTAGCATGGAAGATTTACTCAACCACTACAGAGTCGAGATCGAGCCCCTTTTCGAGTCCATAAAGGCCGAGGGTATCAGGCCTCCGGGTGCCGGTAGTGATACGATATTTCTGCATGTTGGCTCGTCGGGCGAATGGATCTACGGTAGCAACGGGAACCATAGGTGGTTCATGGCCGAGCTGCTGTCGATCGAGACGATGCCCTTCGGAGTCTTCGCGCGCCACGCCCGCTGGCAAGGGATCCGCGAGGGCGTGCAAAGGGGCGGACGAGCCTATCTCGAAGCCAATGGGCTGGGAGAGCATGCTTCGCACCCGGACCTTTCGGACCTGTTGACATGAACGAATCGATAAAGGCCAAACCAATGTCAGATCACTTTTGGGGGAAACTGCGGCGCAGGCTGCGGCTCGTGGCTTCGCGCCTCTCTGGCTCCGGGAAGGCGCACGCCGGTTCGGCGAAAGAGTCCTCGGGGCCTCACATGGGCTCCCTGGCGTACCGTGAGAACAGGGAGGCGATCCGCAACGGAGATGTGCCCGCGAAATACACGCGAATCGTGCCTCTCGTCCCCGGGCGGCGTGTCCTCGAGATAGGGGCCGCCGAAGGCGTCCTGTCTCTTCTGCTGGCCCTCGACAAGGAAGTGGTGTTCGCGCTCGATGGGGAGGAGCCCAGACACGCCGAGGCGCTTCGTCTTCAGACGATCTGGCGATCCCGCGATGAGCGGTTCGGTCGCTGCGAGATGATTCTCGGCGAGTTCCGCAACCGGCTGGACCTCCTGGATCAGGTCGACACCCTCGTTGCCGTTCGAATGATCTACTATCTCGAAGAGGATATGCAACAGGTGTTCGAGAAAGTGGCTCAAAAGGTCGAGAACGTCGTCCTCTGCGGTAATGCACACCGTGCCGCATACTGGGCCAAGACGAAAGGGACGGGCCTGCCGCGACGCGGCTTTGGCCCGTATGACTACTACGCCTCATTGGAGGGGATGAAGTCTCTTTTGGAAGGAGTGGGCTATCGGATCACGACGGAGGTCTCCGAGGGTGATCCGATCGTGGTAGGAACCCGGATATAGTCTTCAGTGAGCAGATGCCCGAACACGCACAACTACTTTTCATCCGGAGTGATAGCATGGAATGGCGAGACAAGACGATTCTGATAACCGGGGGTACCGGCTCGTTCGGAAACGAGTTCACGAGGATCGTTCTCGAGCGGTATCGTCCCAAGAAGCTGGTGATCTTCAGCCGCGACGAGCTGAAGCAGTATGAAATGCAGCAGATTTTCTCGCCGCGCCAGTACCCGGAACTGCGGTATTTCATTGGTGATGTTCGTGAGAAGGACCGTCTGTACCGTGCCTTCGATGGTGTAGACATCGTTGTGCATGCTGCCGCGCTGAAGCAGGTCCCGGCGGCGGAGTACAATCCGATCGAGGCCATCAAGACCAACGTGATGGGTGCGGCCAATGTCATCGACGCCGCCATCGACTGCGGGGTTGACAAGGTTGTCGCACTCAGCACTGACAAGGCGGCCAACCCGATCAATCTCTATGGCGCCACGAAACTTGCTTCGGACAAGCTCTTCGTCGCAGGGAACCACTATTCCGGGGAGGGTGGAACACGCTTCAGCGTGGTTCGCTACGGAAATGTGCTGGGCAGCCGTGGGAGCGTGATCCCGTTCTTCATCAAGCAGCGGGATTCGGGGGTGCTCCACATTACGGATCCTCGCATGACCCGGTTCTGGGTCACGCTCGAACAGACCGTGGACTTCGTGATTGCAAGTATGGATCGGATGCTCGGCGGCGAGATCTTCGTTCCGAAGATTCCGAGTATGAAGGTCATGGATCTCGCGACGGCAATCGCCCCCGAATGCCGAGTCGAGATTGTCGGGATCCGGCCCGGTGAGAAGCTTCACGAAGTCATGGTTCCGATCGACGACGCTCGCAACACGGTCGAACACGACGACCACTTCGCGATCCTTCCTGCCTTCCATGACTGGAACTCGGACGCGTACATCGAGAAGAACGGTGGCACCTGGTGTTCCGAAGGCTTTTCCTACAGCAGCGACAACAACCCGCAGTGGCTCTCTCCGGCGGATCTCATCGCGATGATCGGAGTCGAGGAGCCTGCTGGCCTTGTCTGACCGGAGCGATGATCACCTCGCAATCGCTGGTGGCAGGCCAGTACGCGAGACCCTGCTTCCTTATGGATGCCAGAGTATCGATGCGGCAGATCTCCAGGCCGTGCTGGACGTCCTTCGATCGGACTGGCTGACCACCGGGCCCAGGGTCGCGGAGTTCGAGCAGGCGTTTGCAACCTGGGTAGGCGCTTCCCATGCGGTCGCGGTGAATTCCGGTACAGCCGCCCTGCACGCCGCGATGTACGCGAGTGGGGTGGGGGTTGGCACCGAAGTCATCGTACCCGCCATGACCTTCGTGGCGACCGCAAACGCCGTCGTCATGCAGGGCGGTACCCCGGTTCTTGTCGATGTCGATGCAGGAACCCTGCTGGTGGATCTGGAAAAGGTGCGGGAGAAGATCACTGTCCGCACGAGGGCCATCGTAGCTGTCGACTACGCCGGGCATCCCTGCGACTATGATGGGTTGCGGGTCATTGCGGACGAACACGGCCTGGCCCTCATATCCGATGCTTGTCACGCGGTGGGAGGGAGCTATCGAGGGAGACCCGTGGGTGCGCTGGCGGATCTGAATTGCTTCAGTTTCCATCCCGTCAAGCATCTCACGACGGGGGAGGGCGGAATGATTACCACGAATGACGGCGACCTGGCTGGTCGGATGCGCCTTTTTCGCAACCACGGCATCACCAGCGATCATCGGCAGCGATCCGAAGCGGGGTCATGGTACTATGAAATGGCAGACCTCGGATACAACTATCGGCTCACGGATTTCCAGTGTGCTCTCGGCGAGAGCCAGTTGGGGCGGTTGGCAGGCTGGGTAGGCCGGCGCCGGGAGATCGCCTCCCGGTACGGGGCCGCCTTCGATGGCATTGAGGCCGTTCGACCTCTCGAGGTGCGCTCCGACGTCGATCACGCGTATCATCTCTACGTGGTCCGCCTCGAGACGGAGCGCCTTGCCACCGATCGTGGCGAGATCTTTCGGGCACTCCGGGCAGAGGGTATCGGGGTCAATGTGCATTACGTCCCCGTTCACCTTCACCCCTATTACCGGAATAATCATGGAACCGCTCCAGGCCTTTGCCCGATCGCCGAAGCGGCTTACGAGCAGATCCTTTCGCTTCCCATGTTTCCGACCATGACCGACGACGACATAGGGGACGTGGTGGCAGCGGTGAGGAAGGTGCTTGGCGCCTATCTGACAGCCGCTTGAGAATGGGATCGAGCAGGGCGAGGCCGAACTGGCCGGATCGTCTGAGAGGGTGGGACCATCGTGAGTGAGCTGGGAGGCCGGTTCGCCCTGGGCACGGTCCAGTTGGGAATGAAGTACGGCATCGCGAACCGCGAAGGACAACCCAATGAGGCCATCGCGCGAGAGATTGTGGAATCAGCGTGGATGGAGGGCGTGCGCTTCTTCGATACTGCTGCGGCGTACGGAGAGAGTGAGGCGGTTCTGGGCAGGGCTCTGTCCGTACTTCCGGGGCGGGAAGAGGCCCGCGTGATCAGCAAGATCAAATCGGAGGACTGCCGAAACGAGGACACGATCCTGGACGGTGTCCAGTCGTCTTTGGAGAGGCTCGGTATCGACGGACTCTGGGGTCTGCTTCTCCATGATGAAGACCTTCTGGGTTCGTGGGATGCAATTCTGCCGGTTCTGGTGGAATGCCGGAGGCGGGGCTGGGTTAAGCATTTCGGGGTGTCCGTGTATTCACCGGGCCGCGCGGTTGAAGCTCTGCACTGCGCGCAGTTGAGTGCCGTACAGATTCCCATGAACGCTCTGGATCGGAGATTTCTGGAGAACGGGTTCGTCCAGTCAGCCGCCGAAAGGGGGATTAACGTCTTCGTTCGGAGCGTCCTGCTTCAGGGACTTCTCCTCATGGAAGCCGGAGACCTGCCCGACCGCCTGCGCTATGCAGAGTCCGAGATTTCGGCTTTTCGGGGGTTCTGTCGGACCCACGCCATTGAGCCATTGGAGTTCGCTCTTTCTTTTGTGCGCGACCGGGCACCAGATGCGACGCTGGTGATGGGAGCCGAGCTGCCCCGACAGCTCGGGGAAAGCCTCAGCGTGTTGCGGGATGCTCCCGCCCGCCCGCAGCTCTACAAGGAATGGGAATCCATGTCACCGCTTCCACGGGAGCGCGTGGTGAATCCTGCGCATTGGCCCAATATTGGGATAGCATGACGGACGCATCTACAAGAGTGGTAGCTATCATTCAGGCTCGGATGGGATCCGCGCGCCTTCCTGGGAAGGTCCTCATGGAGCTTGCGGGTGTCCCCGTTATCCGGCGGGTGTACGAAAGGACAATTCAGATTCCCGGGGTTGACCACACCCTGGTCGCAACGTCCGACCATGATCGGGACAACCCGCTGGTGGAATACTGTCACCGCATCGGAATCCCGACATTTCGAGGCTCGGAATTCGATGTGCTCGAGCGGTATTTCCGAGCGGCGGAAGCGGCAGAGGCAAGTGTAATCGTGCGCGTGACGGCTGACTGCCCTCTCATCGACCCCGTTGTCAGCGGCGCGGTGGTGGAACGGTTCCTCCGCTGCGAGCATTGTCGCTACGGGTCCAATGTCCAGCCTCGCACCTATCCGGACGGTCTGGACACGGAAGTCTTTCCCTTTGGGGCGCTGGAAGAGGCGCACAGAACGGCCGTCGAGCCGAGGGAGCGAGAGCATGTCACTCCGTATATTGCCGACCCGTCGAGAGGGGGTGCCCGTTGTTCGGTGACGCATCCAGTGGACCACAGCCATCAGCGTTGGACGCTTGACTATCCTGAAGACTTCGAGATGCTGGATCGTGTCGCAAATGAGCTGCACAGCAGGAATCAGTTCGGCAATATGGAACAAATCCTCCGAATTCTCGACGACCACCCGGAGATCGGGTCCATCAATGCGCACTTGACTCAACCGTCCTGAGCGGCGGGATCAACCTGTCGACGAGCCGACGTGAGGCGGCCTCGTCTATCACCCCATCACGGATTCGCAGCCTTCCATGAATGCTAGCCTGAAAGATCGGGTGCCCGCGCCGATCAAGAGGGGATACAAGGCGATACGTAATCCGTTGCGTCAGCGCCGCGCCGTGCTTGGAGGATACGCCAGTGTGCTGTCTCGGCGACTCAAATTCCTCACAAAGCCGGTCCTCTTTCAGGCAAAGCAGAGTGAGAATCTCTTTATTCTGGGATCGGGTGCCTCCACGAACGCGTTCACGGAAGCGCAATGGCGGGCCATTCGGGATGGCGATTCCCTGGGCATGAACGACTGGATACTGCAGGATCATGTGCCGACGTTCTATTCTGGCGAATTTGCGGATCCGATCGAGTTTCCAGGTATCGTGGACGACTACCGCTACAACTTGAGGATCGCAGCTCCTGGCTATCGGGACTGTGTCAGCTTCTTTCGCTTCCGAAATCGCAACGTCCTGGAAAATGCCGACGTGATACGTGCCTTCAGAGGACGAATAGCTTTACAGAAATGGGTCGGAGGTCGCACTGAAGGGGAAGTCGGTGAGCGCATCCGCAAGATCGACCTGAGGCGCCGCGGGTACGTCACGGAGCTTCTTCACTATTCTACATCGGTGGACACAGGAGTCATGTTGGGGGCGTATCTCGGATACAAGCGCATTATCCTCTGCGGTGTCGACTTGAACAATGTGAAATACTTCTACCATGAGAGTGCAGAGCGCTTCACATCCCGGGGGTTCCGAGTACCCGATACAGGACAACAAGGCACGGTGCATCGGAGCAATGATCCCAGCCAACTGCCTGTGCTCCTACCCATGGTGCTGCGGCACCTCCAGTCGCATCCGGGCATCCCAAAGCTCTATGTGGCTCACACGGGATCCGCATTGTATCCGGAAATTGCGCTGTACCCGTGGTAACGCTTTGGTGCACAACGGTCCGTGTCGGGACGCTCCGACGGTCGATAGCTTGCCCACATGCTTGCCAACGCCGGGTGAGCGCCGACTACTGTCTTACACCATCCATTTGACTTTCTGGAGTCTTAGCGAATGAAACGTTGTGTCAACTGCGGTTTGCCTGAAACGCACGAAACTATCGCCTTCGACACCGAGGGCGTGTGCAATATCTGCCGTCAGCATCAATTCAAATCCGAGAAAATCGACTGGACCGCCAAGAAGCGAGCGCTCGACGCGCTTGTCGAAGAGCATCGCGGCAAGTACGACTACGACTGCATTGTGCCGTTCAGCGGCGGCAAGGACAGCACTTGGACCCTTTATTACCTGGTCAAGGAATACGACCTGAAGCCGCTGGTGGTGCGGTTCGACCACGGGTTCATGCGGCCGAATCTCGAGGCGAACGTGAAACGCACCCTTCGCCACCTGGGCGCCGACTACCTCTCGTTCACCCCGAACTGGCAGATAGTGCGCAAGCTCATGTTGCAGGCGTTTCTCGAGAAGGGCGACTTCTGCTGGCACTGCCATACCGGCATCTTTTCATACCCGATGTGGGTGGCTCTCGAGAAGCAGGTGCCGCTCATCATCTGGGGCGAGCCGTCCGCCGAATACACGGCCTACTTCAGTTTCGACCAGGCTGAGGAAGTCGACGAAAAGCGCTTCAACCGCTATATCAATCTCGGAATCAGCGCCGATGACATGTTCGTGCGGCTGGGAGGGCAGGTCGATCGGCGGGAACTGAAGCCGTACTCTTATCCGCCCCTGAAGTCGTTGCGCGGGCTGAACTATCAGTCCGTCTGCCTCGGGTCATATGTACCCTGGGACGCGAAACGTCAGTCACAGATCATCGGTCGGGAGTTGGGGTGGCAGGGCGATGTCGTGGAAAATGTGCCGCCGGAGTATGGATACGAGAAGATCGAGTGCTACATGCAGGGTGTACGCGACTATATCAAGTTCATCAAGCGCGGATACTCCAGACCCTCGCACCTGGTCGCGCTCGATGTGCGCAACGACCGGATGAGCAAGGAGCAAGGGCAGCACTTTATCGAGCAGTATGAAGGTCGGCGCCCGCCCAGCCTGGATCTTTTCCTGAATTTCATGGGGATGACGGAGGAAGAGTTCATTGAGGTCGCGATGAGCCACCAGGTCTCACCTTACCGGCATGATCCCGCGCGGACCACTGACGGCGACAAGACGCCCGACTTCGATCGCTGGAGCCGTGACGGAGGGCTGCCGCGGGCTGAGACCCTCGTTACCCTGCAGGGATGGAGGACGCGACAGGACGAGGATCGTGAAGGCGCCGAGTGATCCGTCAAGGAACCAAGCGTGTTGGGCTGATCGACTATCAGGCGGGAAATCTCCAGTCGATCGGGAACGCGTTTGAGCACCTCGGAGCCGAGGTCGTGGCCGTGCGGGAGGCGGGCGATGCCGCGAACTGCACCCACCTCGTGCTACCCGGGGTCGGCGCCTTCGGGTTTTGCGCGGACCGGCTTTCCAGTAGTGGATTGACGCCGCTCGTGGAGCGGTGGGCGCTCGAGGCCGGGCGCCCGCTCCTCGGGATCTGTGTGGGGATGCAGCTCCTGGCGGACCGGAGCGAGGAATCTCCAGCGGCGGAGGGCCTGGGGTGGGTTGGGGGTTCGGTACGCCGGATCCCGGGCGGCCATCCGGAAGTACGCGTCCCCCACGTCGGGTGGAACACCGTGACCTTCGCGGAGTCCTGTGGTTCCTTCGCGGTGGGCGACGAGGCCGACTTCTACTTCGACCACTCGTATGCGTATTCCGACCCGACCGAGGGAAGCACGGTCGCGTCCTGCCGTCACGGAGTGACCTTCAGCGCCGCCGTCCGCCGAGGCAGCGTGCTGGCGGTTCAGTTCCATCCCGAAAAAAGCCAGGAGGTTGGCCTCCGGTTCCTGCGCGGGTTCCTGTCCACGTGACGCGAACGCGCCTGAAGAAGCGCCTGGTTCCGAAGCTCCTCATCAAGCATCGGCTGATGGGCGCCGAAGTGCTGCCGGTCCTCGTGACCACCCGGAAGTACGGGGCCGCGCGGGATGTCGGAAACCCGGTCTCGCAAGCCAAGATCTATGAGGCGCAGCTCGCGGACGAACTCCTGGTGCTGAACATCGACGGAACGCCCATCCGGGGTGACGCGGTGATGCTTGGTCTCATCGAACGACTGGCGTCGGAAACGTTCATGCCACTCGCTGTTGGAGGCGGCGTGCGCTCGGTGGACGACTTCGCTCTCCTGCTGGCACATGGTGCGGACAAGGTGTCGATCAACGGAGCGGCGCTGGACGGCCCGGAGCTCATCACTGCCGCCGCGGAACGCTTCGGCAGACAGTGTGTGGTGGTGTCGATCGACTTCCGCATGGAAGACGTGGGCCCGGTGGTGTACCGGGACAGGGCAGCCGAACGGACCCGCTGGAGCGTCACGGAGTGGGCCGCCGAAGTGACACGCCGCGGTGCGGGAGAGCTCCTGCTGACCGACGCCGGTCGCGACGGAACCGGGACAGGTCTGAACTGTGAGGTGGGGCGTTCAGTGGCAGATCTGGTGGACGTTCCGGTGATTCTTTCGGGCGGCTGTGGCCTGGCCGACCACTTTGTCGACGGGTTCGTCCGGGGCGGCGCCGAAGCGGTCGCCGCTGGCACCTTTTTCTGCTTTCGCGACCAGAATCCGATGCAGACGCGCGCCCATATTCGCAATGCCAGCATTCCCATCCGTATGGAGACCTGATGCGAGCACCCGCGACTGCCCACTGGCGCACTGAGCTGCTCGAGCTGTTCCTGCTCGAGCCAGGTCATGCTACCGAGGAATACTTGGAGTGGCTGAACGATCCCGATGTCAACCGATATCTCGAGAGCCGGTTCGTCACTCACGACATCCCTTCGGTGCAGGCGTTCATCGCGTCGGCCCTGTCGGATCCGAACGTCCTTTTCCTGGGCATTCGCGCTCGGGACACCGGCCACCATGTGGGTAACCTCAAGCTCGTTATCGATCCACACCACGGCCTCGGTGAAGTTGGCATTCTGATCGGCGATCGCCGGGTGTGGGGCCGCGGCCTGGCCTCCCGGGCGATCGACTGCCTTGCCGGCGCGGCGACCCACGAACTCGGGCTACGCAGGCTTACCGCGGGTTGCTACCGCTCCAACGAGGGCAGCGTTCGAGCGTTCCAGAAGGCGGGGTTCCACGTTGAAGCCGTCCGCCCCGCCCATTTCCTGCTCGACGGCAAGCCGGAGGACTTCATTCTGATGGCGAGACATCTCGATGCGCAGCTTTAAGAAATCCGAAGGGTACCTGGAGCGGGCCGAGATCACCATTCCGCTCGGCACCCAGACGTTCAGCAAGAGCCGTACGCAGTTCCCTAAAGGTGTGTCGCCGTTATTTGTGACTCACGCACGCGGGGCCCGGGTGTGGGACCTGGACGGCAATGAGTACGTTGACTTCATCAATGGCCTGGCCGCCGTGACGCTCGGGTACCAGGATCCTGATGTGACCGATGCTGTGCGGAGCATGCTGGACTCCGGTGTGATTTTTTCACTCCCGCACCCCATCGAGGCCGAGGTAGCCGAGCTGATTTGCGAAATGGTGCCATGCGCCGAGATGGTGCGCTTCGGCAAGAACGGGTCGGATGCCACTGCGGGCGCTATCCGTGTCGCGCGCGCGTTTACCGACCGAGAGCGGGTCGCGGTCTGCGGATATCACGGGTGGCAGGACTGGTACATCGGGAGCACGGCACGCCATCGCGGCGTGCCGGATGCGGTCCGAGAACTGACCCATACGTTTCCGTTCAATGATCTCGCGGCCCTGCAATCGCTGCTTGAGGCGCATCCGGGCGAGTTCGCTGCAGTCATCCTCGAGCCCATGAACGTGACGATGCCCGTGGACGGGTTCCTGGAGGGCGTGAAGACCCTCGCGCACGCACACGGGGCAGTCCTTGTCTTTGACGAGACCATCACGGGGTTCCGTTTCGCAAACGGCGGTGCCCAGGAGTATTTCGGCGTCACTCCAGACCTGGCGACGTTCGGAAAAGGACTGGCGAACGGTTATCCGCTGTCGGCGGTGGCTGGACGCCGCGACATCATGAAGGTCATGGAGGATGTCTTCTTTTCCTTCACGTTCGGTGGGGAGACGCTGTCACTTGCCGCAGCTCGGGCCACCCTCACGAAACTCAGGACACACGACGTCGTTGGCGCGATCCGGGAGCGCGGCACCCGGCTGATCGACGGTGTGCGCGACCGTATCGAGCGCCATCGGCTGCAGGATGTGTTGTCGGTGTCCGGCCATCCCTCCTGGTCGTTTCTCCTGATCAAGGATACGGCTTCCGCATCCCAGTGGCAGACAAAGACCCTCCTGATGCAGGAGATCTTCCAGCGCGGGGTTCTCTCTTTCGGCAGCCACAACATCAGCTACGCGCATACGGATGGTGATATCGAGCGCCTGCTCGCGGTGTACGAAGAGGTCTTCCCGCTGCTGCGAGTGGCCGCGCTGGAAGGGCGTATGGATGAGTTGCTCCGGTGCGCACCGCTCGAGCCGCTGTTCAAGGTGCGCTGATCCGTGACGTTCTCCTCCCGCTCACACCCACATTCCGCTCACAGCGGGTGTCGTCGCCTGACATGAGTCCCCTGATCGTTCGCGCCGATGCAGATGCTCGAATGGGGGCCGGGCATTTCATGCGCTGTCTGGCCTTGGCACAAGCGTGGGTGGACAACGGCGGCGAGGCGGCGTTTCTGACGTCCTCGAAGCAGGAAAGTCTCCTCGAACGGGTTCGAGGGAATGGGGTCGGGGTGCGCCGTCTTGAGGCGGCGCAGGGGGACGAGCAGGACCTGGCTCTGACCCTGGACCTGCTCGAGGAGGCCGCTGCAGTGGGTGATCGCCCGGCTCTGTGTCTGGACGGGTATGATTTCACCTCGGACTACCACCGCGAAGTGCGGGAGGCCGGGTATCGCCTGCTTGTGATCGATGACCATGCGCACCTGGACCGCTACATCGCCGACTTGCTGCTGAACCAGAACCCGGACGCTGGTCTGCTGCAGTACGACAGCCCGCGGCAAACGGAGTTCCTCTTCGGACCGCGCTACGCGCTCCTGCGTCGAGAGTTCCGTGATGCCCGGATCCGCCGCCGGACCCGACCGGAGGAAGCACGTCGTTTGCTCGTGACCCTCGGGGCAGGCGACCCCGCAAACGTCACTGGGCGGGTGGTGCAGGAGCTTTCAGTGGACTGCTCACAGCGAATGGAATGCGTCGTGGTAGCTGGACCGGCCAACCCCCATCTGGAGGCCCTGCGGGGCGCGGTTTCCGAGGCCGACCGGAAGGGCGGTGCGTCCTTCCGGCTCGTGGTTGACGCGCGGGAGATGCCAGACCTGATGGGTTGGGCAGACCTCGCAGTATCTGCAGCGGGGAGCACCTGTTGGGAGTTGTGTTTTATGGGCGTTCCCAGCATCCTGCTAATTGCGGCCAGGAACCAGGAGGGGATTGCCAAGGGGCTGCATAGCCGGGGCGCGGCCGTCTCACTCGGCTGGCACGACGAGGTGCCGTCAGGCGGGGTGGCGCGAGCGGTCGCGGAGCTTGCAAGCGCCCGTGAGCTGCGTAGTTCCCTGGCGGGAGAGGCCCGGCGGCTCGTGGACGGCCGGGGCGGTGAGCGTGTCGTTCGAGCTCTGCAACGACAGCTACGCAGCAGTCAGGGAGGGACGTGGTGAGGATCGTCCTCATGGGAAACAATCGACTCGCGTGGTGGTGCGGCGAGTGGCTGCGGGAGCGTGGCGAGGAGATTGCGGCGCTGGTAGTCCACCCGCCCGACCGGCGTCGTTTCGGGGATGAGTTGATCTCGACCACCGGAATAGCCCCTGGCGCCGTCTTCAGCGGCGATCGCCTGCGAGATCCGGAGACGCTGGCCAAGTTGCGAGCTGTCGATGCCGACATCGCTCTGTCCGTGCTGTTCGACTACATTTTGCGCCCGGAGTTGATCGATCTCTTTCCCGCCGGGGTCGTAAACCTCCACCCGTCTTTACTCCCTTATAATCGGGGCCAGTATCCGAACGTGTGGAGTATTGTGGAAGGAACACCGGCGGGAGTCACACTGCACTACATCGATGCGGGTATCGATACCGGAGATATTATCGCCCAGTGCGAGGTGCCCGTCGCGCCAACCGACACAGGGGAGACACTCTACCGCCGACTGGAATCCGCAGGCTTCGGCCTTTTCCGTGCAACCTGGCCAGGGATCCGGGCGGGCACGGCTCCCCGGCACCCACAGCGGGCGGGCGAGGGGACTTACCATCGAAAGCGCGACGTGGAACAGATCGATGAGATTGACCTTGATCGTGAGTACCGCGCGGGAGATTTGATCAACACTCTCCGAGCGCGCACCTTCCCGCCGCACGAGGGAGCCTATTTCCATGATGGTAATCAGAAAATCTATCTGCGGCTCGAGCTGCTTCTTGAGGACGAATTGAAGGGGGATGCATGACGGAGCCGCTAATCCGGATCAACGGGCGCGCGATCGGGCCGGGACGTCCGGCCTACATTATTGCGGAGATGTCCGCAAACCACGCGCAGAGCTTCGATCGTGCTGCGCGTCTGTTGGAGGTGGCGAAAGAGTGCGGTGCGGACGCCGTCAAGCTGCAGACGTATACGCCCGAGACCATGACCATCGACGCCGATTCCACCTGGTTCCGAATCCGAGGTACCATGTGGGACGGGCGTACCCTCCACGAACTCTACGGGGAGGCATATACACCATGGGAATGGCAGCCGAAGCTCAAGGAGCGAGCCGACCGAATGGGGATGGATCTCTTCTCTACCCCCTTCGATGCGACGGCCGTGGACTTCCTGGAGGAAATGCAGGTGCCGGCGTATAAGATCGCCTCCTTCGAGAACGTAGACCTGCCGCTTCTGCGGCGGGTAGCGGCCACGGGCAAGCCGATGATCCTTTCCACGGGGATGGCCACGCTGGCGGAGATCGACGAAGCGGTCCGAACGATCCGCGAATCCGGTGGCAAGGAGCTGGCGCTGCTCAAATGTACGAGCGCCTATCCTGCCACCCCAGAAGAGATGAACCTGCGCAGCATGTCTCATCTCGGTAGCACGTTCCACGTTCCGGTCGGTCTTTCGGACCACACCCTGGAGATGACCGTCCCCGTCGTTGCTATTGCCCTCGGCGCCTGTATCATCGAAAAGCACCTCACCTTGTCGCGTGCTGAGCCAGGGCCGGACAGCAAGTTCTCACTCGAGCCAAAAGAGTTCGGCGACATGGTGGAGGCTGTCCGCACCGCAGAGAAAGCCCTGGGCCAGGTGAAGTTCGGTGCGACTCAGCAGGAGGAAGCGAGTCGGGTCTTTCGCCGTTCTCTGTTTGTGGTGCAGGATGTCGCCGCCAACGAGCTTTTCGACCACCGCAGTATCCGGGCGATTCGTCCGGGGTATGGCCTGCACACGCGGCATCTCGATGACGTGGTGGGCCGTCGCGCCACCCGCGACGTGGCGCGCGGAACGCCGGTTTCCTGGGATCTGGTTGGGGGACTCTGAGGTGGCAGAGCGCTACGTGGTCGCCGGTGCCAAGCCCTGGAATGGGCGGATATTCGAAGGAATGATCCGGCGGCTTCCAGGCGACTGGACGTTTGTCGCTGCACCGGAGGAGCTCACCCCCGAGCGGCTGGATGCTTTGCGCCCCCGTTATATCTTCTTCATGCACTGGTCCTGGATTGTCCCTCCGCCGATCGTGCAGAAATGGGAGTGCGTCTGTTTCCATATGACCGATGTCCCCTACGGCCGGGGCGGGTCCCCGCTCCAGAACCTGATCGTGAGAGGACATCGCGCCACCCGACTCACGGCACTGCGTATGGTGTCGGAGCTGGATGCTGGCCCCGTCTATGCGAAGCGAGATCTCTGCTTGGAAGGGAATGCCGAGGAGATATACATTCGTGCGAGTGAGCTTTCGGCAAAGATGATCGCTGAGATCGCGGGGGCTGAACCGACACCGGTCCCGCAAGAGGGGGAGCCGGTCATCTTCCGACGCCGGAAACCTTCCGAGAGCGGCATTCCGGAAGCACGATCCTTGCGGGAACTTTATGACTTTATCCGTATGCTGGACGCCGAAGGCTACCCGCACGCATTTCTGCAGACCAACGGCTTTCGCTACGAGTTCCGTCGCGCCGCTTTCAAAGACGGCCACATAGTAGCCGATGTAATCATCCGTCCCATTGAAGGAGAATCGTCCCGATGAAGGTCCTTGTTCTCGCCGCCCACCCGGACGACGAGGTGCTTGGCTGTGGTGGGACGATCACCCGATTGGGCAGAGAGGGTCACGATGTCTACATCGCAATTCTCGGAGAGGGAATCACCTCACGGTACGAGAGCCGCGATCAGGCGGACGTGGAACTGCTTGAGGCGCTGCACGCCCGGAGTCGCCGCGTGGGAGAGCTCATGGGGGCGCGCAGGGTGATGCTCTCGGGTCTCCCGGACAACCGCTTCGATACATTACCCCTCTTGAACGTGGTCAAGATCGTCGAGGGCCTGATCGCCGACATCCGTCCTGAGGCGGTGTACACACAGCACGGTGGGGACTTGAATGTGGACCACATGGTCCTTTACCGGGCCACACTCACGGCCACGCGACCACAGTCGGGGCATCCAGTGCGCGATGTGTATGCATACGAGGTGGCGTCCTCGACAGAGTGGGCGTTCCAGCAGTTCGCGCCGCGCTTCAGGCCCAGTGTTTTCGAGGATATCAGCGCTACCTTGGACACAAAGATCGAGGCGATGCAAGTGTACGAGAGCGAGGCGAGGGAGTTCCCGCACCCTCGGTCTCCAGAAGCCTTGCGGGCCAGCGCGCGCCGATGGGGAAGCACTGTTGGGCTCGCAGCGGCGGAGCCCTTCCACTTGGTCCGGAGCGTTCGCGGAGCAGGTGGCGACATGATCGCGTGATCGGATGCCCTTGCTGACTCTCGCCACCCCTGCCCGGCTCTGATGGAACCTCTGGTCGATCTCGTTTCGCGGTTGTTTCCGTTTTCGTACTCGGTCACGGGACCCGGCAACGATGCCGCTGGGATCGCCCTCCAACGGGAACTGCCGTTCGACACCTTTGAGTACGAGTCGGGCCGGGTGCTGAACGGGTGGCTCATTCCACACGCGTGTGAGGTGGAATGCGCCGAACTCCGGCTCGATGGCAGGCTGGTCTATGACGGAACGGCCTCGTCTCTTGGGGTCCCCGCTCAGAGCGACAGCTTCGAGGGGCGCGTGTCACTCGCCGATTTGCGGCCGCACCTGTTTTCCCACCCTGCGGATCCCGAGGCGATACCGTATCACTGGAGCCGGCTGTATCGCCCCGACACACCGGTCTGGGGGTTCTGTATGCCCGACCGGGTCAAGCGCACGCTCGGCGAGGGGGTCTACGATGTTCGTATCGTCACCCGCAGGACGCCGACGACGATGAAGGTATTCGTGCATGAATTGAAGGGGAATTCCGACGAGACGATCCTGCTCAACGCCCACAACTGTCATCCCTATCAGGCCAACGATGATATTTCAGGTGTCGCGGTTGGGATCGAATTGATGCGCCGTCTGGCGGCCCGACCGGAGCGACGGTTCACCTATTCGCTGATGATAGCGCCGGAGCTGTTCGGGCCCCTTTTCTGGCTCGCCGAAGAGCGGACGCGAGCATCACGCCTGCGCGCAACCGTCATGCTCAAGTCGGTAGGCAACGATCGACCGCTTCGACTACAGGAAAGCTTCAACGGAGACGCGCCCATCGATCTGGCGGCGCACAACGTGTTTCGCTCCCGATTCCGCCAGTACGAGAGCGGAGAGTTCCGGGCCGTGTATGGCAATGATGAGACCGTGTTCGAGGCGCCTCCATTTTCGATCCCGTCCATTTCCCTGACGCGGTGGCCGTTTCCGGAGTACCACACCGACCGGGACACTCCCGACCGCATCCAGGAAGATCGGTTGGAGGACACGGTTCAGACCGCCTTCCAGATCTGCGAAGCCATGGAGGCTGACGTGCCAGTCAGGTGGTCTGCCGAAGGTCTGGTGTGCCTCTCGAGGTACGGACTCTACAAGCCCGTGCCTCCGGTGGGTGAGCTGGGCGTGGACTACACCTCCACGCAGGGAAGATGGAACCGGCTGATGAACTCGCTTCCACGCCTCCTCGACGGCAGGACAGGCCTCGTCGAAATTGCCGAACGCTTTCAGTTGCCGATCCAGCAGGTGCATGAATACGTCATGGCCTGGGTGGACGCGGGGCTGGCCGTCGTGGCTTCGGAAGGCACGGAGATTGAAGCCTCGATCCCGACCCCGCCCCTGGACTGACCCGAACCATGAACGAGCGGGAACGAATCTATCTATCTCCTCCCCACATGGGGGAGGCCGAGCGCGGTCTGATGCTGGAGGCGTTCGACAGCAACTGGATCGCCCCGCTGGGACCGCACGTGGACGCCTTCGAGCGGGAGTTTGCCGAGGCTGTCGGAGCCCCGCACGCCGCTGCCCTCAGCTCCGGAACGGCGGCGCTCCACCTGGCGCTCCTTCTGTTGGGGGTGCAGAAGGGGGACGTGGTCCTGGTGTCGAGTTTCACCTTCGCGGCCAGCGTGAACCCGATCCTCTACGAAGGGGCGACTCCACACTTCATCGACAGCGAGCGGGAGTCGTGGAACATGGATCCCGCGCGGCTGGAGGAGGCCCTGGTGGGGTACGCCGCCCGGGGACGCCTTCCCAGGGCCGTCATCGTCGTTCACCTCTACGGGCAGAGTGCGAACCTCTCACCCATCGTTGAGCTGTGCGAGCGCTACGGCGTCCCGATCATCGAGGACGCTGCCGAAGCGCTCGGCGCACGTTACGGGGATCGGGCGCCGGGGACCTTGGGCGCATTCGGGATCTACTCCTTCAACGGGAACAAGATCATCACGACTTCGGGCGGCGGGATGCTGGTCTCGTCGAACGGTGAGGCCATCGCCCGGGCTCGCAAGCTGGCCTCACAGGCCCGGGAGCGAGCTCCCCACTACGAGCATGAGGAGGTCGGATACAACTACCGGTTGAGCAACCTTCTGGCGGCGGTTGGGCGGGGGCAGCTTTCCGTCCTGGAGGATCGCGTCCGGGCGAGGCGACGGAACTTCAAGGCGTATGCGAACGCACTGGGAGCCCTCCCCGGCGTAGGGTTCATGCCGGAGGCAACCTGGGGGCGTCACACCCGCTGGCTCACATGCCTGACTCTCGACTCTGATGCGTTTGGAGCCGATACGGAGGCGGTGCAGAGGGCTCTCGAAGCCCAGAACATCGAGGCCCGTCCCCTCTGGAAGCCTATGCACCTGCAGCCGGTCTTCTCCCGCTTTCCTGCAACGGGGGGAGCGGTCTGCGAGGATCTCTTCGCTCGTGGACTCTGCCTTCCATCCGGCTCGTCGCTTGAGGGGGCCGATATCGCACGGGTCGTGGAAGTCGTGCGTGAGGTTCATGCGAAAGGGGCGACGGCGTGAAGAGGGCTTTCGACGTAGTCGGCGCTGCGGGGGCGCTTCTTCTCCTCTCCCCGGTGCTGCTCGTGGTAGCGGCCCTCATCCGGGCCACGCTCGGCTCCCCCGTCCTCTTCAGGCAGCAGCGGCCCGGGAGGCATGCGACGCCATTTCAGATCCTCAAGTTCCGCACGATGCAGGAGGCGTACGGGCCCTCGGGAGACCGACTTCCCGACGCCGAGCGGCTCACCCGGCTGGGGCGCTTCCTCCGCCGTACCAGCCTCGACGAGCTTCCCGAACTGTGGAACGTGCTGAAAGGCGAAATGAGCCTTGTGGGGCCCCGTCCCCTCCTGATGGAGTATCTGCCGCTCTATGATGACCAGCAGGCGCGACGGCACGCCGTGCGGCCCGGAATCACGGGGTTGGCGCAGGTGAGCGGGCGAAACGCTCTGAATTGGGAAGAGAAGTTCGACCTGGACGTCTGGTACGTGGACAATCGCAGCTTTGTGCTGGACCTGAAGATCCTTTTGCGGACGGTGTCCAAGGTGTTGGCTGGGGATGGCGTGAGTCAGCCGGGGCGTGCCACGGCAGAGCCATTTCGCGGGAGTGTGCGGCCGTGAACCCGGACCGGACGGGTGGCGTCGGTCCCATCTATCTGGTTGGGTCGGGCGGGCACGCGAAGGTGGTGGCCGATATCATCGTGCAAGGGGGCGCGCTCCTCGCGGGATTCCTCGATCCGCACTCCGACCGCGACCAGGTGCTGGGGTTCCCGGTGATCCGAGCGTCCGTGCCGCCAGACGATGACGCGCGGGTGCTCGTGGCCATAGGGGACAACGCGGAACGGGAGCGGATCGTGGCGGGCTATTCCCAGTTCGCAACGGCTGTACACCCCTCTGCCACGATCGGCCGCGACGTGGTTATCGGCCCCGGGACGGTGATCATGGCTGGTGCCGTGGTGAACCCGGGAACCAGGATCGGCGCGCACTGCATCGTGAACACGGGCGCGGTCGTCGACCACGACTGCGAGATCGGGGATTTCAGTTCTGTGGCTCCAGGGGCGACTCTGGGCGGGGGCGTTCGTATCGGACGCAGCGCCGCCGTCGGTCTCGGGGCATCCGTGATCCACGGTCGCACGATCGGCGACCACACGGTCGTCGGTGCTGGCGGGGTGGTCGTGCGGAATCTGCCCCCCCGCGTAGTTGCCGTCGGGGTCCCAGCCCGAGTCGTGCGTGAACGCTTCCCCGGCGACCGCTATCTTTGATGGGAGGGTACGGCGGCCTGGCGCGGGAAGGGCGTCAGATTCCGGGTCCTGACCGCGACGCCGAGCCTCGGATTCAGAGAATACTGCCCCCATGACCAACCATTCCGCTCACGCGTTACCTCGTACCTCCGTGGTTCTCGCGACTTACAAGCGTCAGGATGTCCTGCCGAGAGCGATCCGCAGCGTGCTGCAGCAGTCTTGTCCCGACTGGGAACTCCTGATCGTCGACGACGAACCAGATGACGAGACACGGAGAATCGTGCAGGGGTTCGCGGACCCGAGGATTCGATATCTGGCACACCCTGAAAACCGCGGATTGTCTGCGGCACGCAATACCGGGATCCTGCACGCCCGAGGGCGATATATCGGGTTCCTTGACGATGATGACGAGTTCCTGGAGGACAAGATCCGGCTCCAGGCCCGGCTGCTCGATGAGTCCCCCGAAGAGACGGGTGTGGTTTCGTGTTTCGAAGAGATCCAGCGGGTCGATGGGTCCCGGACGAGCCGGAACGTCAGCCTCCGAGGCGACGTGCATCGCCGCCTCCTTGCGAACGATCTGGTTCGGATGCAGCTCCTGACGGTGCGCTCCGTCTGCTTTCGACGGATTGGCCTGTTCGATGAGCGTCTCCGGCATCACGAAGACTTCGACATGACTCTGCGGCTCGCCCGGGCCTTCCGGTTTGAGACGGTAGAAGAGCCTCTGGTCCGGATCATCGGCACGGAGGACTCCCTCAGCATGAATGTTGGAAATCGGGTGCGGGCGATCGAGACGATCATGTCGACGCATCCGGAATTTCGGCGGGAGCGAAGGGTGCGGGCGCGCTGGGAGAGGAGACTCGCCCGACACTATGGGGAACTTGGAGACAACAGCGCCTGGCGCCAGCACATGTGGGCCTCGCTCAAGTCCTATCCCTTCAGCGCCCTGAGCTGGGCAGCCTTCATTGCAGGAACTGTTGTCGGTCCTCACGGACATCTCCGGCTCGGAAGGCTGCGCGGAAGATGGGCAAAGGCTCGGCGAACGAGGACGCATCGCCCGTGAGCCTTCCAGGATCAGACTGTGTTCGAATCCTTGCGGTAAGCCATACCGGAGTGTGGCCCGTCCGTTCGGGTGCCGCCAACCGGCGCCTGATGATCCTTCACGCGCTTTCGGAGGTCGGAACGGTCGACCTCCACTATGTGGGCGAGGTGGCTGGATTGGCGTCACTCACACCGAGTGGAGCCGTCGTGCAGCAAGTGAGCGAACAACCGGTGCGCCGAATCCGCCCTACGTTTCTTCAGCGGGCGTATTGGCTGGCTCGACCCGCGATCCCTTACGAGATGATCGAATGGGCCACCGATTCGGAAGAGCGTCCCCCGGACGGCGAATACGATGTGGTCTGGTATTTTCGGCCCATAACCCTGGCATTGGCTCACGGCATCAGAGCGAGGACACGAGTCGTGGACCTGGATGATCTGGAGGACCAGAAGCTCGAACAGGAACTGGCGTCTGGAGGACGACGGTTACCCCTGCGGCAGAGGATCGCCAGGTCGAGGAATGCTGGAGCCTGGCGACGTCATCAACGTGCGGTTGCCAGCGCGGTTGACGTCGTGACGGTATGCAAGGATCCGGATCGGCAGGACTTGGGGGTATCGAACTGCTCTGTGGTCCTGAATGGCTTCCCGACCGTCCCCGAGACCACCCGCGACAACCCTCCCACCAACACCCTCATTTTTGTCGGTTTGTTTCCGTACGAACCGAATGCCGATGCCGCTGAGTTTTTCGTTCGAAGCGTGCTGCCTCGAATCCGGGACCGGGTTCCGGGGGTTCGCCTCCGGTTGGTGGGACGGACTAGCCCGCGAATGAGGAGGTTGGCAGAGGGAGCGCCCGATGTGGAGGTTGTTGGAGAGGTGGACGATCTTGGCCCGGAGTACGAAAGGGCCAAGGTTGCGATCGTACCCATCCGCCTCGAAAGCGGAACCCGTGTCAAGATACTCGAAGCTTTCGCCCGGGGCGTTCCGGTGGTGTCGACCCGGGCAGGAGCTGCAGGGCTGGGGGCCGAGGTCGGCACGCACTTGCTCCTCGCGGACAGTCCCGAGGAGTTTGCTGAGGCCTGCGTGAGTCTGCTGCAAGATGACGCGATGCGCTCCCGGCTCCGCCGAAACGCCAACGCCCTGTACCGGTCGAACTTCGGTCAGGAAGCGGTGAACCGAGCGGTTCATTCGGCGCTGGAAGCGGCAGGCGTTTGGGGTGCTCTACCGTGACACGCACCAACGTGCTTGAGTGCGTCAGCCTTGCGAAGCGCTGAGTGAGGTCGGCTGACGGCCGGCTGTCCCTCGTGGAATTTTACGGCCATCCGGGCTCAGGAAAGACCTCCGTGGCCGATCGCCTCGCACAGGAGCTCCGCGGCGCAGAATTGCCCGTGGTCACAGCAAGACACCTCGAGCTGCAGCACCCGTGGCCCGTTGGCTGGAGGAAACCTGGTGGGATCTTGCGCGGAGGACCGGGCCTCTGGCCCTTTTTTGTCCACGCTCTTCGGCTCAGCCCTCCTCCGGGCAGGCCGTTCTACCGATTCAGGCGTGCGCTCCAGTTGCCTCGCTTCGTTGCGCCTCTGCTGAAGATGGAGAAGAGCCGTCCAGGCGCGATCATCGTACTTGATGAATGGCTGGCCCACCTGCTTTCCGGTGCACTGCTCTCGAAGGTGCTGAGCGATGAGGATGCCCGCAGCTTCCTTCAGCGGTATACCAACCGGTTCGACGCCACGTTCGTGTTCCTCGAACTGGATCCCGAGACGGCGGCAGCGAGAGTTGCAGCCAGAAGCGCCGCCAGGCCCCAGCTCCCGGGTGCAGATCGCCCGAACTTCTGGGACGGAGTGCCTGAGATCAAGGTTCTGAGGGCGATCAAGGGGTTCGAAGAGGGGTACCGCGCGGTCACGCATCAATTGCGCTCGATTGGTGCAAGCGTGCTGGTCGTGGATGCTCGACGGTCCCCTTCTGACATCGCTCATGATGTGTCCTCAGTTCTGAGGTCGACGCTCCGCCGGGCCTCGGAAGGCGACCGGTGAGATCTGTGCGGATCGCCTACATCTCCCAGTGTCACCTTCCCTCCCAGATGGCGAACAGCCTTCAGGTCATGAAGATGTGCGCCGCGTTCGCCCGAAGAGGGCACACGGTGAAGCTCTTCGCCTCGCGGGGGGAGATCGGAGGCGATCCCTTCAGCTTCTACGGACTGCCAGAACGGTTCGAGGTCGAGCGGCTCGATGTCGTAACGCTTCCTGGAGTGGGTGGAATCAAGTTCGGACACGACTCTGTGAGGGAGGCACTCCATGCGTTCGCCGCCGATGTCGTATACACCCGCCACATCTATGGGCTGGCGTGGGCTCTGCATGCCGGGATGAGGGTGGTCTATGAAGTACACGGCCTCCCGGAGAAGCGGATTCATTCCACCATCCTCGGATGGGCCCTCGGGAGGGAGAACCTCCACCAGGTAGTCGCAATTTCGGGTGCACTCGCACATGACATCCGCGTGCGGTTTCCGACTGCCCCTCCAGACCGGGTACTCGTGGCTCACGATGGTGCCGATCTCCCCACCGTCGATCCGGACGTTTCGACTGAACTCGGGGTCAGCGGCAGACGTTTCACCGTCGGATACGTCGGGGCGCTCTATCCAGGGAAGGGGATGGAGATCATTGCCGAGATTGCGCCCCGTCTGCCTGAAATGGATTTTCACGTGATAGGAGGCTACGGCGAGGACCTTGCCACCTGGCGAGGGGCCGCGTTGAGCGTTGCGAACCTCCATCTCCATGGGTTCATTCCGCACGCCGAGGCCACGGGGTGGCTGCGAAAATTTGACGCGGTTCTCCTTCCCCTCCAGGAGCGCGTCGGAACCCTCCCGGGTGGAGGCCAGGACATCTCACGATGGACCTCCCCACTGAAGCTGTTCGAGTACATGGCGCACGGAAGGGCGGTCGTGGCTTCGGACCTGCCAGTCCTCAGAGAGGTGATCAAGCACTCCGAGAACGCTCTGATGGTCCCTCCAGGCGATATCGATGCGTGGGTAGGGGCACTCCAGCTCCTTCGTTCAGATCCAGGAATGCGGAATCGCCTCGGGGCCGCCGCTCGGGCGACCGTGGCAGGCCATCACACATGGGATCGCCGAGCGGAACTGGTGCTCCGTGGAGTTGAGAAAGAGGGATGAGTCGAAGGACGATCCGGGTGGGCAGGTGAGAGTTCTTCAACTCATAACCCGCCGCCAGCGGCGCGGGGCTGAGGTCTTTGCCTGTCAGCTTTCTGACTCCCTCGCCGCTCTCGGCCACCGGGTCCTCCTTTCCGGGCTCTATGAGCCCCACGGCACGCCCCTGCAGCCCTCGCGGGCGGAGGTCTGTGACGTCGGCGGAACTCGACGAAGGCCCATCCACCCTGCCACGCTGCGCAGGCTGGTCACCCTCGTCCGCAGCTTTCAGCCCGATCTTGTGCAGGCGAACGGCTCCGATACCCTGAAGTACGGATCCCTGGCTCGGCGACTATCCGGGGGGCGTTGGCCTCTCATTTATCGAAACATAAGCATGGCCGGACAGTGGATTCGCTACCCGGGTCAGCGGGTGTGGGGGCGATGGCTTCTGGGGGCGGTGGACCACGTGGTGGCGGTGAGCGACGTATCGCGGGCCGACTTCATTCGCACCTATGGCACGCCGGAGTCCCGGATCACGACGATTCCCATCGGGGTCTTCGTCCCCGAGCGAATTGATCAGGATTCGTCCCGGGAGGCGGTGGCGCGGGCATGCGGATCTGACCTCGGGTCTGCCGAGATCCTGATCCACGTCGGAAGTCACACCCCCGAGAAGAACCACATCTGGCTCATCGAGGCCTTCGACGAAATCCGGAGGCGTCGCCCCGGGGTGCACCTGGTTCTCCTCGGCGACGGGCCCGGGCGCCCTGAGATCGAGGCGGCGGTCAAGGCGACGGGAAGCGAGAGCGTGGTGCACATCCTCGGGAGCCGGGCCGACGCGGCGGAACTTGTTGCGGGCGCCGACCTGCTGCTCCTTCCCAGCCTGGTGGAGGGGATCCCGGGAGTGATTCTGGAAGCGTCGGCGCAAGGAGTGCCCTCGCTGGCCTTCGATGTGGGCGGAATCCACGAGGCGGTGCGCCACGGCGAGACCGGCTTCCTTGTCCCGCCGGGCGAGAAGGAGGCCTTTGTGGACCGGGCGTTGGAGCTTCTCGCCGACCCCGCTCTCCGACGGGCGATGGGGGCTGCGGCCCGAGCCTTTGTGCGCCGCGAGTACTCCATGGAGGCGATCACGGCACGGTTCGAAGCGCTGTACCGGGAACTCCTGTCGGATCCGGTCCGTGCCTGAGCCCATCCGGGTCGTCCACCTTATCAAGAGTCTCGGGAGGGGGGGCGCGGAGATGCTCCTCTCCGAGAGCCTGCCCTACGCCGATCGGGAACGGTTCGAATACCGCTATGCCTACTTCCTCCCCTGGAAGGATGCGATGGTGCCGGCGCTCGAGGCGAACGGGGCCGATGTGACCTGTGTGCCCGCCAGGAACAATTTCCAGATTCTCCTCGCTGCGAGGCGGCTCGCCGCCCTCCTGGACTCCTGGGAGACCGATCTCGTGCACTGTCATCTCCCTATCGCGGGCGTCGTGGGCCGGATCGCGGGCGCGATGGCGAAGGTCCCCGTGGTCTACACGGAGCACAACAAGCAGGAGCGCTATCATTGGATCACCCGGTGGCTCAGCCATCGAACCTGGAAGATGCAGTCCCGCGTCGTCGCAGTGTCGGAAGACGTGGCTGACTCGATCAGGGCGCACGTGCACGCGGACGTTCCCGTGAGCGTGGTGCTGAACGGCGTTTCACTCGAACGGTTTTCCAGGGGCGCGGTCCCACCGGGGGTGGTTCGACAGAGTTGGGGAATCCCCACTGGCGCTCCGGTGATAGGAACGGTGGCAGTATTCCGGGTTCAGAAGCGACTGAACGACTGGCTCCAGGCCGCACGGCAGATCCGGAATCGATTCCCCGCAGTGCACTTCCTCGTGGTGGGAGCCGGTCCCCTGGAGGCAGAAATCAGGGCGCTTTCCCTTCAGCTTGGGCTCGAAGATACCCTTCATTTTCCCGGGCTTCAGGAGGATGTGCGCCCCTTCCTCGCGGCCATGGACATCTATATGATGTCATCCATATTCGAAGGACTCCCGGTTGCCCTGCTGGAGGCCATGAGCATGGAGTGCGTTCCGGTCTGCACAGCGGTGGGTGGGATCCCGGAAGTGATCCGGAGTGGGGAGAACGGGTACCTGGTAGACCCGGGGAATCCGCTCGCTCTGGCAGATGCCGTTTCCGGTCTGCTACGGAACCCGGACGCGATGGTTGCGCTGAGCCGGGCGGCCCGGTCGACAGTGGAGCGGGAGTTCGGCATGGCGCGTATGACAAGCGAACTGGAGAGGCTCTACCTCCAGCTCCTCGAACCCGACGAGAAGGAGTCGACGCCTTGATAGTTGGGGTTCTCGCCGCGCTTGGGCTGATCGCGGTTCTGATGATTCTGGTTTCGAACAGCCGACTCCCCCGGACGCTCAAATCGGTCCTTCTCGTAGCCCTGGCCTTCCGGGCCATCGGGGCCTCCGCCCGGTACTGGGTGATCGAGGCGGTCTATGGAGGGACCGCCGACGCGCGCTTTTACTATCGGTACGGCCTCGAATACGCCCAACGGTTTGCGGCATTCGACTTCTCGCCGTTCTGGGACACCGCCCTATGGCTTCGCAGCGGCCTTCTTGGCACGCAGTTTGTCATGTACCCGACCGCGTTTGTCCTGCAGGTCATCGGACCGTCGATCCTCGGCGCTTTCATTGTCTTTTCGCTTTTCTCGTTCTGCGGGCTGCTCGGGTTCCTTCGTGCCTTCCGGAACACCTACCCACAGGTTCCTCCGTACCGGTATGCGCGCTGGATCTTTCTCTTCCCGGCACTCTGGTTCTGGCCCTCCAGTATCGGGAAGGAAGCCCTGCTTCTCACGGGACTGGGGCTGGCCGTAGGAGGTTTCGTGGGAAGGCAGGACAAGATCAACTGGCTGCTTTTCCTGTTCGGCCTCGGGTTGGTCATGCTCGTACGGCCCCCGATGGCCGCGGTGGTGATCCTGTCGATCGTGCTCGCCCAGGCCATCCCGCAGGTCGGGGGGTGGACGGCCCGGACCGCCATCCAGGCCCTTTTCGTGGTGGCGATCGGGCTGGTCGGGATCAACTTCTCCCTGGGCCAGATCGGGGTCGAGGGCTTCGATGTGGAGGGAGTCGAGAACTACATGGAGCGCGAGGCGGGAGCGTCGGAAGGGCGAAGTGCGATCGAGACCCTCGGCCCGGGAATCGGGAACATCCCGTTAGCGATGATCAACATCCTGCTCCGCCCCTTTCCGTGGGAGGCTGGCAGCGTGATGATGGCGTTTTCCGCCATCGAGATATGGGGCTTCTGGGTGGTTGCCTGGATACGGCGGCGGCATCTCATCTACGCACTCCGGAACTGGCGTGAGAACCGCCTCCTCCGGATGGCGGTGCCCTTCATCGTCCTCTATTCGATCACCCTGGGGATGATGATTGCGAATCTCGGCATCATTGCACGGCAGAGGGTCTTCCTCTTCCCCTTTCTCTTTGTGATGATCGAGGCTGTGCCAAGGTTTGCTCGATCCCGCGGTGCTGCGCGTCCGCCCGGACCGGGGCGCCGACCGGTTCGCCCGCCCGGTCCGGGACGAGGTCTT
>JBGTMU010000160.1:0-26022 GCA_041743405.1 Longimicrobiales bacterium | reverse complement strand
GCCTCACGGACTGAGCCAGCGCCGCCACGCGGGCCGCCGCGCGGGAGCCTCGCTCCGCCGATTCGATCTCGTCCGCAAGGGCGTAGAGGGCGCCGGCCCGGGCTTCCCCCGAAGCCATCGACTCGATCCGATCCAGCTCCCCCCGGAAACGCTCGATGGAGCCGGGCTGGAGTCCCCGGTCGCGCTCGAGCTGATCGAGGTAGGCACGCGATACCACGAACGCAGCTGGCCAACGCTTGCGCGGCTGGAGCTGCGGATTGAATTCTGCAAACGAGACGAGGTTGGCCGCATCGATCTCGTTCTGCGACAGGTGCTCGCTCGGGGTGAGGCGCAGGACGTCGAGACCGCGGGTAATCTCGGAGCCGTAGATGTGGCCGTTGTACCAGTAGCTCGACCAGAACCCTCCGGTGAGGAGGGTCGTGGTGCTGTTCGGCCCCCGATCAAAGAAGGCGATCTCGAAGGGGTTTGCCGGGTCGGTGAAGTCGAACACCGAGATCCCTCCCTGGTACCAGGCCTGAACCTTGATGTCGCGCCCGGGAACGGGAACGAGCGACCCGTTGTGAGCCACGCAGTTCTCCATGTCCGTCTGCGGAACCGGAAGCTTGTAGTAGCCGACGTGCTCGAGTTTCCCGTTCTCCAGCTTGAAGAAGGCGTTCGCGCCCCACTCGGGAAGGTCGGTCTCGCGGCAGCGCGGCGCGCTCCCCCCTCCCCATTCATCCGTGAAGATGACTGTCGTTCCATCGTTGTTGAAAGTGGCCGAATGCCAATAGGCGAAGTTGGGATCAATCACCGCGTCGATCCGGACCGGGCGGGCCGGATTCCGGATGTCCAGGACGATCCCGTTTCCGGAGCACGCGCCAGCGGCGAGGCCGAGTTCGGGGTAGACGGTGATGTCGTGGCACTGGTTCGTGAGGCGGGACGTCTGCGTGCCGGGCCCGTGGTCTCCGCCCTGCCAGAGCGCCGCGATCGTGCTCCCCTCAGGGTCCGCGAAAATGCGGGGCTCGGCGATCAGCCGTGACAGCTCCGGTGCGGCGAGAGGCACCTGAATGACCCCGATGCTGAAGTATGAGGTGTTTGGCTCGTTCGGGTCGTTCACCGGCACGCACCCCTCCATCTCCTCGCCTGGCCGGGCCCCGCTCGTCCCCGAAATGTAGACGTAGATGTTCTCGTCATCGTTCGGATCCGTGACGAGGGTGTGGGTGTGCGAGCCGCGGCAGGTCTGCACGGCCGCGACCTGCCGGGGGTTTGCGAGGTCGGAAATATCGAAGATCCTGAGCCCGCGCAGCCGCTCGTCGCTCACTTCCCCCGGAGCGCCCTCGGTTCCACAGTCCAGGCGTCCGCGGGTTTCCTGCGCCGAGTAGAAAACAAGATCCCCGAATACGGAGACGTCTCCCTGTCCTCCGGGGCAGACCACGGAGAGTCGGAGCGACGGGCTCGCCGGGTTGGAAACGTCGTAGACGGTGAACCCATTGTAGTTTCCGACGATCACGAGGTTTCCGGAGAAGGCGAGGTCGGTGTTGGAAAACCGACCGTCCCCAGGGTTCTCGGGGTTGAAGAAGCCCTCGGGGCGTGGCACGAAGGCCAGATGTTCGAGGTTCGATGCGGCCGTGCCCGCGTCCATCCATCCTGCCTCGAGGCCCACGCGGGGGTCCGAGCGGTCCCACCAGACTGCGCCGCCCTGGGCCGAGACCGGGAGTGCGGAAAGGGAGCCGAAGAGGGCCAGAAGGGCTGCGCCACGCCAGGCGCCGAAGGGTGGGTTCGAACCGGGATTCGTCATGCTGGATGCAACTCCATTCGGACAGGGCGGTGCTTGTGGTGAATGGAGGCAAGATGCGAGCTTCCCCCCCGATGTCAACCAGATGCGGATAGCAGAACCAGGGAGATCGAAGATGCAGGAGACCCGCGGGGTCCGGAGGGTAATCATCCGGGACATGCTCATCTTTCAGGTCAAACTGGCTCTCGACGCCGGCAAGGACATCTTCCTCGCACCCATGGCGGTCGGAGCCACGGTGCTCGACGTCCTGCTTCCGGGAAAACGGCCCGGTCACCGGTTCTACGGTGTCATGCGCCTCGGCGAGCGTTTCGATCGATGGCTTTCCCTGTTCTCCGCGGCGGAACGGGCCGATGCCGCGAGGGACGGGCTGCTCGGAGCGAGGAGGGCGGGGGAGGGAGGAATGCTTGGGGAGGCTACATCTCCCGATGCCCGAGGATCAGGAAGACCCCCAGTCCCGCGGGAGACAGGAGCGCGATCGGGAGCTCCGGATGAAAGGCCGCGAGGCAGGTGAGGCCCAGCAGCGCCCTGACTCCCCAGCCGATCCTCTGCACGAGTACCCCTTCGAGCGCCGCCGCGCCTGCCACCAGAGCGGCGAGTGCGATCCCGGCCTTGAGCGCCACCACGCCCACCCCGCCGCCGAGGGCGATCTCCGGGTGCACGACCATCAACAAGGGGATGAGATAGAGGCCCTTCGCGTACTTCCACGCCTGGAAGCCGGTCCGCATCGGATCGGATCCGGCGATCCCGGCCGCGGCGAAGGCCGCGAGGCACACGGGGGGCGTGACATTCGAGTCCTGTGAGTACCAGAACACGAGAAGGTGCGCCACGAGCACGGGCAGCCCGAACTCGCCGATCAGCACCGGACCTGCGAGCACGATGAGCACCACATAGCTGGCCGTCACGGGGAGCCCCATCCCGAGCACGAGGCTGGTCAGGATGAGAAAGAGGAGCGCGAGCGGGAGACTGCCCCCCGACAGAGAGAGCATGAGTCCCGAGAACTTGAGCCCGATCCCGGTCAGCCCCACCACTCCGACGATCACCCCGGCCACCGCGCACGCGAGGCTCACCACCAGCGTGTTGCGCCCCGCGAGCGCGCAGGCGAGGACCCCGCGTCGCAGCGCTTCGCGCAGGAGGGTGACCCGGACCTCGCGGGCCCGCACGGCGGCCCACAACCCTCGGAGTGCAGCCAGAAGCGCGATCGTGACACAGGCCAGAAATCCCACCCGCGCAACCGACAGGTCGAGAAAGAGGGCTCGCACGAGGACCGCGACGGCGATCAGGTAGTGCCATCCTCCGGCAAGCGTCTTTCGCAGGTCAGGAAGTCCCGCCGGGGACAATCCTTCCAGCCCGCGCCGGACCGCCGTCATGTGGACCAGGATGTAGACGGTCGTGAGATACAGGAGCGCCGGGATGATCGAGGCCCGGACGACTTCGAGATAGGGCAGGCCGGTGTACTCCGCGATGAGGAAGGCTCCCGCCCCCATGATGGGAGGAAGCACCTGCCCCCCCGTGCTCGCTGCGGCCTCGATTCCCCCGGCTTCCTCCGGCGTGTAGCCGACCTGCTTCATCAGAGGGATGGTGAAAATCCCGCTCGTGACCACATTCCCAATCGCGCTCCCGGAAATGGAGCCCAGGGTGGCGGATGCGAGGACGGCGGCCTTTGCGGGCCCGCCCCGCCGCCTCCCGGTTACGGAATAAGCCAGGTCGATGAAGAAACGTCCGGCGCCCGTGGCCTCGAGGAGCGCCCCGAAGAGGATGAAGATGAAGACGAAGGTGGCCGCGACCCCGAGAGGAATCCCGAAGATCCCCTCCTGACCGAGGTAGAGCTGTCCCAGAATCCGGTCGGTGGAATACCCCCCATGCTGGAGGAGCCCCGGCAGGCTCGGACCGAAATAGGCGAAGGCCACGGCACCCCATCCGATCAGGGTGATGCCCCGGCCCAGTACTCTCCGGCTGGCCTCGAGGAGGGTGACGATACCGACGGCCGCGACGGCGAGATCCCATCCGGACCAGGCTCCGGCACGGTTCACGAGCGTGTCCAGATTCCCGATCAGATAGAGAGGGGCCACGATCGACCCCGCCATCAGTATCCCGTCGATCACCCGGGAACGGATCCCCTTCCACCCCTTGTCCGCGCGCCCCGGCAGCGGGAAGAGGAGGAACGCGAGGACCTGGACCAGCCCGAGATGGATGCCGCGCTGCGTGAAGAGCCCTGTGGGAATGAACCCGGCGGTCGTGAGCTGGAAGAGGGTGAGCCCGACCGCCACCGCGGTGGCCGCACCCTTCACGAGCTCAGTGGCCTTCGAGCGACCGGGGAATCGGGAGGCCGAGGTCACGGAAGTAGCGCAGAGCCCCCGGGTGAAGGGGAATGGGGGAGTTCTCGAGGGTGTAGGCCGGTGTGATTCCACCCGCCGCGGGATGCACCTGACTCAACTCGGGGAGCGACTCGAAGAGGACTCGTGTGAGTTCCCATGCCAGCTCCTCCGGCATGTCGGCCCGCACCACGAGAACATTGGGTGTGGCGAGCGTGGCCACCTCCTCGATCTGTCCTGGGTAGGTGCCCGCAAGGAGGGTGTGCGATCGGAGCGTCGGGTCGGCGGCCCCGGCTCGCTCGCGCTCCCCCGGGAGAAGGGAGATGATGCGCACCGAACGGACCGTGGCCAGATCGAGGAGCGAACCGGCCGGGGGCCCGACGCTCCAGAAGGCCGCGTCGGCCTGCCCGTCGCGCAGCGCGTTCGCGCTCTCATTGAAGTTGAGGCGCTGGGGGCTGAACGCCTCGTAACCGATCCCGTTCGCCTCCAGGAGGGTTCGGGCGGCCACTTCGGTTCCGCTTCCGGGCGCACCCACCGACACGCGGCGACCTCTCAGATCCTGAAGCGTCTCGATCTCCGAGCCCTCGAGGGTCACGAGATGGAGAACGTTGGGATAGAGCGCGGCGAGGGCCCGGACCTCGATGCCCCCCGTCCCCACGAAGGGTCCGATACCCCGGAGCGCCTGATCAGCGTTCGTCCCCATGGAAAACGCGACGGTCACCTGAGCCCGGCTGAGGAGGTTCAGGTTCTCCACGGAGCCTCCGGTGACTTCGGCGACGGCGATCCGGTCGGGGAGTTCGCGGCTCCAGCTCTCGGCCAGGGCACCGCCCAGGAGGTAATAGACCCCTCCGGTACCGGCCGTCGCGATCGAAATCGTGTCCGGGCGATCCCCGGGGTCGCATCCGCAGAGGAGGACGGCGAAGGCGAATAGACCGAGGCGTCGAGGGCGGGAGTAAACGGAGGGCATGGCTCGACCGTCGGGGAGAGGTGAAGTGAAGATTGCGGGGCATCATATGGAGTCGGGGGGGATCCGGCTACCCGGGGCGGCAGTGTCGCGCAGCCTCCTGCGGCCTCCTATCTTCTTCCTCGAAGCCTCCCCTGCTCCTCTCCCTCATCTCTTCCGATCTCCCATATGTCTCCAGACGCGGATGTGATCGTGGTTGGCGCCGGGCTGGCCGGACTGGTAGCCGCATCGGAGATCGCTGAGGCCGGTCGGACCGTGATCCTTCTCGATCAGGAGCCCGAGGCCTCGCTCGGGGGTCAGGCGTTCTGGTCCTTCGGCGGGCTTTTTCTGGTGGATTCCCCGGAACAGCGTCGGATGGGAATCCGCGACTCACACGAGATGGCCTGGCAGGACTGGCTCGGCACGGCGGGGTTCGATCGCCCCGAGGATCGGTGGCCCCGTGCGTGGGCGGAAGCATACGTGGACTGGGCCGCGGGGGAGAAGCGGGAGTGGGTGCGAAGGCACGGGCTCCGGTTCTTCCCGATCGTCGGCTGGGCCGAGCGAGGCGGGCATGGCGCGACCGGCCCGGGGAATACCGTCCCCCGCTTCCACATCGTCTGGGGAACGGGGCCCGCGATCGTGGAGGCATGGGCTTCGCGGGTGCGTGAGTGGGTGGCGCGCGGACGGATTTCCCTCGTATTCCGGCGCAGGGTGACCGGCCTCGAAGTGAAAAACGGGACCGTGACAGGGGTGAGGGGCGAGATCCTGGAGCCCTCGGACGCACTGCGGGGCACGGCTTCCTCCCGCGAAGTCGTGGGGGATTTCACCCTGTCGGCCGCGGCCGTGATCCTCACCACCGGGGGAATTGGCGCGAACGATGCTCTGGTGAGGGCGTGCTGGCCCCAGCGTCTGGGTGGCCCGCCGGAGCGAATGCTCTGCGGGGTTCCGGATCATGTGGACGGGCTGATGCTGGGAATCGCCGAAGAGGCGGGGGCACATCTGATCAACCGGGACCGGATGTGGCACTATACCGAGGGAGTCGAAAACTGGGATCCGATCTGGAGTCGGCATGGCATCCGGATCCTTCCCGGTCCATCGTCCCTTTGGCTGGATGCCACCGGGAAGCGACTTCCGGCGCCCTTCCTTCCGGGATTCGACACCCTCGGGACGCTCCAGCACATCCTTTCCACCGGTTACGACTACTCCTGGTTCATCCTGACTCAGCGGATCATCGAGAAGGAGTTTGCGCTCTCCGGTTCGGAGCAGAACCCCGATCTGACCGGGAAGAGCATCCGGGGAATTCTCTCCCGCCTGGGTCCGGGGGCCCCCGGCCCGGTGGAGGCTTTCAAGGCGAAAGGAGTGGACTTCGTGGTTCGGGACACCCTGGAAGAACTCGTGCGGGGAATGAACGAGCGGGTCGGTGAGGCCCGGCTCGATCTGGTTGAGGTGGAGCGCGAGGTCCGGGCGCGTGACCGGGAACTCGACAACGCCTTCGGGAAGGATGCCCAGTGGAACGCGATCTACCGGGCGCGAAACTACCGCGGGGATCGGCTGATCCGGACTGCGAAGCCCCACCGACTCCTCGATCCGAAGGCAGGTCCACTCATTGCGGTGAAGCTGAACATCCTCACGCGGAAGTCGCTCGGGGGGCTCGAAACCGATCTCGAGGGGCGAGTACTGTGCCCGGATGGTGAGCCATTTGCGGGGCTCTACGCGGCCGGGGAGGCCTCGGGATTCGGCGGAGGAGGAATGCACGGGTACCGCGCGCTGGAGGGGACGTTTCTCGGAGGCTGCCTCTTCTCCGGGCGCCAGGCGGGGAGGGCTGCGGCCGTGGCGACGGGGTAACGGGATTCCCTTCGTCCCTTTACCCGGTATCCCCACAGGTTTAGCTTTCCCGTCCTGTGATCGACCCCCGAACCGGGGGAATCGGCCGCAAGTGTGCGAGTGAGGATCGCCGGAGGGGTGGTGAAAGCCTCACCTCGGGAGGAAAGTCCGAGCTCCGCAGGGCAGGGTGCCGGGTAACGCCCGGGCGGCGCGAGCCGACGGAAAGTGCAACAGAGAGAAGACCGCCGATGGCTCCTTCGGGAGCACAGGCAAGGGTGAAAGGGTGCGGTAAGAGCGCACCGGGCGTCCGGTAACGGAGGCCGCATGGCAAACCCCACCCGGAGCAAGGTCAAGCAGGGGCAAGGAGCGGCCCGCTCCAATCGAGTCCCGGGTAGACTGCTGGAGGCCCTTAGCAATGAGGGTCCTAGAGAAATGATCCCACCCGCGAAAGCGGGGACAGAACTCGGCTTATTCCGCACACGAGCCGGCACGACCCGATCAGATTGCACACGCGCCCGTAGCTCAGATGGATAGAGCGTCGGCCTCCGGAGCCGAAGGTCAGTGGTTCGAATCCACTCGGGCGCATAATCTTGACGAAGATTGAACGGTTACCCCGATGGATCGGCGGAGCGCAGCGGAGCCCATCCTGTCGGGCGCATCACCGTCTCGAAGACTGAACCGTTACCCCGAAGGATCGGCGGAGCGTAGCGGAGCCCATCCTGTCGGGCGCATACTCTTCTCGAAGACCGATCCGTTACCCCGAAGGATCGCGTGAGCGAAGCGAGCGCCATCCACTCGGGCGCATAAACTTGACGAAGATTGAACGGTTACCCCGATGGATCGGCGGAGCGCAGCGGAGCCCATCCTGTCGGGCGCATAACCGGGATCCCCTCCCATGACACGCTGGATCGCACTTCTCCGCGGGATCAACGTCGGCGGCCACAACCGCCTCCCCATGGCCGATCTGCGGGCCACGGCCTCGTCTCTGGGCCATCGGAACGTCACTACCTGGATCCAGAGCGGCAATCTCGTGTTCGACAGCGACGAGAGTTCGCCACAGGTGCTGGCTGCGGAGCTCGCGAGCGCGATCGAAGATCGTCACGGCCTCCGGGTGCCGGTCGTCCTCCGCACCCGCGAGGAGCTGGCCGCCATCGTCGGGCGACATCCGGGGCTGGGCGAGGATGTCCCGAGCAAACTCCTTCAGGTGGTCTTCCTCTCGGACTCGCCGCCGCCGGATCGTGTCGCCTCCCTGGACCCGGACAGCCACGCACCCGACCGGTGGGAACTGCACGGACGGGAGATCTTCATTTCCTACCCCGAAGGCTCCGCGCGCTCGAAGCTCACGATTGACGTGTTCGAACGGGCTTTCGGGGTGACGGCTACCGCCCGGAACGTGAACACGGTCGACAGGCTCGTCGAGATCGGCGGGCGCGACTGATCCTGCGTTCGCGCGATTGGGTCGAGCGTCTCATATTTCAATCCGATCCTTCCGATCCGCCCCCGACCCCGTGGATGGGCCCATGAGCCACCTGACAGAACGACCAACGCTGGATGAGATCGATGCCTGGGGGCTGACCGACCGGGGGAAGGTGCGCAAGGAGAACCAGGACGCGTTTTTCGTGGGGTACCTTGCGGGGGGGAAGGTCGTGCACGCCACCTCGATCACGGCAGAGGAGAGGGTGGCCCTGCAGTCCCGCCCGCTGGCCACGCTGGGAATCGTGGCAGACGGAGTCGGAAGCACGGAAGGAGGCGGAGAAGCCGCGCGCCTTGCAGTCCAGGGGCTCCTCGCATCGGTGGCCCGCTCCTTCCACGAGGCCGCGGAGGCGGAGTCGAGCGATCCCGAGATCTTCTCCCGGCTTCTCAACGAATCGGCACTCGCCTGCCATGAGAGCCTCCTGGCCCGAACCGAAGTCGAAGGAGGAAAGCGCCGATTCGCCACGACCCTCACGCTCTTCCTCGGGCTCTGGCCCCATGCCTATCTCCTCCAGGTCGGTGACTCTCGATGCTACGTCTATCGGGATGGCACCCTCACCCAGATCAGCCGGGACCAGACGGTGGCGCAGGATCTGGTGGACAGCGGCGTCCTGACCCGCACGGTAGCAGAGCGGACCCGGTGGGCGAACGTCCTCTCCAGCGCGATCGGGAGCAGCACCGCCATGCCGGTGGTCACACGCATCGTGCGTGACCGGGGCACGGTGGTCCTCATCTGCAGCGATGGACTCACGAAGCATGTGACCGACGAGCAGATCGCGGCGCGTCTGTCGGTGATGACCAGTGCTCGCCAGGTCTGCGAAGAGCTGCTGGAAGATGCTCTGAATGCCGGGGGAACCGACAACATCACGATCCTCGCGGGCCGCACTCTGGCGCCGGAGATCCGATGAACAGACTCCCGGATCCGCTGGCGATCGGGGCCGACGCCGCGCGCCCCACGCTGCTCGAGATCCAGGAAGCCCTGGGCGGGGAGTACGATATCAAGGGGGAGCTGGGAAAGGGGAGCGTTTCCCGGGTCTTTCTCGCACGTAACCGGGACCTCGGTCGACTGGTGGCGATCAAGGTTCTCCTCCCGGAGCACGCGAAGGACGAGACGTCGCGCCGGCGCTTCGAACGGGAAGCGAAGGCATCGGCCTCGCTTTCGCACCCGAACGTCGTGGATGTGTATCGCTTTGGCCGGCTTCCGGACGAAACCCCGTATCTCGTGATGCGCTTCGTGAAGGGGCGCACGATCGAGGAGCGCCTGGCGGCTGAGGGACCGCTCGGAGAGGTGGAGACCAGGCGGATTCTCAGGGACGTCGCACTGGGGCTGGCCGCGGCGCACTCCCGCGGGATCGTTCACCGGGATGTCCGACCCGGAAACATTCTCTGGGACGAGGAGCGGGGCGAGGCCCTGCTTTCCGATTTCGGGATCGCCGCAATCCTGGCCACGAGCGGCGAGGATGTCACACGGCTCACGATGGCTGGCCAGATCATGGGGGATCCCCGTTATCAGTCCCCCGAACAGCTTCTGGACGAGGACGTGACGGAGCTCGCCGACGTCTTCGCCTTCGGGGTGAGCGGGTATGAGCTCCTGAGCGGGAAGGGCCCCTGGGAGGCGAAGGGCAATGCCCAGTTGATCGCGGCCCGCCTCCAGAAGGAGCCGCGGCGGCTCGACGCGCTTCGCCCCGGGATCGATCCGACGCTGGCTGATCTCCTGTTCCGATGTCTTGCCCGGGAACCCCGGCATCGTCCGCGCGCGGCCGACCTTGCGAAGGCCCTCGCTCCACTGGAAGCTGCAGGTGGGACTTCATCGCGGGAGCACCCGACGGCGGAGGCGGGCTCTGGCGATATCCGCGAGGTCATGAAGCGCCGCGTCCCGCAGATCGTGCTGATCACCCTGGGGGTAGCGTGGGGGCTGATGACGCTGATGGATCAGCTCGTCGATCGGGACGTGCTGCCGGATGTCTTCTACCGACTGACTCTCCCCTTCGCGCTGGCAGGAGTGGCTGCATCGACCGTGATCGCCTGGTTCCATGGTGAGAAGGGGAAGCAGAAGGCACCGGCAATCGAATACGTGATCCTTGGAGTGATCGGGCTCATCTGGCTGGTTCTGAGCGCCTGGACTGTCCTTTCCATGAGGTGAGAGTCACCGATCCCTGTCCACCTTACCGACTTCTGCAGGAGGTCCCATGACCCGATCAAACCCGTACCGTGTGACCGCCGCTTTCCGCAGCCTGGTAGTCACTGCCGCCATCTCACTGGCCTCCTGCGCTCCGGCGGCGGAGGTCGAAGCGCCGGTCGACGAGGCTCCGGCGGCGCGCGACCTCCTGGCGGATCTGGCGAACCAGATGGGTACGGCCGAGGACAAGATCATGGGGTTGGCGGAGGCCATTCCGGAGGAGATGTACGGGTGGCGTCCCGCCGACGGGGTGCGCTCCACTGGAGAAGTCCTTCTTCATGTAGCCGCCGACAACTACTTCATCCCGGCGCTCATGGGCGTGGAGACCCCGGCTGCTTCGGGCGTGACCGAGGACTATGCCACGGTGCGCGCCTACGAGGGGAAAACCATCTCCAGGGCGGAGCTTCTGGTCGACCTCGAAGCCTCCTTCCGCTTCCTCGATCACGCGCTCGCGGCCACGCGTCATGATCTGGACAGGACCTTCGAGTTTGCGGGATCGACCTATGAGGTCGGGCCCATGTGGGTACAGGCCATTACTCACCTGCACGAGCACCTGGGCCAGCTCATCGCCTATGCGAGGAGTACCGGAACGGCTCCGCCCTGGAGCAACTGACGCGCTCTGACTCCGGACCCCCCGACCGATCGGTCCCGCGAACTCGAGGGGCCCGTCGCTCCCTCACCGGCCCGACAGCGGAAAACCCAGGCCGATCGACAGGGCACTGCGGTCGCCGAGAGTGGCCCCGAAGCGGATCATCCAGGAAGGCTGGAAGGCGATATCCATGCCGAGGTCCACGGCCAGCTCCAGGTCGGCCCCGCTTCGCGGACGATCGTCCCCGAACCATGCATCGAGCACCACGCGCGGAGTCACTGACGGGATGAAGGTCACCCCGTCCGCGTGGAGCCTTCTCCCGAGGCTCAGTCCCAGCGGGAAGCTCACGAGTGTGGCCTCTCCGACCCCGATCCCGGCTCCCGTGACCCAGTCCACGTCGAAGGGAAAGCTGGCCGAATGTCTTGCGATGGCGCCCGATGCATCGATCCCTCCGTAGACCGACACCGCGTCGCTGGGGCCCTCAGCCAGTCCGATCCGGAACCCGAGTGGTCCGTAGCCCCGCCAGGTGGCGAGAGCTCCGATCCCCGATCCCGGCCACGGATCGGTCAGGTTCAGTGACCAGCCCGCCGGTGATCCGGGAGAAACGAGGAGCGGGGCATCCCAGGCCACCTGCCCATGAGCGGGTGCTGGCAGGAGGAGAAGGAGTGCCGAGATCAGGGCCAGTCCGATAGTGCGCATGGTGTCGCCTCGCATTTCCTGGTTCTTGGAGAGCCGGGCCCGCCACGGGTGTCGCAGTCGCCCGGGTCGCCGCGATCGATGGAACCGATCGGGCTCATGGCCGGGCAAATTTGCAGGAAAAGTGCCACCGCGGGTGAAGAGGCAAGGAATCCAGAGCGGGGGCCCATGATTGCGGGGTCTGCCTGGAGCAGCTGAGGTACAGCACCCCCGCCGGCGCGCACTATTCTGGTGCAGGTCACCCCCTGCCAGCCCCATTTCTTCCTGCTGGGGATCCTGCCGCGGGGGTGAAGAGCCGCCGCGCGCGCCCTTCCCGCCCTCCGGGCGAGGCTATTCCCGGGGGGGCTCGGCGAGTGACCTCACCACCGCTTCCAGAAGCCTCTGGGGCTTGTATCCCACTCGGGAAGGAGTGAGACCCAAGCGGACTACGACCAGAGCTTCGGAAGGGACGATCGCAATCGACTGACCATCGTGCCCGAGCATCCAGAACGTATCGGCCGGGAGTTCGAACCCCTCGTCCGCGTGCCTCCCGGGGGGATCCCCATCCGAGGGTCCGGTGAGCCACACGTGTCCCTTCCCGTAGCGCCCATTCGACTGGGGTACAGGCTCACGCATCCAGGAAACAAAGCCGTCCGGAAGGAGAGCCTGGCCTCGCCATTCTCCTTCCTGGAGAAGGAGCTGACCGAAGCGCGCCCAGTCCCCGGGCGTCGCGTACAGGTAGGATGATCCCACGAAGGTTCCCTGGGCGTCCAGTTCCAGCACGGCGCTGGACATCCCGAGGGGGCCGAAGAGGGCTTCCGTCGGCCATCGGATCGCCTGGCCTTCGTCATCGAACGTGTCCTGCCAGATCCGGGAGAGGAGAACCGAGGTCCCGCTCGAGTAGCGGAACCGCGTGCCTGGCGAAGCCTCGAGCGGCATCCCCCGGGCGAAGGTTGCCATGTCAGGTTCGAGAAAGAGCATCCGGGTGACGTCGGTCACATCGCCGTAACTCTCGTCCCAGGCGAGCCCGCTGGACATTCCGAGGAGGTGGGAGAGCGTGATATCCGACCGCTCGTCATCCGCCCAATCCTCGAACAGAGCGTTAGTCTCGAGCGAGAGCTCCCCTGAGAGAATGCGGGAGCCCACGAGCGCGGCGGTCACGCTCTTCGTCATGGACCAACCCAGAAGGGGGACCTCCGGAGTGAACCCATCCTCATAGCGTTCGGCAATGATCCGTCCGTCCTTCACGACCAGGGCCGCGCGAAGCCCGGGTCCCACGATCGCCGAATCGGCCAGTACCGAGGACAGCCCGGGAAGGTTGTCCACGTCGACCCGGTTCCCGGCGGGCCACGGAAGGGAGAGGGAAGCCTCGTCCGGTCGGCGACCCGCGGCCGGTGTCACGCCGCGCCCCGTCTCGTTGTCGGGCCCCACCGCACACCCCGCGCCCCCCGTCACCCGGGCTGTGGAGCGTGCGAAGAAGCCGAAGATCACCGCGGACGCCGTTGCATTGTCCCGGTCTACCTCTACCGACACTCTCCGAAGGAGTGGATGTCCCGGGGCCTGCACGTCCACGCTCAGCACCTCCGCCGCGGGGCGATCCGCGACGAAGGCGTTCGAGCAGACGATCTTGGCGGTGTATCCCGTTCCCACTCGAAGGAGGTCCGGTGGATCGAGCCAGAGCCAGCCGACCAGCGCGAGCAGGCCGAGGGCCACGGCCACCGCGCTTCGCCTCACGATCATTCCCCTGATGCGCATCGGTCGAACCCGGTTCCAAGGTGGGCTGTCGAGGACCCCCCGCGGGCCACGACCGCGCAATTCTGGCGAGAGGTGGAGCGGTGACGCAAATTGTTGGCGCAGCCCCAGGTGAATCGGCGCCCCCGAGAGAACCGGGCCGCAGCCTCGAACGCCCCCGGGTCGGGAGTTGTCCGAATCCGGACGATCCCATCCCATTTTCGACACGGGTTGTTGCCGGGGTCACGACGAGGCTGTCACGCCGAGCGTGTCGGGGCCCCCTTCAGGAGAGGCCCACGCCGCCACCGTCCGTGCTCCCGAAGGTCTCGGCGCCGGGGCGATCTCAAAGTCGCCAGAGTCTGGCACGAAACCTTCATGATGGTACGCCCGGGAGAGAGGCAAAGGCACGAGGCCTCCCGCTCTCTTCGCGTTTCGACCCGACTCACCCATGCGCCGGAAATCCGGGCACCGGAGGAATGAAGTATGGAGGCGGTCCGCATCGGCACTCTTCTGCAGGATCTTCGCTACGGGGCGCGCCAGCTTGCGCGAAATCGGGTGTTCTCGGCGGTGGCGATCATCACTCTGGCACTCGGAATCGGCGCCAACACCGCCATCTTCTCGGTGGTGGACGGGATCCTCTTCCGCCCCCTCCCGTTCCCGGAGTCCCATGAGCTTGTGAACGTCTGGACGGACGTGAGCGAGCGGGGAGTGCCTCGTGATGAGTGGCTGAGCTGGGCCAACTTCAACGATCTCAGGACGGAATCCAGGACGATCGAGGCCCTCTCCGAATGGGGAGGGTGGCGCCCGACCCTCAGAACCGACGGAGCGAACGAGCAGGTGACCGCCGCAGTGGTGGGCGCCCGCATGTTCGACCGGGTGCTCCAGATCGCTCCGGCGCTGGGACGGACCTTCGGGGACGAGGACGCCCTGCCTGGGGCTGCTCCAGTAGTGATCCTTTCACATGGCCTCTGGCAGCGAGCCTTCGGGGGCGCTGGCGATGTGGTGGGGCAATCGATCGTGATTGACGGCGCCAGCACCGAAATCCTGGGGGTGATGCCTTCCGGCTTCCGACCCCCATTTGTCCCGGATGCTGAGCTGTGGCGAGTGTACCGGGTCGACCCGGTGGCCCAGCTCGGGGCGCGGGGTGGGTTCTCCTGGAGGGCGGTCGGTCGCCTCGCGGATCCTGCCACGGTCGAGTCGGCGAATTCCGAGTTCCGTACGCTCGGCTCCCGCCTGGAAGCGTTGTATCCCGAGTCAAACACCGACATGAGCTTCAAGGTGGCTGGCGTCCGCGACGATCTCGTGGGTCCGGCTCGATCGGGGCTGCTCGTCCTCCTGGGCGCCGTGGGCTTCGTGCTTCTCGTGGCCTGCGTCAACATCACCAACCTCCTGCTCGGTCGGGCAGCAGCGCGTCGGGAGGAGCTGGCCGTGAGGTCCGCGCTCGGCGCCGGGCGGGGGAGGATCGTTACACAGCTCCTGACCGAGTCTGGCCTCCTGGCTCTGGTCGGGGGAGCGGTCGGTGTGGTCGTGGCCTTCTGGGGAACCCGGCTGCTCGTCGCTCTGGCTCCTCCGGGGACCCCGAGGATCGAGGAGGTGGGGGTCGACGGTCGGGTGCTGGCAGTGACGGCGCTCATCACCCTTCTCGCGGGGGCCTTCTTCGGCCTGGTGCCCGCCCTCCGCGCCACCCGGGAAGCGGCCTTCGGGGAGCTTCGGGGTGGGGGACGGGGACGGACGGGATCGAGGTCGGCGTTTACCCGCTCGGCCCTCGTGGTGGCTCAGGTCGCGCTTGCACTCGTCCTGCTCGTGGGTGCGGGTCTCATGGCGCGCAGCTTCGAGAATCTCCGCACCCACGACCTGGGATTCCGTCCGGCGAACGTCCTGACCATGCAGGTGAACCTGTTTGGCCCCGAGTATGCGGACGGCGACGTTCGCCGGAATCTCTACGACGAGCTCGAGAGCCGCCTCGCGGCGATCCCGGGCGTCGAGCAGGTAGCGCTCACGGAGACGGTGCCGCTGACCGGGTTCGACGGAGATGTGAGCTTCAATATCGAGGGCCGCCCCATCCCCGAACCCGGGTCGGTCGAGGGGGTGTGGCTGCGGCGGACGACCCCCACCTACCTCGAGACAATGGGAATCGCCCTCCGCGCCGGCCGTGCGTTCACCCCGGCAGACGATCAGAACGCCGGCAGGGTCGTGATCATCAATGAGACCTTCGCCAACGAGTATTTCCCTGCGGAGAACCCCGTCGGCCGGCGGATCAACCTGGGGAATCCGGGCGATCCCACCTGGCGTGAGATCGTGGGCGTGGCCGGGGATGTGAAGAACTTCGGGATCCGCGAGGACAGCCGACCGGCCCTCTACCTCCCGTACGCCCAGGCGACGGCACCCTATCTCTTTCCCGTGCTCAGAACCTCCGTTCCACCCGAATCCGTGATCCCCGCCGTGCGAGAGGTCCTCGCGGAGATCGACGAATCGCTTGCGGCCGGCCGGATCACCACGATGAACCAGCTTGTGGACGAAGCGATAGCCTCAGATCGCTTCGTCGCCGTCCTGCTCGCTCTTTTCGCCGCGGTTGCGCTCGTGCTCGCCGTCATCGGGCTCTACGGCGTCGTGACCTACAACGTCGGGCGGAGACTTCCGGAAATGGGTATCCGGATGGCGATGGGGGCCGCCGCACGTGACATCATCCGGATGGTGGTCGGCCAGTCCATGACCCTCGTGATCGGCGGAGTGGTCCTCGGGCTCCTGATGGCGGCAGCCCTTTCCCGGCTGGTCGAGGGACTTCTCTTCGGAGTCGGGGCCTTTGACCCCCTCACCTTCCTTGGCACCGCTGCAATCCTCGTCGTCGCGGGTGGGCTCGCTGCGGCGCTCCCTGCGGTACGAGCGGGGAGAGTGGATCCGGTCCGGGTCCTGAATGCGGAGTGAGTTCCCGGGTCAAGGGAGCCAGGCCCTCGTCACATGTGGGCCCGACCGATCGTTCTCTCATGGAACGGCCGTGAAACCCATCCGGAGAGATCCATGAGCCCCCATCCACTGCGCCGCGTCGTCCCTCTCGCGGCTGCATCCCTTCTTCTCCTGTCGGCGTGCGGGTCCATCCTGGAACCGGTCGAGACCCGTTTGATGGGGACCCTTGTACACTACGGCAACCCGGTCTCCATCCAGGTGCCTGACAGTGCCGCGGTCGGGGTGCCCTTCGAGGTCCGGATGACCACGTTTGGCGGTGGGTGCGAGAGCAGGGGGGATACCGAGGCGCTCGTGGGAGGAAGGCACGCCCTCATCATCCCCTACGATAATTCGACTTCCAATCCCGACGGGGCGTGTCCCGACATCCTCCATGCCTTCGAGCACCAGGTCGCCCTCTCGTTCGAGTCGGCGGGGGATGCGCAGGTGACGGTGCGGGGGCGAAAAGAGCCCGGCGGCGATACGATCGAGTTCACCTTCCAGGTCAGGGTGAGGTAGACGCTGCCAGGCCTCCCGCTCATCCTCCGGCGATCGCCCCGACCACCTGGATCACCTCGCTTCCCTCCACGGCCGAGGCGGGGAGGGGAGCATCGAGGGGCTGGTGCGAGAGGTCCACTCCATCTGCGTAGAAGCGGAGGAGGGGGCGTCGGGTGGTCCCACGATGGTCCCGGATCGTCCCCCTGAGCACCGGATGCCGGGCCTCGAGGGCATCGAGCAGCGCGCCGAAGGAGGGGGAGGCGCCCAGTTCGAGATGAACCTCGCCCTCCACCCCCGCAAGAGTGCGCAGATGCGCTGGCAGGGCCACCCGCACCCTCTTCACGGAAGGGTCTGGACCTCCACCGAGAGGATCGTCGGCAGGTGCTCCGCGATCGCCATCCACGTGTCCCCGGAGTCGGATGATCCGTAAAGCTGGCCGCCCGTCGTGCCGAAGTAGATCCCGCAGGAGTCGAGGGAGTCGACGGCCATGGCGTCGCGAAGGATGTTCACGTAGCAGTCCTCCTGCGGAAGCCCGCGCGTGAGCGCCTCCCACTCATTCCCTCCGGTGCGGCTGCGGTACACGCGCAGCTTCCCGTCGGGGGGGAAGTGCTGGGAATCGCTCAGAATCGGCACCACGTAGATGGTTTCCGGTTCATGGGCATGCACTCCGATGGGGAAGCCGAAGTCCGAAGGGAGGTTGCCGCTCACCTCCGTCCAGTTGTCTCCCGCATCGTCGCTTCGGCACACATCCCAGTGCTTCTGCATGAAAAGGGTGTCGGGTCGGGAAGGGTGCATGGCCATGTTGTGGACACAGTGTCCAACCGATGCTGAAGGGTCGGGGAGGAAGTCCGAGCTGAGTCCGCCTGTGGCGACCGCCCAGCTCCCGCCGCCGTCGTCCGTCCGGAACGCCCCGGCCGCAGAGATCGCGACATACATCCGCTCCACCCGCGCGGGGTCGATCAGGATCGTGTGGAGGCACATGCCTCCCGCCCCTGGAGCCCATGTGCTCCCTGTGGCGTGTGTGCGGAGCCCGGAGAGCTCCGTCCAGTGGGCTCCCCCGTCATTCGACCGGAAGAGTGCGGCATCTTCCACCCCGGCAAAGACCACCTCCGGGTCGCGCGGAGAGGGTTCGAAGTGCCACACCCGTTTGAACTCCCAGGGGTGCGGGGTCCCATCGTACCACTGGTGCGTGCCCGCGACCCCGTCGTAGCTGAACTCATTCCCGACGGCGTCCCAGCTCTTTCCCCCATCGTCGGAGCGCTGGACCACCTGTCCGAACCAGTCGGTCCACTGGGAAGCGTAGATGCGATCCGGATTGAGAGGAGATCCCTTCATGTGCATGATCTCCCATCCGCCGAAGAGCGGTCCCTCGATTTCCCACTTCTGGCGCGCCTCATCCGAGGTGAGGATGAACGCGCCCTTTCGCGTGCCAACGAGGAGTCTGACCCGGGGCATGGGGCCCTCCGAGGGGAAGTGTGGGTGATTTCCTTCTGGTGCTCCAGGAGCCGACGCGCTCAGGATGTGGCTGCGGGGCCGTCCGTGCAAGACTTCCTTTCCGGCAATCAACTCGCGCGCGAGTGCCGGCCGCGCCGCGCGCGCATACGCGTGGAAGCTTTCCCGAGCAGCACTGGCGGCCACGCGCGCGAGGGCGCATTGTGCTGCGCCCTCGCCGGCGGATCCGGCGCCTCCACCCCGACCCTGACGGAGCCCGCCCCGTGGTACCCGTGACCCAGCTTCCCCGGCGACTCGGAGCTGCACCTCGATGAGCGGCATCGACCTCGCAATCGTCATCCTGTACATGCTGGGAATGATCGGGCTCGGAGTGGTGGTCGCGGGCCGGATCACCGGATTCCGGGACTACTTCCTGGCGGGGGGGCGGATGACCACCCCGCTCCTCGTGTGCACCCTCGTCTCCACCTATTACGGCCTCGACGTGCTCTTCGGAGGGTCGGAGGTGGCGTACCAGGAGGGGGTGGTTTCCTGGTTCTTCTATGCCCGTCCCTACTACTTCGCCATCCTCTTCGCGGCCGTGTTCGTGGCTGGTCGGCTCAAGCGAATGGATGCGATGTCACTCCCCGACGTCGCAGCCCGGTACTACGGTGTGGGAACGCAGGCGGTCATTGCTGTGGCCAGCTTCTTCTACTCCGTTCCGCTGCTCGCCGTCATGGGAATCGGCGTGCTTCTCGATGTGGTGCTCGGAGTGCCCTTCGTCTGGGGCGTGCTGATCGGTGCGGGGGTTTCTCTCATCTACACGCTCCTCGGGGGACTCGTCGCCAGCGCCCTTACCGATACGGTCCAGTTCACCCTGATGTGCGTCACCCTCGGCATCGCTGCGGCGCTCGAGCTCAGGGACCAGGGCGGATGGGACGCGATCCAGGCTGCGCTGCCGGAATCCTACATGGAGCCAATGGGCACCTACCCGGTGTGGGTCCTCCTGGTGTTCGGGGTGACGGCGCTCAGCGTTCTCGTGGAGCCGGCCTTCTATCAGAGGATCTTCGCGGCGGTGAGCTACCGGGCGGTCCTGATCGCACTCGCAGTGGGGATGGCACTCTGGGCCGCATTCGACTGGATCGTGACCGTCCTGGGGATGGCCGCGATGGCGGCTGGAATCGAAGCGGAGCCGCGGTATGCACTCCTCATGGTCACGCTCGATGCGCTGCCGGTCGTTTTCACCGGCCTTTTCGTGGCCGGGGTGATCGCGGTGGCGATGTCCACGATCGACTCGTATCTCCTGATTGCCGGGGGAAACCTTTCGTACGATCTCTATCGTCCGCTCTTCAACCCGGATATCGATGACGCGGCGCTGCTCAGCCTCACGCGGAAGATGGTGGCCGTGGCCTGCGTCGTCTCCGTCGCATTCGCGCTCTTCTTCCAGTCGATTGTTTCGGCCTGGATCTTCATGAGCACCGTCCTGATCTCCGCCGCGTTCGTGCCCCTCATGGCGGCCCTCTACCTTCCACGCTTCACCCGCCGGCTTGCGGGGCTCTTCTCGAGCCTGGGCGGACTGCTGGTCGCTGCTCTCTTCTTCATGCTGGTGAACGTTTTCGGTAGCTTCGACGAGGAATGGGGAACCGAGATCTGGCGTCTCACACTCGGGGGAAGGGAAGTTGAGCTCTGGCAGGAGTATGCGGCGCTCGCGGCGCTCCCGGCTTCGGCCCTCCTCTTCGCCCTGGGCTGGATGATCGATCGGGATCGGCCGGCCCCACTCCATGATCCGCACGCGCCCCCAATGGACCCCTCGAACCTCGGAGTTCGCGGATGAGCACCTGGGAAGTTGCCACCTGGCTGGCGATCGTCACCCTCGTATTCGGATCCCTCGCCGTGTTCGTGTGGTTTCTTGTCGACGCGGTGAGATGGGTACGGATGGACAGGGCCCGGCGCCGTGGAGCGACTTCGGGGCTTGCCATCGTCCTCGCCATCCCGCTCGGGGCGAGCCTGATCGCCTGCGCCGGAGATCGCGCCGAGCCTTCGCCAGAGCCGAACGTACCGGGTGCCGTGATCACTGCGGATCAGGGTCCGGCCACGCGTCATCCGGCCGCCCCCCGCATCGTGGCCTTCGCGGATGTGCACGGGGATCTGGAGGCCGCACGCGAGGCTCTCCGGCTGGCCGGCGCGATCGACGAATCCGACCGATGGATCGGGGGTGATCTCGTGGTGGTGCAGACGGGCGATCAGCTCGACCGCGGTGACCAGGAGAGGGAGATCCTCCACCTTTTCGCCCGACTCGTGGACGAGGCGGCGGAGGCAGGGGGTGCGTTTCATCCCCTGAACGGAAACCACGAGTTGATGAATGCCCACCGGGACCTCCGCTACATCACCGAGGGGGGCTTCAGGGATTTCGACTCGGTGCTGGACTCCCTCGATGAGGCTGCGATCCAGTCCGACTCCGTCCTCATGGAGTACGAGCCCGGGGAGAGGGGGCGGGTTGCCGCGTTTCGCCCCGGTGGGCCCTACGCACTCATGCTCGCGGAGCGGAACACGATCGTGGTGGTGGGCGAGACCGTCTTCGTGCACGGGGGCGTCCTTCCCGAACACGCAGCATACGGGATCGAGGCGATCAACGAAGAAGTGCGTGCCTGGCTCCGCGGGGAGGCCCCGGCGCCGGAATGGAGCCGGGGGAGCGAGAGTCCGATCTGGACCCGACTCTACTCGCAGGAGCCTGACGAGCAGGCGTGCGCGGTCCTGGAAGAGGTGCTTCAGGAGCTGGGAGTCCAGCGGATGGTCGTGGGCCACACCGTCCACCGCGAGGGGATTACGCCGCACTGCGACGGCCGCCTGTGGGCCGCGGATGTGGGGATGGCCTCGTACTATGGAGGACCCCGACAGGTTCTGGAAATCCGGGGGGATACCGTTACGGTGCTGGGCGGGGGCTGACCCACTCCCCGTTGCGCGGTGGTGTCTGGGGAGTAGCTTGATGGCGGAGTCGGGGGCGGTTCCTTCCCGGTACCTTCCCCGACCCCGATGTCCGCTTCTCATTCCGGGCTGGATCGTCTGCGGTGGCTGATCTCGAATCCGACTCTTCTCGCGAACCGCTCGGCGGGTGGCGCGGGCTTGTCGACGACCTCGACGCGGTCATCTGGGAGGCGGATCCCTCCACGTTCGGCTTCACCTTCGTGAGCAGGGGGGCAACCAGGGTCCTGGGCTACTCCCCCGAGGAGTGCCTCGCCTCCCCGGACTTCTGGGTTCAGATCCTGCACCCCGAAGACCGATCCGGCGCCGTCGAGTTCTGTCAGAATCGGGTGGCGGCCGGGCTCGATCATTCCTTCGAGTACCGCGTCATCCACCGTGACGGCCACACGGTATGGCTCCATGACCTGGTCCGGGTCGTGCGTGGGGCCGACGGCTCGACCGCGGGGCTTCGAGGCATGTTCGTGGATGTGACGCAGGCGAAGGAAAATGAGATCGCTCTCCGGGAAGCCGAGGAACGCTACCGGATGCTGGCGGACCATGTGATCGACCTGGTATCGCTCCATGATGCCGATGGCCGAATCCTCTACGCGTCTCCCTCGCTCGAGGAAATCCTCGGCTACATGCCGGAAGAGGTGGTGGGGATGCCCCTCTCCGACTTCCTCCATCCCGAGGACCTACCGGACTTTCAGGCGGCGATCGGGCGCAAGCTGGCGGGAGAGGAACAGGGCGCCGTGGTGTTTCGAGCCTTCCGGAAGAGCGGAGAGATGATCTGGCTCGAGACCAAGGGCGCACGCGTGGACGGTCTTGGGGGGCGGGAGGAACCCCGACTCATCGGTGTCACGCGGGATATCTCCGATCGTCAGGCGCTGCAGGAAGAGCTGGCGCACGCCCAGCGGCTCGAGGCACTCGGACGCCTGGCCGGCGGGATCGCGCACGACTTCAACAACATCCTGACCGTGATCCGCGGCCGTCTCGATCTCCTCGGGGACGCGCTCGCCCGTGAATCAGGCGCATCGCACGCGGGGGATCTGGACGAGATGGATCGGGCCGTCGATCGGGCCGGGGCCCTGGTCCGTCAGCTCCTCACCTTCGGTCGGCGGGATCGGACCCGCCCCCGCCAGATCGATCTGAACGAAACCGTGCGGGAGCTGGCGCAGATGCTCAGGCGCCTCATCCCCGAGCGGGTCCAGATCGAGGAGGTACTCGCCGGGACCCCGCTCCAGATCGAGATCGATCCGTCCCAGCTCGAGCAGACCCTCGTCAATCTTGCGGTGAACGCGCGCGATGCGATCGAGGGGAGCGGTGCGGTGACCCTCTGCACGGAGCTTCGGATCGTCAATGAGACGGGACTCGAACTCGCGCGCGGTGTGGAACCCGGAAACTGGGTGGTGCTGAGCGTGGGCGACACGGGGGCCGGGATGGACGCGCAAACCCTGGAACGCATATTCGAGCCCTTCTTCACGACCCGGGACGTGGACGGGGGTACCGGGCTCGGGCTCGCGATCGTGTACGGGGTCATGAAGCAGGCGCGGGGGCACGTGCTGGTCCACAGCCGGCCCGGAAAGGGGACCACCTTCGAGCTCTGGTTCCCTGCGTCGGGGCTCATCGAGCCTGAGCCGACCGTGGGTGGAACCGAGGCGATTCTGCTGGTTGCCGAAGACGCTCATCTTCGCACCACCATGCTGAGTGTGCTCGAGTCAGCCGGATACCGGGTGACTCCGACCGAGAGCGCGCTCGAGGCCCTCGCCGCATTCCTCCGAAACCCGGCGGGAGTCGATCTTCTTGTCTGCGATGCAGTGCACTCGCGCGGCGAGGGGGCCGAGCTGGCCGAGAGAATGCGGGTGGATCGTCCCGCTCTTGCGGTGGTACTCGTGGCGAGCCGGGGCCAGGGCGGGTCGCCGGGCGCGGGCGGGGCAACCCCGCATACCCGGATCCTGCGACATCCCTTCGGTTCCGGCCAGCTCGCGGCGACGGTCCGTGAGGCGCTGGACGAAAGGGGAAACGCGATGGAGGGGAATCAGTTCTGATGCACTCGAACGAGGAGGAAGACATGCTTCGATTTTCCCGATGGAGGCGGCTGCTGGTGATCGCGGTGGCGAGCGTTCTGGTTACGGGATGCGCAGAGGAAGGAATGGATCCCGAGGTCCCTCCCGAATCCACACTGGAGGCCGCACTCCCCGAGGGTGCCCAGGCCGTCTCGCTCCTCGGCGAAACCCTTTTCCCCCCGCCGCTGACCGAGGATCTCCGAACCGCGCGCGAGGCCGATCTCGGCGGAGCCCGCGCGACGCTGGAAGCCGATCCGGGCGATCCCGATGCCTGGATCTGGGTGGGGCGTCGTGAAGCCTACCTGGGCCTCTACCGCGAGGCCATCGCGACCTTCTCCGAGGGGATGGCCCTCTTCCCCGACGATCCGCGCTTCCTCCGGCACCGGGGGCACAGGTGGATCTCGATCCGGGAATTCGATCGGGCCGTTTCGGACCTCACGGAAGGAACGGTCCGGGCTCAGGGGCTCCCGCACGAGATCGAACCCGACGGAATGCCGAACGCGGCAGGCATCCCCCTCAGCTCTCTGCAGTTCAACCTCTGGTACCATCTGGCCCTGGCGCACTACCTCCAGGGAGATTTCGCGGCGGCGGAGGCCGCCTGGACCGAATGCCTGGAGGTTTCACTCAACCCGGACCTCCAGGTGGCTACCCGCTACTGGCTTTACCTGACGCGGCTCCGGCTCGGGCAGACGGCGGGCGCGGCGGCGCTCCTCGAGGGGCTTCCTGCGGCCGAGGAGGTCGTCGAGAATGACTCGTACCATCGGCTCCTCCTGCTCTTCAGGGGCGACCTTCCCGTAGAGCGGGTAGCGGGTGATGAATCTCCCGGATCGCTGGGTGGGACGACCATGGCCTACGGAATCGGAGCCTGGCACCTCTTCGTCCAGGGAGCCGAGGACGAGGCGATGAGCATCTTCCAGACGATCCTGGATGCGCCGGAGCAGTGGCCCGCATTCGGCTACATCGCAGCAGAGGCCGAAGTCGCCCGGGCAACGGGATCGCGCTGACAATGCGTCACATTTCGAAACCCCGGGTCGTTTCTTCCGTAAGGACGGGAGGAAACCATGCCAGGGGGCGCATCGAAAGGAGACGCGGCCATGATCCACATTCAATTTCCAGCTCCGGAGCGGATCCGGCGCCTGCTGGTGCAGGCGGATCGTGCGGAGGCATCGGGTCAGACGAGGCTGGCGGACAGCTTTCGGCGGATGGCCAACGACCTGCGCCCCGCCCAGGTACGGCGACGCGCCTCCTGATCGCTCCGTTCGCCCCGGAGCCATCGGTCGCGGCGGCGGCGGCCACATCCCTCCCCCCGCTTCTCCTCGTACTCTGAATGGACTTCCACCCGGCCCCCCGCTTCCCCCGGGGATTTCGCTCCGCCGCACGAAACTGTGGGATCAAGGCCTCGGGAACCGATCTCGCCCTCTTCGTCTCCGAGGTGCCCGCCGAGGCCGCTGCGCTCTTCACGAGGAACCACTTTCCGGGGGCCCCGATCATCGTGGGGCGAGAACGGATTCGAAGTGGCCGCCTCCAGGCGATCGTCGTGAATTCGAAGGTCAGCAACGTGGCCACGGGTGAACGCGGGATCGACGATGCCCGGAGAATGGCGCGAGCCGCAGGAATCGAGCTGGGAGTTGCAGAAGAACTCGTGCTGATGAGTTCCACCGGGGTGATCGGGCGGAGACTCCCCATCGAGAAGATCGAGGCCGGACTGAAGGGGATGGCTGCGGATCTGGGGTCGGACCCGCTCCTCGCCGCCCGGGCGATCATGACCACTGACACCGTCCCGAAGGCGATCTCCATCGGAATCGGGGATGCAACGCTGACCGCGGTGGGGAAGGGGGCTGGAATGATCGCCCCGAACCTCGCGACCATGCTCGTCTATCTCTTCACGGACGCGGAGATCCCGGCACTCGAGCTGGATCGTCTGCTGCGGCGGGCTTCCCGGGACAGCTTCGAAGTGATGTCTGTCGATACCGATACGAGCACCTCGGACACCGTCGCCATCATGGCGAACGGGCTCGCCGGACCTGTCGACCGGAACAGGTTCGCCGATGCACTTGCGGCCATCTGTCTGGCGATGGCCGAAAAGGTGGCAAGAGACGGCGAAGGCGCCACCAAGCTGATCCGCGTCCGGGTGACCGGCGCGCTCACCCCCGAAGAGGCACGGACGGTCGCACGAGCCGTTTCGGACTCGCCCCTCGTCAAGACAATGGCTTACGGGGCCGATCCCAATGTGGGCCGGATCCTGATGGCCGTCGGCAAGTGCGTGACCTGCCGCATCGTACCCGAGACGGTCTCGGCTCGGATCCAGGGGGTGGAGGTCGTGTCCGGGGGGGTGCGGAGCGATTTCGCGGACGAGGATGTGAGAACCCTTCTATCAAGGGATCCGATCGAGATCGAGATCGATCTCGGAGTGGGTGGGGGGAAGGCACTCGCGCTCGGCTGTGATCTCACCGAGGGGTACATCCGGGAGAATGCGGCCTACGCCTCGTCCTAGGGCCTGTTCACACTAACTGAGGCCGGAGAGCCTCGGCGATGAGTGCGAAGTGGATGAAGGCGGCGAACATTACGTCGAGCTTGTCGTAGCGGGAAAAGATCCGCCGAAAGGCTTTCAGTCGTCGGAATAGGCGCT